>NZ_OZ060452.1:0-332148 GCF_964059235.1 Candidatus Tisiphia endosymbiont of Nedyus quadrimaculatus
CAATTGTTTGCAAGTTATGCTTTCTATCAAAAAGTTTAATCAGTGCTACATCATGTTTTTTTTGTTGAAATAATATATTTAATGTTTCTGCCGAACTAATCTTGCCATGAGGCTTAACCCTAGTCAAATCTTGCACTTGACTAGCCACTTGACTAGCCACTTGACTGCCAAAGATATAGGCAATCATAGGTTCGGTCAGTTTTGTATCTTCAATGGTATCGTGCAGTAATGCGGTAACAATCATGTCAGTTCTGAAATATTTTGGAATTTTTAGGGCTGTGTACTGGGCAACCATATAAGCCACCTCTATTGGATGCGAATAATACGGTTCGCCGGATTGTCTCATTTGACTGCCATGATATTTTTTAGCATAGTAGATGCCTTTTTTTACTACATCAATGTCTATTGGTTGCTTTACTTTTGTATTTAGCAAAATTAATTCATTAAGCAACCTCTCAGCATATGAACAAAACTGGTATTACGTCAGTTCGGGATAAGATATAGATGAAATAGTAATAGATAAAAGGATTGTCAAAAAGGAGTGCCTGCAGTATTTATATTTTTAAACAAAAAAACAAACTACAGGCATGAAAAAAGATATCACAGAATTATATAGTTTTATAGATGATTTTTGTAAAATTTATTTGGAGTATGAACAGAGAAAGTTATTACCATCAAATAAGCAGAGAAATCGCTGTTGTAGCATGAGTTTAAGTGAAATGTTAACAATAATAATTATGTTTCATACATCCTATGCTAAGAATTTTAAATTTTTCTATAAAAGTTATATAGAGTGCATGCATAAGGATGATTTCCCTAAAGCCTTGAGTTATAATAGATTTGTTGAATTAATGGCACGATTATTCATACCGCTAAATATGTTGATTCATTTGTTGTTTGGTGAGGAAACAGGTATTTATTTTATTGACTCTACAACGATTAAAGCTTGTCACAATAAAAGGCGTTATAGCAATAAAGTTTTTAAAGGATTAGCCAAACATAGTAAATCCTCTATGGGGTATTTTTATGGTTTTAAATTACATGTAATAATCAATAATAAAGGGGAGTTTATGGCATTAAAAGTGACCAAAGGCAATGTAGATGATAGGGTTCCAGTACCGGAGTTAACAAAAAGATTAACTGGAATTATAGCAGCTGATAAAGGTTATATTAAGCAAAATTTGTTCTTAAATTTATATGAAAGAGGCTTAAAAATGATTCATGGAATTAAGAAGAATATGGAAAATAAATTAATGGATTTGAAAGAAAAAATCTTACTTCGAAAGCGTAACTTAATTGAAACAGTTTTTGATTATCTAAAAAATAAAATGAACCTTGAACATACTAGACATAGATCACCAATAAATGCCTTTGTCCATATATTATCTACTCTTGTTGCTTATTCATTAAAGAAAAATAAACCTTCAACAAAATTTGATTTTAATCTACATGTTCTCAATATCCTTATCCCGAATTGACGTGTAATATAATATTTAAAATTACCTCCTTACTAACAGTTCCTATTTTTAGTGCTTGGGTGCATGCTGATACTACTGCTTCTATGGATTCCATTGCTATATACGATAATATATGAGCAAAATCTCTTGTACCTGCTGGGCTGCTCTCAAGACGTCTTCTAACTTCTATGAGCTCTTCTGGTAAATTCATATTAAGGAATGGTTCACCATTTCTTAATGCTCCGGGTTTATACCTTAATATTGGCAGATAATGATTGACGTCATAACAAGTTTCTCCCTTAGTAAATTTCCGTTTATGACGACCTACCTCTTGACCATTATAAATAAATACTAGATGTTCAGCATATATCTTACATTGTACTATTTTCCCAGCACAACTACAGTGAACGCTATAATTATTGCTTTCATATCTAGCCAAACAAGTAATAGAAACCTTGATATCTATTTCTTTGCAACCGTTAAATAATACAGGCACGGATACTAAAAAATTACGTTCTAGTTGATATGCTTCATCTATAGTCTTATCTTTATATTCGGGGTGTTTATGAGAGCTATTATAAGTAACTAATCTGCTGGTTAATATATCGTTTAATTCTTGCAAGGTTAAAGCTTTTGGCATAGGAGTAAAGAACTGTTCCCGGTCAATCTGTACTTGTCGCTCAACCCTACCTTTTTCATTACCTCGAGCTGGAGAACATGCTATCGGTTCAATGAGATAATGTGCGCAGAGCTTTTCAAACTTTGGATTCCATTCTCTATTATTAGAGCCTTTTAAAACCTTACTGACAGCAGTCTTCATATTATCATAAATCCCTTTAGTTGGACTACCACCAAAAAAAGTAAAGGCTCTAACATGTGCATCAAATACCATCTCTTGAGCTTCAGTAGGATAAATATAGATAAATTTTTTACGGCTATAACACAAAACAAAGTGAGCTACTTTAACATTTATTATTTCTCCAGCTAATATTACTTGCTTACTACTCCAGTCAAATTGGTAAGCTTCCCCAGGAGCAAAGGATAAAGGTACGCAAGCTTTTATATTAATCTCAAAATTTCTATCATTCCAAGTGTTAATATAACGACTAACAGCAGAGTAACTGCCTTGATACCCATAAATCTTTAACTCCTCAAATAAAGCTTTCCCTGTTTTTTTAGGCTTTGAATTCTTATTATCCCGCAACATCCTCTCAAGACTCTCAATATATTTCCCGAGTTTAGGTATAGGTTGAATTATTCGTATATAATCAGATTTAATCTCTCCTTGCGTACGAATGATACTTCTAACTGTATTACGTGATATATTTAATTCTCTACTTATTGAACGTATACCTTCTCCACGACGATAACGTCCTAATATCTTTCTCTTACTTTCCATTATTAACATCTCTGATTTTATACTCCTATTATTTATTCTGAAAATAATAGAAGTATAGGTTGATAATAATGGATTAATAACGTACTACTTTTCCCACTTCTTAGGTGGGTCATTTTTCAACGCACATTAACCCATTTAGTGGGTCATTATTGCACGCTTTTTAACAGGTAATAGCTCTAAAATGCTTGATTTCATCTAGATAATACCATGGTAAGGCATTATTACGTCCTATGACCCCATCTTTTGTTGCTGCCATGATTCCTATAATAGATATAGATTGTTTGCTTATCATGTCATTACTCGTTATTAGATGAGTGATATGCAACCAAAGCCTTCATATGATCTTTCACATTATGTACTCGTAAAAAATCTACTTTATCTTTAATAGCCAAGGAAGCTCCAATTGTTTCTATGTCTCTAGCATAAGCATGGGGTTCTTCAGAAAAAGCATGAATATATGATTTTCTAGAATGGCCTATCATTATCAAAGAACCTAAGCTTTTAAGCTGATCTATACTTCTTAATATTTCAATATTTTGATAAGCTGTCTTGCCAAACCCTATACCAGGATCTAGAACGATATTCTCTAGAGTAAATCCAAGCTTAGTAAGCCTTTGTATAGCACCCTTACCCCATTGAATCAGATAATCAATTGGTTTGACGTTTAAGGGTATAATCTGATTTTTGCTTGGTGGAATAGTAATAGAGTGCATAAGACAAAATTTGCAACCAGCTTTTGCTATAGCCCTTAATGTGTTATCATCAAACCCTCCACCAACATCATTAATCCATCTTATATGATATTTTTCTATAAGATTTACAGCAATAAAAGGATGTAATGTATCAACACTTATATCGATCTTTTTATCAGTAATAATAGGGGCTAGTTCCTCTAACACTTCATCTAACTTAGCGTATTTAGATTCAATAGGTTGAATAGTTGCATTAGGCCTTGTTGATTGAGCACCAATTTCAATAACGCTAGCTCCATCTTCTACAAGCTTTATCACTTGTTCTATAGCTTTATTTGTTTCATAAAAATTTCCGCCATCTGAAAAAGAATCCTTAGTTATATTAACGATTCCTACCAACCGAGGATTTAAGACAGAGCTTTTTATAAAAGAGTTCTCTATACTTGGTTGGAATTTCCATGGCTCTTTACCCATTAATGCTAATAGATGTTTGAGAAAATCACGATTTTCCAGTTTAGGGTGGGGAATAACAAGATACTTTGTGTTTATAATTAGATCGTTATAAAACAAAATATCTAAATCAATAATACGTGGGGCCCATAGTTCATGCTTTCTAGGACGTCCTATGGTTATTTCTATATTTTGCAATGATTGCAATAATTCTGTTGGTGATAAGTTTGTCTCTCCAGCAACTATCATATTTAAAAATGGCTTATCCCAGTCATCAGAAGCGTTACATGGTAAAATTGCCTTAGTTTCAAGAATGATAGAACATCTAATATTTGATAAACAATATTGCCTAATTAAGTTAACAGATGCCCATAAATTATCGAGACGATTACTTAAATTTGATCCCAAGCTTATATAAATCATCACGCATCCTCATTAGACCTCTTGCGTAATTCTACTTCTGCTGGTAATTTGTGCGTGATACCGGTACTCTGCTCCTCACGTACATTTGAGTACGCTGCGGGTCGAGATTCCGTGTTTCCTACAAATTCCTTAGCATAAGCGAATTTCGCAAGAGGTCTATTAATAAAATTAATGTAATGCGTCCAACTAATACCCCCATGAATGTTGGGTACAGGAGGAGAAACTTTACGAGTCTCAATTTTAATTGATTGGATTAGATGTTGGAATGAATTTAAGTAATCAAAAATTGCCTTATAAATAGATTCTGTCAAATGCTCAACAACATTAAAGCACTTTCCTTGACAAAAAACGGTAATTAACTCAACTATCTTAAGATAACAAACAACATCCTTTAGCTTATCTGTATAAGCACCTTGAGGACACACCTTAAAACACAAGTCAATATTGAAACTAATCATTTGGGGATGAACCTTCTCTTCCTCAGTACATCCAAGATGAAGCCAAATACGAAAATCTATAATAGAAAGCTTAAAAACATTTTTATTGAATATAACCTCATTTTACTTATTAACCCGAGTTGCCAATTAATTATACTGGCAAAAGCTATACTTAAAGCTGATTCCATGTGAGACTCGATACTAAAACATTTTCAATACAAACATATTTCTAAAAAATATAGTTTTTATTGAGTGTTTTAATGTTACAAATTAACCTCAAACGTTCATAAACATAGCTCTGCTCTTATAAATTAATTGGCAACTCGGGTCGGTTAAATGTATTATGAAAAAATTGATCTGTCAACAGCAATTATCTTTAAAAAAATAAATATTTTTTATCTGTATTTTATATCAATAAAAAATATTATTGTTTAACAACAAATAAGCGTTTTTGTTGAATAAGCTTATGACAAACTTCAAGTAATTTACGCATACATAGCTACTATAGCAACTTTCTTAGGTTTCAAATTATTAACAAGTCTGTCATATAAAGTTTTTAAATATTGAAAGCCATTTTTGCCTGCTAGTATTGCCATATATAGAGCATCCCGTGGTATTTTCCTACCTCCTTTAATAAATCTTTGTCCTTGTTTATTGCCACTATCACGTGCATATGGTGCTATTCCAACCATTGCTGCTAATTCATTACTACAAAACTTACGCTATGAGAAAAAAAATGGTAAATTATGTTGAGTATAATTTACAAATGCCAAGAGGATAAAATTGCAATCTATACTCTTTTTATCAATAAACTGCTATGAAACTAAGGATTGACAATGGAGGGAGGATATAGTAGAAAAATATTAACAAAACAACAAATTATATGAAACTAGGAAAATTTATGTGATGGATTATAATCTAATTAATTTTGGAGAAGTGTAATATAAGATATATATAACTAGCCTAAAAAGACTAGTCATAATTATAGTTATGGCTAAGACTTTCTTATGTTAGTAAGACTTTAGTAGTTATTGATTTATTAATAATATTTATAGGTGGAATAGTTATATGAAAGACGAAAAGGCATTTCAGGATGTATTTCGTACAACCTGTGATAGAAAATTGGAAGTATTAAAGAACTTCGAAACACAAGATTTGATAGATGCTCAAAATATACATGGAGCAACAGTTCTAATGTTTGAAGCACAAGAGGGTCACAACGAATCAGTTAAGTTGTTATACTTTGCAGGAGCTAACGTAAATCTTCAAAGTGATAAAGGCAATACGGCTATAATGTGTGCAGCCCATAGCGGACACTTAGAGACAGTTAAGTTACTAATATTGTGTGAAGCTGAAGTAAATGCTACAAATAGTAAAGGGAATACATCTCTAATTATAGCAGCCCAGTATGGTTATACAGACATAGTTCAGTTATTATGTAAGAACGAAGCTGATGTAAATTTCCAAAATGAAAAGGGAGAGACAGCTCTAATATTTGCAGTCGCACATAATCGTACAGACGTAGTTGAGATGCTACTCAAATATGAAGCTGATGTAAATCTCACAAATGCTAATGAGAATACACCTCTAATGTGGGCAGCACAACACAATAATGAAGAAATGGCTAATGCACTACTAAAGAAAGGGGCTAAAGTAAATCTTCAAGATAAGGAGGGAAATACAGCACTAATAACTGCAGTATATGCAAAGCATCCAAAAATGATTAATTTTCTACTCGACCATAGAGCTGATAAGACTATCCGCAATAACGACGGAAAGACAGCTGTAGATTTAGCAAAAGAAAGTAGTAATACAGAGATGATGCAGTTATTATGCTATGAAGTAGCGGATATAAATCCCCAAAATAATGATATGCTTCTATAGCATGTTGATGTAGGGGTAGAAGCTGCTTGTTCAGGTGCTGTAGACGCTTTAGGAGCAACGTTAAAAGTAGATGATACTTATTAAGATACAATTATAAATAAATTATACCATAGTATACCAACTATTGGTAATTAAATATTATGCAAGAACAATTTGTTTATTCACAAAAAAATAGTTTTTCTAGTGGGGAACTGACTCCAACTATTGAAGGCAGAACAGAGCTAGGTTTATACCAAAATGGCGTGAAGAAGTTGAACAATTTTATGCTACTCCCCTCTAGTAGTATAATGAGAAGGCACGGTATCCAGTTTGTTTATCTGTTTAACAATAATGTGCCGAGGAAAATGGCATCATTAATGTTCTCTAACCCGAGTTGCCAATTAATTATAGTTTGCACCTGGGCGTTTATTTGACGTGCCTGTAAAAATGGGGTGGATCAAGCAGCCTACTTTAGAAAAAGATATTAATCCTTATCCAATATTTTTTTCAATGAGTACAATATGACGTTTATTATGGATAAATTAGGCGATGTTGTCACTAGATATAATTCTGTATTGAATCAAACTTACCTATACTATATCATATTTTTATCGAAGTAGCCATACTAGCACATTTTATTAAAACTTAATCGATAAAATAATTTAGCAAAATTTAACTAAAAATTTTGCTACCAAAAACATAAATATAATTGAATAATATGATAGTTGAACTTTCAGACATTAATACACGTCTCAAGGGAACTGATACTGTTAAGGAGAGTAATAAGTTGCCTAGAATGAGGGTAGGTACTGATGACTTTAAAACGTTATTGTTAAATAGTGATGTATTTGTTGATAAAAGCTTGATGATCAAAGAATTACTAGAAGATAGTGGAGAAGTAATTCTTATCACTCGTCCAAGACGTTGGGGTAAGAGCTTGAACATGGATATGATTAGGAGATTCTTTGAAATAGAAATAGATGAGCGTGGCAATCCCTTATCAGTAGAGAATCAGAACAATATCAAATTATTTACAGGTGGAGAAATAGATTTAGGACTTGCAACTGGTAGAAAAAAATTACTTCAAAAGCTCAAAGTAACTGAGTATCCACATATTATTTTGGAATATCAAGGCCAATTCCCCGTAATATTCATCACCTTTAAAAGCGTAGAAGGCTCAAGCTATCACGATATTGAACAAGGTGTAAAAAGCCAGTTACGGAAATTATTTCAGTCACATAGATATTTAGCTAATAGTGATAAGCTTGCATCAGATGAACGAGCAGATTTCAACCACTATTTATTTGAGGAAGTAACTCTAGACAATATCAAAAATAGTTTGGCTATTTTAAGCCACTTGCTGTACAAACATTACAATAAAAAGCCTTGGGTATTGATTGATGAATATGATACGCCCATTAATAGTGCTTACAGGCGTTTTGGTACTAATGAAACAGAATTTCAAAATGTACTAGACATTTTTCGTGGAATCATGAAATCTACTTTTAAAAGGGAAACTGGCGATCAGGAATTACCAGTTGAACGGGGAGTTATTACAGGAATTCTGCGAATTGCCAAAGCTGAGTTGTTTTCTGGGCTAAATAATGTTCGGGAATATAGTTTGTTAGATAAAAAATTTGCTATGAGCTATGGATTTACCCAGATAGAAGTAGATGAGTTATTAACTAAAGTGCCACTTACTACTAGTCCAAAAAAAATTAAGGATTGGTATAATGGTTATAAATTTGGAGGAGAAATCATCTATAATCCTTGGTCAATTATGCAATGTTTAGCAAGTGAAGGTGAGCTTGATTATTATTGGGTTGACAGTGGAGGAACTGGTTGGATTGATAATGTTTTATTGTCAGATGAGATGCAGCAGGATATTCAAGTATTAGCTGCTGGTAAAGCTATTATTGCTCCTATTATGAAACAGATAAGTTTTATTGATATTAATTCACGTTCAGGTTTGTTTAGCTTATTATTATTTAGTGGCTATTTGAATCCTACCGCTGTTGAGCCAACAAGAAATATTTTTGAATTAGCGGCTCCAAATGAAGAAGTAAAATTTATTTATGAAACTAGATTATTGCAATGGCTTGGTAAACAATTACAAATGGATAGCTCATTATATTATCCGTTAATGAGCTTACTGCCAGCTGGTAAAATAGAGGAGTTTAAACAAAGAATGCAGGAGTTGCTGCTGAATAGTACTAGTTTTCATCAAGTGGGAGAGAAAAAGGCCGAATTATTTTACAGTGGCTTTATGTTAGGGATTGTTAACATGCTAGCACCGAGCTATATAATATCAAGTGAGCAAGAATCAGGTGATGGACGCCCTGATGTAATCATGATCCCCAAGGCTGGTAAAGAAGATAATGCAATTATTATTGAGTACAAGATTGCCAAAAATACAGAAGATTTAGCCTTGGTAGCCCAAATGGGATTAAAACAGATTATAGATAAACAATATGACACTAAGATAAAAGAACATTCTCACGTCAAAAAAATCATTAAACTTTCGATGGCTTTTCATGGTAAAAATATGGATTTACAATATCAGGTTACAGAGATTTAGTAAGAAACTGTAAGCGTTTGAATAATCAGTAATTTTATGTCTATCGTGGTTCTGAAATTGTCCACTACGCCCCGCCAACCCTTTTAGAAACATTTCGGTTAGAAGCCTGATACTCATGGTATTTCCTCCAGTTAATTAGACTAAATTTTAATAGTATAGAAAATTTTATTACTTGTCAATTTACAATTAATTTGTAGGTTTTTTTGGTGGAAGAGTTACATATCAAAATACTACTTTTAAGTACTTCATTATTAAGATATACAACTAAAAAATAGTTAATTATTTCTATCATCGATAATGAGCTGAATCAACTTAAAATTGAGTATTGCCATTTTGAAAATAATTGCCCGCTCTAGCTTTAATTACTAAAAATATAATTCAAGTTGTCAAAATACCACTTTAATGTAAATTGTAATCAGCTATTGCCCCCCTATTGTAATAAACTATTGCCCCCCCTAACCACATAAAAAAATTAGTTAATTTTGGTTAAAATTCAGATAGAATTTTCTAAAATCATTGTAATTTTTAATTAATACCGTAGTCTATTATTTTAATCTTTAATCTACATCTTTCCCTCCTCTAAAACTTTTATTACCAGTTTCTATGATTTGACAATGATGTGTCAATCTATCGATAATTACTTTTGTTGCCTTAGCATTACCAAACATATCATTCCATTCTTCAAATCTCAAATGGGTAGTAATGATCACTGAAGTTTGCTCATACAATTTAGCAAATAACTCAAATAACAGGAATCTAGCTTCGCCTTTTATTGGTACATAGCCTAATTCATCTACTACAATCAGATGGAATCTCTTAACTGAATCGATGAATTTGCTTTCATAATTATGGATTCTAGCATTAAGCAATTGGCTAGCTAATTCATTTAAAGTATAAAATCTTACCCTGTAACTTTTTTCAATGGCGGTGAACGCCAAACCAATTGCTAGATGAGTTTTTGCAGACCCAGAACCACCTATGAACATGATATTCTGATGATTATCAATCACTTTTTGTATATCAATATTTTCAACCAATTTAGCTTGGCATGTATCTGATAGTAACTTTATGGTTGGGAACTTAGCTAGTTGCAACCTATAACCTAGCGAGCGTGACTTCTTATATTCACACTCTGCTTCAAGAAGTTTCTTTAACACATCATACACACTAGTAGTAGGGACATCATTTGTTAAATTACTTGACTCAGCTAACTGCATCTTCATACCGACTAAACCTAATTTATCTAATAACACGTCAGTTCGGGATAAGATATAGATGAAATAGTAATAGATAAAAGGATTGTCAAAAAGGAGTGCCTGCAGTATTTATATTTTTAAACAAAAAAACAAACTACAGGCATGAAAAAAGATATCACAGAATTATATAGTTTTATAGATGATTTTTGTAAAATTTATTTGGAGTATGAACAGAGAAAGTTATTACCATCAAATAAGCAGAGAAATCGCTGTTGTAGCATGAGTTTAAGTGAAATGTTAACAATAATAATTATGTTTCATACATCCTATGCTAAGAATTTTAAATTTTTCTATAAAAGTTATATAGAGTGCATGCATAAGGATGATTTCCCTAAAGCCTTGAGTTATAATAGATTTGTTGAATTAATGGCACGATTATTCATACCGCTAAATATGTTGATTCATTTGTTGTTTGGTGAGGAAACAGGTATTTATTTTATTGACTCTACAACGATTAAAGCTTGTCACAATAAAAGGCGTTATAGCAATAAAGTTTTTAAAGGATTAGCCAAACATAGTAAATCCTCTATGGGGTATTTTTATGGTTTTAAATTACATGTAATAATCAATAATAAAGGGGAGTTTATGGCATTAAAAGTGACCAAAGGCAATGTAGATGATAGGGTTCCAGTACCGGAGTTAACAAAAAGATTAACTGGAATTATAGCAGCTGATAAAGGTTATATTAAGCAAAATTTGTTCTTAAATTTATATGAAAGAGGCTTAAAAATGATTCATGGAATTAAGAAGAATATGGAAAATAAATTAATGGATTTGAAAGAAAAAATCTTACTTCGAAAGCGTAACTTAATTGAAACAGTTTTTGATTATCTAAAAAATAAAATGAACCTTGAACATACTAGACATAGATCACCAATAAATGCCTTTGTCCATATATTATCTACTCTTGTTGCTTATTCATTAAAGAAAAATAAACCTTCAACAAAATTTGATTTTAATCTACATGTTCTCAATATCCTTATCCCGAATTGACGTAATAACAATATTAAGTCTTTCATTTAATTTACCTCCGTTGTTAAATGCAACTTGCTATAAATACTACAATCAGCATCAGGAGGATTTTTTAGCTGAATAAACTCAGTCTCTTGGATATCTAGTTTCATTGCTGGTTGCAACAAATATTGCTCAACTAATTTAGAGCTACAGCCGCCAGCAGCAATTGTTAGGTTACAAGCATTTGTTACCTTTTCTAATCCATACTTATTAACAAGTAGCAGGATATCTATAAATTGTTTATCACCATCCTTGTAAGTCTCTAACTTATTTCGTAGTTTGCCAAATATCTCAGGTGACAAACTCATTAACTCTTTGAACGGTCCACCATTACGTAAAGCACCGGGTTTACGTTCTAGAGCTGCTATATAGTGCCATGGATTATAATTCTTCTGATAGCGTTTAAAACTACGAACATGCTCTGCAATAATCTTGCTTTCATGTAAAATCACTATTTGCCAAGCATAGGATTTAATCTGTACGCTAAGTCCCACATATTCACACGGAACACTATACATATTGCTGTCGTATTGTATTAAACTCAAAGGTGATACGGTCGTTGGATGTAATCTATAACCGGTAAACTGCCCTCTATATCCTATTAAATATGCCTTCTCTTCCTCATATATTTCTAGAATCGTTCTTTCTGTAAATTCAGGATGTCTTTTAGTTTTAGCCCACTCTATAGACATCTCTCTTAGCTGAATGTTAATAGCTTCATAACTATCTCCTTTCAATATTGGAGTAAAAAAGTTACGTCTAGTGTCTCCTACTTGTTTCTCAACCTGTCCTTTCTCCCATCCTGATGCTGGACTACAGGCAAGTGGCTCAAATAAATGGTGAGAGACCATTTGGATAAACTTCTCGTTAAAGATACGATCCTTGCCAATCAATATTTTTTTGACAGCCGTCTTCATATTGTCATAAATACCATTCTTACAACAACCAGCAAAAAACTTGAAAGCTTGATCATGGGCATCCATAACCATTTCCAGCTGCTCATTAGGATAAACCACTACCAAAGAATAACGACTATAGCATAGCTTTATTCTCGCTGCTTTAACTCTAGTAACCTCCCCATTTAAACATATTTCTTCCTCTCCCCAATCAAACTGAAACGCCTGACCAGCTTCAAAATTTAATGGAATAAAAACTTGCCCGCCCCTTGCCTCGTATTCTCTACGGAAGTTTCGTACAATTAGATTCACAGATTCGTAACTTCCTGTATAACCCGATATCTGAAGCTGTTGGTATAGCTGCCGTCATTCTACGTCGAACCGACTCCTTGCTATTCTCTGCTAATAGCTGATTTAGTACTTCAAGATGATTGCCAAGAACAGGCTTACCTTTGCTATATTTTGCTAACTCAAATTTAGTTTGATTGCTGCAAATGACTTTTTTTACTGTATTCTTTGATATATTCAGTTCTCTAGCAATTGCTTTAATTGCTTTGCCATCAACGTAATACATTCTACGTATTCTTCCAATTGTTTCCACTATAAACAACCTTTTAAAAACTCCTTAAAAAAATATTAAAAATATTAATTTTTTGGAGATATTGTTACTTATTTAGGGGGGCAATTTTCATTACAATTTTTCCCTTAAAGGGGTCAATAGCTGATTACAATTTACATCCTGACTAATGAGATAGCTAAGGATAGTTTTAGCTTGAAGTCCCGGTGATTTGGACAACATATCTTCAATCGCTAACCAATCTTCTTCAAAAACGTTACTTCTGGTTTTCCAGTGTCGAATTTTTAAAGCCTCGCCTGGTATTTTGTTAGATAATAGATACTTCCTTGCAGTTTTAGAACTCATACCACTTTTAGCGGCTGCTATTCCCTTGTTATATTTGTGACTCATTTGCTTTAACCTTATTATTTGTTGAGTTGTACATGTCATCTGTGAGATTTAACCTTAGATAGTGGGGCATTTAAAAATCCCTTAATCTAATCTATTTTCACTTCAGATGTATCAAAATTTACTCACCAATTTTTCGGTAATTATAGCTGTCTATTTTCGGTAATTATAGTTGTCGCCACACACGGGGGGTGGTAGCTATGCTAAATGGGGTATAGGGGGCGTCACGCGAAAAATTTTTTTGAGGTAATTAATCACTTGTTATTAAAAATTTTCACTTTTTTAGTTTTTGTTTTTCAAGTGGTAAAAAACCTGAAAATCAGCTATAATAAAGGGAATTATAAGGAATTTTTAAAGAGATGTACATGATCAAAAATTATGGTTTGTTTGAAAAATATTTAGCAAAGATATCATCTAGTACCATTAGTAAGTTTGGCTCAATAGATGATATCTCTAATTTCCTATTATATCTTTGTGAACATGGTAACATCGTTATTGCAGCTAAGAAGGCTGGTTGTATTTCACCACTTAGGTTGCACCGGATCATTAATAGCGATAAATATTTAGCCAAATGCGTCAATTTAGCTTTAGCCATTGCAGTAGATAGAGCAGAAGGGGTGTTATATGACAGGGCAATTAACGGTTATGAGGAAGTGACCTATGACAAGGATAATCAGGCAATAGCTACTAAGAAAAAATATTGTTCTAAGTCATTGTTGGAATATCTTAAAGCCAATTCGCAAAAATATCAAACGAGGAAGCATGATGCTAGTTACCATAGGAAAAATAGTGATGAAGCTGAACAAGTAACCAAAGCCCGAGAAATGTCAAAAATGATAGATGTAGCTAATTTTGAAATAGAATCGTATGAAGCAGAATATGCACTTGCCAAAGGACAGTAAGACCAAAGTGATGAAAACTACTAGTGAAACTAAAGGCAGCAAAGAGGTTACTAGCTCTGCCTCTAAAAGTCTTAAATTCCCGGTGGATTGGTCACCCTATCCATTTCAGTTGCCTTTGTGGAGATATTTATACTCGGGTGGTAAGAAAGCTATAGCCATTTGGCATAGAAGAGCTGGTAAAGATATTATGGGTATTAACTGGATCACTGCTAGTGCTATTCGAGAAGTTGGCATTTATTGGTATGTCTATCCTACCTATAATCAAGCTAAAATGAGCATATGGGATGGTATGACATTATCGGGGCGTCCTTATATGTCATTTATTCCTAAAGGGATTATTGCTCGTAGTCAGCAATATAAGCAACGGATATTATTTAAAAATGGTTCAGTGATTCAGTTTGTTGGTAGCGATCGTTATGCGACTATCAGGGGTAGTGGTATTAAGGGAGCAGTTATTTCAGAGTATTCTTATCATGATCCACGAGCTATGAGTTGCGTTATAGAACCGATGGTAATTCGTAATAATGGTTGGTTGCTTTATTTGTATACTCCTTCCGATAATCCAAAACTAACACATGGTGAAGAGTTATACCTTAAATACCAAAATAGTCCGGAAGTATTTTGCCAAATAAAAACTATTGAAGATACTACTGATCATGAGGGGCAGCCATTAGTTGACAAAAACAAGTTGACTTCAGTTGACATGAGTAACGAAGAGATTCAAAGAGAGTTTTATTGTGACTTTGCTGCTTATCGCTATAAGAGAGCTGATCAAGGTGGTACTTTTGTTGAACAGTTACGACTAGCTGAAAGTCAGGGGCGTATTGGCTATGTACCATATGACCCAGCCTATCAGGTTCATACTTACTGGGATATAGGGATTGTTGATTATACGGTTATTTGGTTTGTTCAAGAAAAAAAAGATTCTATCGATATTATTGACTTTTATATGAACAGGGGTAAGGATTTAGAGTTTTACTTGACGCATTTAAGAACTAGACCTTATCAATATGGACGCAATGTATTGCCCCATGATATGAGTCGAAGACAAATGCCAACTTTGGATACAAGATTACAACAAGCTAATGAGGTAGCAGAGAAAGTAGGCTTCTCGCCTTTTGCTATTGGTCGGAAATATTTACGGGAAGAAATGATAACCAAGGCAAGAATACTACTGGGTAAATGCCGCATCGACGCCCAAAAATGTCAACGTGGCATTAACGGACTTTTCGAGTTTGATGCTACCAAAAGAGGAGTGCATTCTAATTCATCTAGAGCAACTGATATAACCGAGAGCTTTTGTTATATGGCGATGGACGTTAAAACTGGTGATGAACAGCAGCAGTCCCAATATGATATAGTGCAACATCGCAAAGTAATGAATGATTACAATGCGTTGGAAAGATGATGGAGCAGAAGAAGCAAGAATTGATGATGAAATAATTGAAATGGTAATTAATAAATAATTAAGGCAAAGTAATATATGTGGCCAATATTAGGTTTACTAGGACTTGGTGCTTTAGCGGTTGGTGCATCTAGGAACAGGTACATTACTGGAGCTGATACATCAAGACAGAAGCGTCTCTATAATGAGTCACGAGATCGTTATAGTAGTTATGCGAGTGAAGCACAAAATACTATCAATAATTTGTCGCAGCAATTGCAACAATCTCAGCAGGGCTTACACTCTCTAGAAGAGCAACAGTATCAAGCTAGCATGAGAAGCTATGATATGCAACACCAACTAGATTATCATACTCGACAATATGATAGTGGCTTAAGAAACATAGAATCACAAAGAGCTAGTTTGTCTGCATCAGCCAATCAACTAAAACAAGCTTTTGAAAGCTTGAAACAAAAAGCTCCCGCCCTTGATTTCAAAATAAGTGAGGTAGAGCAATTACCGGGTCAGTTTCAAAACCTGTATGATCAAGTAGCCCAGCGAAGAGAAAGCTTGAAAGGTTTAACCGAAGAGGAAGCCGGTAGCCATATTACTCAATATCAGCAAGACGTTGAATTGTTAAAAAAGCAACGTAGTGAAACAGAAAGTAAAATACGCCATTCGATGGATAGCATCACCAAAGAGCATCAACAGCTAACAAGGGAAAAAGCTAATCTTGAACATCAGCTTACTAACTATCAATCACAGCAAAATCGATTGTCGCAGGATACTAGTAACTTTGATAATGCTAGACAACAATTGCTCAGCATGATTGAACAATACAAACAAGAACAGAATAGACAAGAGCAAATCACTGCTGACTATACAAGGCAGCGATCGCATGCTGAAGGGTTGCAAAACCAGTTAAGAAGTTATGGGGAAGCTGCTCAAAGCCAGTTGGATAGCTATGGCAGGGATTTAGAGTGGCGAGCTGGTAAGTATCAAAAATCTGCAAGAGATACTGGGCTAGCACAAGGATTGGGACTAACAGCTTTAACTTTTGGACTTGGGGCAGGCTTAGGAGCGATTGGTACTGGTGGTTCAATGCTTGCTGGGATAGGTTCGGGAATCCAAATGTTATCTCCGCTTGTTGGTATTGCTCATTATATGAACAGATCCGATATTAGTCGTAAACTTGCTGGTTTTGAAAGAATTAATCTTAACAACAATGATCCAAGTATAGGAGCTGATTTGTCGTCAGTAGCAAGATACGGTCCATCAGGATTAGAAAAAAGAGCCATACCTGAGCTTGGTGGTCTAAAACAAGCGTTGGAACATTTTGGCATGCGGTCAGTGCCACAATTAAAAGATTTACCACCGTTGCACGAATCTCTTGGCAAGATCGTGTCTCTTAAGGATATTGAAGGTTTAACTCTAGGCTTACCTAGTATGACTGCAGCTAGTGGCAAAAAGTATAACTATGAGGTGTTATATGATAACGAGTTTATTAAAAAACTCAAGAAAGTGTCAAAGAAGCTGGGCGAGCCTTATTTAAACCCAAACTCAACACGTACCAATTACAACACAAATATGGTGACATCTTATGCCTGATAATGATTTAAACAAAAAGATTGAATATTTTGATAATCTCAAAACTAAACGGGAGAAATGGCATCATATATGGGATGAGTTGAAGAAATATGTTTGTCCGCAAACTGAAAGCAATAAGGTAATATTTGATTCAACTTCCATTTGGTCAAGAGAGCAATTAGCATCAGGTCTACAAAGCTTGCTGGTAAACCCAGCAATGAACTGGTTTAACCTTACTATAGTCGCTGAAAATGATGAGCAACAGCAATATTTAACCACAGCTGAACGCAGCATGTTAGCCCAAATGCTAGAAAAAACCCTAATGGATATATTTAATAATCCGGCTTCTAATTTCTATAGTCAAATACATCAGTTTTTTTTGAATTTATCAGCTTTTGGTACTGCGATATTCTATGTTGAAGAAGATATAGAATTAGCCCAGACTCTGTTCTTTCGTAATATTAATTTACAGGAATGTTATTTTGAAGAGGATAAGTTTGGTTTTGTTAATACAATGTACCGACTATTTAGCATGCCGATAAAATCGGCATCAGCTAAATGGGTAGACTTTGCCCCTTTCAAGGAAAGGTTAGCCCGAAATCCTGATGAAATAGTAGAAATATTGCACATAGTTAGCCCACAAGCTCAAAATCAGAAAAGTAAAGGTAGAAAATTAACGGCAGCTAGTCCTTCAACATCTAGCTCATCGCTACTGCCCTATAGTTCAGAATACATCTATCTTGCTGAACAAAAAATTATCAGTCAATCAGGCTATTCTTATTTCCCATTTTTTGTAACGCGGTGGGTAAAAGAAGAAGGTGAAGTATATGGCTATGCTCCGGCTCATCATGTGCTACCTGATATTAAACTACTCAATAGTTTAAGACAAATTACCCTGAAAGTAGCACAAAAACAACTAGACCCACCATTATTAGTGCCTAAGGATGGCTATTACTTACCTCTTTACACTACGCCGGGTAGTGTTAATTTCTATCGTAACGGTATGGCGGATAAAATAATACCCCTAACTGGTATGGAGAATATCCTACCAACTGAAATCGAGCAGAATCAATGCCGCGATGCGATATTTAAGGCATTCTATGTTGATATTTTTAGAATGCAGAAAGAAAACAAAGAAATGACTGCCACTGAGGTACAAATTAGAACAGAAGAACAATACCGTTTAATGTCCCCGATGGTTGGAAGAATTGAGAGTGAGTTGTTAAATCCGTTAATTATGGCGATATATCAAACACTAATCAAATATAATAGAGTACCGATTTTAGAGGGGGCAAATAGCCCACCTGAAATAGAGATTGAATATGTATCACCACTATCTAGGGTACAGAAAACATCAGCAATAGCCAGCGTTGAACAAGTATTAGGTTTTTTCCAAAGAAGTGGTATCAGTAACTTTTTTCCTGAGATTTATGATAATATCAACTGGGATAAATGTTTTAAACTATTCTTCGAACTGAGAGAAGCCCCAAGCTCAATCCTCAAGAACGAGCAAGAAGTATTACAAATCAGACAACAACGTAAAATGATGCAAATGCAACAATTACAACAGCAACAACAAATGCAAGGGTAAGGAAGAACAAATGAAACTATCAATTAACTCCTCATCCCCATCTAATTTACTAACAAAAGAGCAATTAAAATCAATTTATTGCAAGCTTTTTAGTGGAGAAGATGGTAAAATAATATTAGAGGATTTAGCTCAAATGAGTGGCATATATCGCAGCAATTTTGTTCGACAAGAAAGTGAGTACACTGCTTTTCTAGAAGGACATCGGGCGTTGTTCCTGTATATATGCTCGCAGGCGTCAAGAGATGATGGAGTTAATAATATTGATGGTGCTAAAATAGAGTAGTAGTTTACAATAGTAAAAAAATAGTTTTTAAACAGACAAATGTGGTTTTTTATAATGAGGATAACTTATGAGCAGTAAACCGCTGATATCGTTGGACTATGCAATTAAATATTTACTCAAGAACAAAGGTGACTATGAGATAGTCGAGGGATTTATTTCGGCGATACTTAGAGATGTCGGCGGCTATTCAGCAGTAAAAATCATTGCCTTACTTGAGAGTGAAAGTAATAAAGAAAGTGTAGACCTAAAAAAAAGCATTGCTGACGTTGTTGTTGAAGACCAACAAGGTCATAAATATATTGTTGAGATAGATCGCACTTATACTAGCTTGTTTCTCCATAAAGCTTGCTTTAATACTAGCCGGTTGATTGTTGATAGTATTTATGCGAGTCAAGATTATGCCAGCATCAAAAAAGTATTTCATATCAACTTAATATATTTTGCTTATGCAGGTATGAAATCGCCTTTATATCACGGTAAAACTATTTTTAGAGAAATAGATCGAGAACATCCTATAGACCTGCATCTTGCTGATACAGAGGGTAAGGTAGTGGATATTCATAATGTATTTCCAGAATATTTTGTTATTTCCGTACCACTTTTTGACGATATTATAAAAAAGGAAATGGATGAATGGTTATATTTTGCTAAACACAATGAGGTTAGAGATGATTTTAAATCACCTTATATGAAGAAAGTAGCTGAACGACTTAGCATCCTAAAAATGACTACAAAAGAACGTATAGCTTATAATAGATATGTCAATGAATCCTTAAAACAACGTGATTATATAGTTTCAGCTGAGCAAAAAGGTAGGGAAGAAGGTAGGGAAGAAGGTAGGGAAGAAGGTATTGAAAAAGGTGAAGAAAAAAATGCTATAGCTACAGCAAAAGAAATGTTAATTAATAATGAGCCAATAGAAAAAATAGTTAAATATACAAAACTAACCATTGAAAAAATAGAACAGTTAAAAAAAGAAATAGAAGTGTTAAAAGAAGAATAAGCAAATGAGCAAAGAAGGAACTGCTAATAACTATGAAACTAACCCTACTTCCTCTGCTAGCGATTGGCTAGCTAATATGCCTGAGGACATCCGCAAAGCTGAGTCACTTGGTAAATTTAAGGATGTATCATCTTTAGCACAGAGCTATTTGGAAGCAGAAAAGAGCTTGAATCAACGAATTGCCGTGCCAAAAGATGATAGCTCTGATGAAGAGTGGCAAAAATTTTATTCTCGTTTGGGACTGCCTGAGGATAAGAAATATACTGACAAACGATCCAAGGAAGATGAGGAGTATTTAACTCGTTATGAAGACATGTTTTACCAAAGCGGATTATCTAAAAGGCAAGGTGAGAAGCTGCTTAATTCTCTGTATGGTTTTTCGCAGGATTTACAAAAACAGCAAAAAAATGCTATCGAGCAAACACGTCACTCTCACATTGGTTGGTTGAAAAACACTTATGGTGAAGGTTTTGACAGTAAGATGACAGTGATGCAGGCAGCTTTATCTAAGTTTGGTACTAAAGAACTGGCTGAATTAATTGAAGATTCCAATTACTCGCCAGCCTTAGTAGATTTGTTAGTTAGGGTTGGTGAAACCTTAAAATCCGATTCGTTAGTAACTGGTAAAGAGCTACCTGCAATTAATAGCCGGGAAGCTGCATTGTCAGAGATAGAAAAACTTGATTCTGACCCTGAGTTTATGGTAAAATTAAGGACTAAAGACCATACGGGACATGATCAAGCTGTGAAACGTATGCAACAATTATACAAAATCGCTTATGATAAAAAACAAGAAAAAATAACGTAACCAACCAATCATTAAAGTCATGATGTAGGTGACAACTCATTTTAAGCCTGCAACTTCGCAATAACCTATCATAAAAGAGCCACTAATAGCATAGATACCCGAAAGGTCGTTAGCTGTGTAACGGACAACGACCACATTCGAGTATAAATGATATCGCACTTTAAATATTGATAGATTATTTGAGGAGGAAAAATGGAACAAATAACAGATGGTCTTAAAGAACAATTTGCCAAAAATATCAGCCTAGTTATTCAACAAGAAGGTTCTAAGCTGCGAAAATGCGTTACTAATGGTACGCAAGATACTGAATTAATTAGCTTTGAGTCAATGACTACCCATGAGGTCGAGAGTAGAACTAGACACCTAATTGATCCTAATGGCTTACATGGACATTATGCTGATGATGGAGACCGTGACAGGTTAGAACAAATAGAATTTAAAATTCCCACTATCTCAAGACGTTTTTTGACTGCATCGAGCTATCACTGGAATGCTACCATGGATAGGAACGATAAGCTAAACTTACTAACCGACCCCACCTCACATTTTCCTAAAATGGCAGGTTGGGCAATGGGTAGACAACAAGACCGGGTAATTATTAGTGCTTTTGCCAGTCCTGTCAGAGCAGGACGGACAGGCAACAATGTGATTAACTTTGATGTAGTTAATAATGTGATACCGGTAGGAATTAGGGTTACTGATGCTAATTTAACCTTAAATGCTCAAGCTGCAGTTGCTGGCAACAGAGGTATCATTGACTCGAAAAGAGCCGGACTAACTGTTGATAAACTAATCAAAGCTCATCATATCTTAAAAAAACGCTCTTTTGGTATGTATGAAAAATTATACTTACTATGTTCAAGTAATCAAATCTCCGACTTGTTACGTGATCCGCAAATTACCAATTATGACTATAATAACGTTAGAGCTTTAGTGAGTGGTGAAGTTAATAGCTTCTTAGGATTTACCTTTATTACTAGCGAGATGTTGGGTGGTATATTTGATGATACTGGTGGTGCGGTTCAATCTAGATACGCTATTAAAGATTGCTACGCCTTTAATGAAGGAGCGATAAGGTTCAATATTGTCAACGGTTCTAGCAAAAAGGGCATTGAAGAGCTGGTACAATATCATTATGCCAAGGTATTATACTACTCATAAATGAAGGGTTGCAAAGATAGGAGAAATATTATAGAGTTTAGGATATTATGAGTAAGAATATATTGACAGAAGAACAAAGAGAAAAGTTGAAGGAACGTCATAAGACAGAACGAGACGGACGCATACGTGATCGTATTAAGGCAGTGTTGATGTATGACGATGGGTATAGTAATGTAGAGATTGCTAAGGTACTACTCCTGAGCCACGAAGCGATAAGAAAACATATTGTTGATTATCAAAAAGCCAATAAGCTTGCTACCAACAATGGAGGTAGCGCAAGCAAATTAAGTGATGGTGAGAGGGAAGAATTAGTGACTCACCTAGAAGTAAATAATTATGTTTATGCTAAAGATATCATGCATCACATTGAGAACAAATATGGGGTGACATATACGATAACGGGAGTAACAAAATTACTATATAAACAGGGTTTTGTTTACAAGAAGCCGAAAGTAGTACCGGCTAAGCTGGATTTTGACAAGCAAGAATTATTTAAGTTAAACTACAGTTTACTAAAAGGGAATCTTAGAGATAAGGAAGCCATATATTTTATGGATGGTGTTCATCCTCAGTATCAAGCAAGGGCAAGGTGCGGTTGGATAAGAAAGAACCAAAATAAGACCCTACCAACATTCAGTGGCTGGAGAAGAAAGCACATGATTGGTGCTATTAACCTAGCTGATTTACAGTTAGTAAGCACAGAGAACCCCAAAATAAATGGGGAGCAGATAGTTAATTTTCTACAAAGGTTGGAAGAGGAGAATAGTGACAAGGAAAGAATATATTTAATCTGTGACAATGCTAGTTACCACAAATCCAAGAAAGTTAAGGAATACCTAGTAAATACTAAAATAGAGCTAGTATTTTTGCCACCATATAGTCCAAATCTTAACCCAATTGAGAGATTATGGAAGTTTATGCACAGTATTACAACTAATAATAAATTTTATCATAATTTTGAACAATTTTCGGAAGCAATAAACAAATTTTTCAGCAACATCGCCGATTATAAAGATAGGTTACGTGCCTTAATAAACGATAATTTCCAAACTATTACCGTTAACCATTTCTGCAACTCTTCAGGTTAATTGAGTATATCTTACAGTGAAGCTTTTGGAGCGAGCCGTGATAATGAACAAGCAGTAGTAGTGATTAAATGTTTAAAGAATTATGACCGCAACAGCCATCGTGGTGAGTTGTGGAAAGCAATAGACGATGTGAATCACAAGAGAGGTGTGCATAGCATAACAATGCCATGGCAGATGTTTGGCAATCAATGTCGGAATAGTGATAATACAGAGGATATTAATGAAAATGATTTAGCCGTAATTGCCAACAATAATTTAGCCGCTAGAGTACGAAGGCTTGCCGTAAGAAGAGCAGCTGTTGGTGCTATTGTTGGTGGTGGTGCTGTTGGTGGTGTTGATATTGGTGTTGGTGATGATTTTGGTGATGATGATGATATTGGTGCTATCGTCCATAGTGATGATGAACATTAATAATAATGGCTAAATGATTACCTAGTGTGAAATATGATATTATCAAGAAGGCAGTAGTACTACTTGGGGCAAATGTTGGTATTAGTAGCATTGGTGGTGGCAGGATATCAAAAGCCGAAGAATTATGTGAGGAGTTTGTTAATCCTGCTATTGAAGATGCTGTACTAATGGTTAAATTGTCAATAAGCGTTGAAAAATGACCCACATAAGTCTAGAACTATTGTTTTTTTTTCATACGATAACTTTCATTTCCCGTTTCAATGATATCACAATTATGACAAACTCTATCAAGTAGCGCTGAAGTCATTTTATTACAACCAAATATTTGTGACCATTCTGAGAATATAAGATTAGTAGTAATAATAATTGAAGTGTTGGAATGTATTTTAGATAATAGATGAAAGATAAGTTGACCGCCATTCTTAGAAAATGGTAGATAACCAAGCTCATCTAGGACTAGTACATCTATTTTTTGCAAGGAAGCTGCTAGTTTTCCTACCTGAGCAGAGTTCTTTTCATATTCTAATTGATTAGCAAGATCTACAAGATTAAAAAATCTGAGAACATTCGCTGAACTGTGTCAGTATAGAATATCATACTTTAAAATTCAACCTATCAGGGAAGAAAATATCTAGCTGCGAAACGGTCACTGCCCAATTTGGTATTGGCATATTCCATTTAGCTGTAATCTGTTTTATAGCACAAAATACCAGTTTAAACAAAGCATTTTCACTAGTAAAAGCTCCTTTTGTTTTAGTATATTTTCTGACTTGACGGTGAAAACCCTCAATCGGATTGGTGGTATAAATCAGCTTTCTAACCTCGCCTGAATACTTAAAATACGTTGCTAGATTATCCCAATTTTGTTGCCAAGATTTAATAACCATCGGATATTTTTTACCCCATTTTTCCTCAAGTCGTAGCAGGTTATATTCTGCCACATCTCTACTTTCCGCTTGGTAAATCATCTTTAAATCTACCATAAATGATTTCTGATCTTTGCTAGCTACATGCTTTAAAGAATTACGAATTTGATGTACTATACAAAGCTGTATTTCAGTTTTTGGAAATACTGTATTAATGGCTTCCGGAAAACCTTTCAGCCCGTCAATACAGGTTATTAATATATCTCTCATACCACGTGTTTTTAAATCGTTAAGAACACCTAACCAAAAATGTGATCCTTCTGATTCACAAGCATAAAATCCTAGAATATCCTTATGACCATTTTGGTCAATCCCCATAATATTATAAACAACTTTAGTTGTTACTTTGTTATCTTGTCTAACCTTAAAAAACATAGCATCAAGAAAAACTATCGCATACATCGCTTCAAGTGGTCTACTTCGCCATTCATTTAATTGCGGCATCAGCTTGTCGGTAACAGATGAAATTGTAGCAGCTGATACCTCTACACCATATATCTCTTGTAGGTGTCCAGCAATCCCTTCGTAAGATGTCCCAAGATCATAAAGAGCTAATATTTTATTATCCAGCTCCTCATTTAAAATAGTTTGTCTTTTTTTAATCAATTGTGGTTCAAAACTACCATTACGGTCTCTTGGTGTTTCAAGTTCGAAGGAACCTGTAGCCGTCTTCATAGTCTTAGTATTAATGCCGTTTCTACGGTTACTACCTTGTTCCAAACTATTTTCTAGTAAGTGATAATCCATTTCACCTTCTAGGGCAAGCTCCGTAAAATCTTTCACTAAAGACGTTAGCAGTCCACTTGGACCAAGTAATGGCTTGCCTTGGTATAGTCCTTGTATGATCTCCATACATTTATCTTGATTAAGTATTTGTGATACTTTATCTAGTTGAATTGGTTTCATTGGTTTACTCATGTCAAATTTCCTATTATTTTACGCGAAGAACATGTGGATAAGTTGATAGTAACTTATCCACATTCTTCGCTATTTACAACATCAATAATCTTTATTTTATATATTTAAAAGATTATCTTTTTCTATTTGACACAGTTAGACGAACATTCCCAAAATCTTACTTCGAAAGCGTAACTTAATTGAAACAGTTTTTGATTATCTAAAAAATAAAATGAACCTTGAACATACTAGACATAGATCACCAATAAATGCCTTTGTCCATATATTATCTACTCTTGTTGCTTATTCATTAAAGAAAAATAAACCTTCAACAAAATTTGATTTTAATCTACATGTTCTCAATATCCTTATCCCGAATTGACGTAAATTAAATGACTTTAAAAATACAGTCTAGCTCGATTTAATTGACTCTCAAAATTTCTTGGCTCACATTAATTGATTCTATATTTTCCTTCGGCTCACTTTATTTGACTCTATCACTCCCACAATATTTACTGAATTTAGCTTTAAAAAATAATAATCTTAACCTCAGTTCGATATAAGAATTATTAATTCTTATATCGAACTGGCTTTGTTATAAGGAAAAATGCACTCTTGAAGCGATTCTGCGAGTGCATTTTAACTTTTTTCATCATTCAATATGTGATTTTAATAATTAAAATCACATATTGAATGGAGTGTTATATTTTAACAATCAGGTGTAGAACCTCTTCAAACCTAATTGTTTCTATATATAACACGAAAGTTCGATGTAACTTGTTACATCGAATTCAGGTTAATCTTATAATTATTTCGTAGTTTATACGGCTAGATGATTAGATAAAAATGCTCGTTATTTTTATAATAAAAATTCAAACAATATTCTATCAATAACAGTACCAACATCTAATTCTTCTATTTTTCCTGTTCTACGATCTTTTAGTTCGACCACATTGTTGCCAGCTTTTTTAGGACCAATAATTATTTGGTACGGTGATCCTATAAGATCATGGGTAGCAAATTTGCTACCGGCTCTTTCATTGGTATCATCGTATAATACTTCTATTTTACTTGCCACAAGTTTATCATATAGATTTTGTGATAGTTCATTGCATTTGCTATCAAGTATGTTCAAATTTAATATTGATACCATAAAAGGAGCAATATTTGTAGACCATATAATCCCTTTATCATCGTGACTTGATTCGATTATGGCAGCTAAAAGTCTTGAAATACCAATACCGTAAGAACTCATTTCCACTGGCACAAGATTACCATTATTACTATTTACTAAAGCATTCATGGCTTTGGCATATTTTGTGCCAATATAAAAAATATGCCCAACTTCAATACCCTTACTACTGGCAAGATCATGTTCTGATAACAGGCATTTATCAGGGTCATGTTTTTCTTCTGCTGCCGCATATAAGGTTTGTAATTTTTCAATATCTAAATTTTCTTGGTCTGTTAAAGATAGAAATTTTTTATCATAAAAAATTGTACTCTCACCATTATCAGCAAGAATATGGAACTCGTGGCTTAAATTGCCACCAATTGGACCATTATCAGCAAGTACTGGAATTACAGTTAAACCCATATCACGAAATGTTTGCATATAGGCTAGATACATCTGATTATAGGTTTTTACAGCACTTATTTGATCTATATCAAAAGTATATGCATCTTTCATTAAGAATTCTCTACCACGCATAACCCCAAAGCGAGGTCTAATTTCATCCCTAAATTTCCATTGAATATGATATAAGTTTTTTGGCAAATCCTTATAGGACTGAATATTATTTCTAAAAATATCAGTAACCATGTCTTCATTAGTAGGCCCAAACAATAACGTATTATCATGGCGATCTTGGAATTTTAGCATTTCTTTGCCATAATTCTCAAATCTTCCAGATTCCACCCATAAAGATGCTGGTTGAATACAAGGCATTAATATTTCAATAGCACCTACCTTGTTCATATTAAGTCGAACGATATTTTCAACATTTTTAAGGGCTTTTAAGCCTATCGGCAACCAGCTATAAATCCCAGCAGATTGCTGTCTTATCATACCGCTTCTAAGCATCAACCGATGAGAAACTACTTGTGCCTCCACTGGTTCTTCCTTCAGCACAGGTAAGAAATATTTTGATAGTAACATGAGTTTACCTTGGATTATTTTTTGGAAATAATATTTAGGAATTCGTGGCGGTACTTCTGTTGCTCTACATATATGCCAGTATAATGCATAGTATTCATAATACTATCATTCTGCATAACTCCCCTAAGAGTCATACAGCTATGTAATGCAGAAATCTTAACCGCAACACCTAGGGGCTTAATATATTTCTGTAATGTTTCAGCAATTTGTACAGTCATCTTTTCTTGAATCTGTAGTCTCCTAGCAAAAACATCAACTATCCTAGCGAGCTTGCTGATACCTATTATACAATTATCAGGTATATAAGCTATATGTACCGTACCAGTTATCGGTAACATATGATGTTCACAAAATGAATTAAAATGTATGTCTTTTAATACTATGAAATCCTGAAAGTTACAAGTATCGTAAAATTTAGTCGTTAATATTTCTTCCACATCTCTATCATACCCAGAAAACACTTCTTGGTAAGTTTTTATTACTCTATCAGGAGTTTTTAGTAGCCCTTCCCTATTTGGATCTTCACCAATAAATCGTAATAAAGTTTTAACTGCCTCTTTGGCTTCTTCTGCAGTAGGTTTTTTCAAGTCCATTATTTTTATTCCAGTTACTTAAACACCCCAATTCAGGATAAGAATTAGTTAATTCTTATCCCGAATTGGCTTTAATATAAGGAAAAATGCATTCTTAAAGCGGCTAACACGAATGCATTTTAAACCTTTCTAAAGCTAAAAACATGATTTTAATCTTTTAAAATCATGTTTTTAGCAAAATATTAATTTAACAATCAGATGCAGAGCCGTCTCAAATCTGATTGTTTCGATATGACAAGCTTCATGGATTGCCACGCTCACGTACGTTCGCTCGCAATGACATATACGTCTATAAAACGTCTATTAGCGAGGAGACCGTAGGTCGACGAAGCAATCTATAACTTCACCGAATTTGGGATAAGAATTGACAAATTCTTATCCCGAATTCGCGTTTAAACAAGATACTTCTACCACAAATAATAACAAACATCAAGCCACCAACAATAGCAATCCCGCCTCCACCACCCATGACGCCCATCAGCAACTTATTGGTAACCGGCATTTCTACCCAAGGTGTTTTGCGTAGCACTCCATACCCACCAGCAAAGAGCAGAGCTATAATATGTAACATCTGCCCTATAGTTATCGTCATAATTGCTGCTGAAAAATATGAATTCTTCTGCTGTTTATCGTCACATAAAAGAAAGCAGAAACCCATAAAAGCTACACTGATCCCGACAATTGAACCATGATAGTGTGCAGGAATAGTAACATTCATACCTGTAATTAATATACCAATAAATCCCCCGAACAGAAATAATATACTGGAGCAAATTATGGTTGTCTTTATATAACTAACCCGACTATTAGTATTTATCCATAGTAAACTGGTGTCCGTCATTGCGAGAAGTGCATAAGCACGACGAAGCAATCCATTTCTAATCAATGTTCTAGATTGCTTCGTCGCTACTAAAGTATCTCCTCGCAATGACGGAGTAATGTTAGTCGGATTAACTGTAACTAACTCATAAAACATTACTATCAAAGACAAAACCGGTGCTATTCCTCCTCCATATTTCATTTGTTTAGTGTAATATTCTTTGAATTCAGCATCTATAATATCATATAATAAGTGTCCACTAATAGCTGCAATACTTATAACAAAATTTAAATATAATAGTGCAAGGTACAGCTTTTTAAATCTTAATTCCTTACCTATCCAAACATGGAATAACACTGTCATTACTAATATCAAAATTTGCGTGTAAATAAATTGTAATAAATGCCCGCCACTCCAAAAAAGCAATTCATAGTAAAATTCTATATCAACTGGTACAAGTTTAATAATTTCTTGTAATTGGCAATAAGACCAAATAAAACATACCCATACTAACACCCACATTATTGCAGTAGAAAGAATAGTAAAATTAATGAGGGAGTTAAAGTAAGATATTTTACAACAGTTCCATAATGTATATAAGGCAAATAACAATACAGATACACCAAACAAACTAATTCCGAGAATAAATATTATATTCTCCAGCATTGGTATGTAATTGTTCATTACGGGAAAATTTTGCCCACAAAATGGTGATAAAGCTATTAGTGCAGTAGAAATAAATGCTATTATTACACATGTTATGCTGAAAGTCATCGACTCTAAATTATAGCTCCAAACACATGCTGTAACTGACATCAACCAAACTAGGATTGATAAATTAACATGAATAACCAAAGCTGAGCGAAAAATTTCTGTATTTAGAAATAAGTTAACTAACATTGGAGTACGGAGCATTACCAATATTATTGAATACACCCCAGCAAGAGCAAGCGAAAATATACCATTTCTAAGCCAGTAAATAGCTAACTTATTACGGCTTAATTGTGGAATTATATTCTCAAGATTCATAAAGAATACTTACGAATGGTGGGTTTGAGAAGACTTGAACTTCCGACCTCACGCTTATCAGGCGTGTGCTCTAACCAGCTGAGCTACAAACCCATTAATACCCTTAGCATTTCAACTGTTAGCAGTGTCATGCATCAGATATACTTTTTTAGCTGGCTTCACTTGGGATTATAAACCCAACATACGCAGATATGTTTATTGTTTTAACTACCCTAAAGTGGTGGGCTCGCCGGGATTCGAACCCGGGACAACCTGATTAAAAGTCAAGTGCTCTACCAGCTGAGCTACGAGCCCTAAATACGCTCTCGATATCATTCCTAGCTAAAAGCGGGAATCCATGCTTAAGAGCCATGTATAATAAGCTTTACTTTATCGTTTAAAAATGTTATCTTGTCAACACTTAATTTTAGTAAATAACCTAGGGTAATTTAAAAGTCATAATCGTTAGTTGCTATAGATGCAAGTTTAACCACTACCGATGTCATCCCTGCTTTGGTGCGGGATCTATATTACTTAATAGTCTTTCAGGCTTATTTTTTTAGATTCCCGCCGTTGCTAAGAATGATGGTATGGACGAGTAAGTAAAAGAAACTTTACTTACTACCGTGATCACGAATATAATTCGGTCACATAATTATACTATTTAATAATTAAAAAGGAGTCCATACCATGAAAGATATTAACATACTAGGCATTGATTTAGCAAAAACAATTTTTCATATTGTTGCATTAAATAAAGATGGTGAAAAAATATTAGCTAAAAAATTACACAGAGAAGAATTTGAAGACTACATTTTAACAAACATTCCCAAGAATAGTTTATTGGTAATGGAAGCATGTGGCAGTTGTCATTATTGGAGCAATAAGTTTATGGAATCAGGTTTTACAGTAAAATTACTTAAACCATGTGATGTAAAAGCTTTTGCAAAAACTCGGCAAAAAAATGATACAAATGATGCTTTGGCAATAGCAAGAGCAGGAAAAGATCCGGAGTTAAAATCGGTTCGTATAAAAAATATATCACAACAAGAGATTAGTTGGTTACATAAACGTCGGCAACATATTATTAGACAAAGAGTACAATATAGTAATGGTTTAATGAGTGATTTACTTGAATTTGGTTATTACATAAAAATGAGTAAATCTAAATTTGCCCGTGAGGCATTAAATATAGTAGAAGATGCCAAAAATGCTGGTGTGATTTCAGAGAGAATGTATAAGGAAATGAAGGTAATAGCTGAAGAAATTGCTACGTTATTAATACAAGAATCAGCAATAGATAAACAGCTAATAGCAATAAATAAAGAATCTGAAACAGCTACTTTATTAAAAACAATACCAGGTATTGGAGAAATTAATGCTAATATACTAAGCATAGCAGCTTATGAAAATTATGATGATTGTCGAAGTTTTGCTGCAAGTTTGGGATTAGTGCCTAAGCAAAATAGCACAGGTGGTAAAACAAGTCTTGGATCTATCACTAAGAAAGGAGATAGATATGTTAGAACTATGCTGATACAAGGAGCAAGGTCTATTGCAATCAGAGCAAAAATACAAAAGGACCCCACTGATCATTTAGTGCTATGGGCAAAAAAATTGTTGGGAAGGATGAGCTTTAATAAGGCTGCTGTGGCAATAGCAAACAAATTAGCTAGAATAGCGTATGTATGTGTTACAAGAAAATGTGCATATGCTTGATAGTTGGTGGTGTATATAGATTTATCTGTATTTTATCTATATAAAAGAAGAAGTAAGTAAATAGGATTTAAGAGGTACGATATAAGCGAAAGTGATTGGAGATAATAAATGGGCATTCCAAAAACAAGTCCGAGATTTTATGTCAAGGCTCTAGAAGCCGTAAGAATGAGTGGATAACTCCAAGGATTGCGTGGAATGCGAAAACTATTATGGCACTAGATGCCGAATATATGACAGCTTATTTTTTTATTACTCCCGCATCATTTTTCTTATTGACTTACTTACTCGTCCATATATGACATCGAGTGCATATTAAGCACTTTTTCCTTTATCTATTAGGCTTGCAGCCCTACTTTTAAATTACCCTGAAATAACCTCGAGTATCGATGTAATAAATTAATAGTAGGCTCAAGTAATCATCGCCATTAGGGATGATGTCACCCCTACTCGCCATTATGTCATCCCTGCTTCGGTGCGGTATCTAAAACTATATAACATACCTTCTATGCTATTTTTTTAGACTCCGCACCGAAGTAGGGATGACACCCTAGGCTATTAAACCGATGTCTTACATCGAATAGAGGTTAACTAAGATAACATTAACATATATACTGCTATGATTTCAAGAGTCGGTAGACGAGAGTATAACTTCAAGAAGAGCTAGGAGTGTCAAAGTCAAGCAGCAGAGCGTACATGAGTCAATTGAGAAGACAACGCTACCTACTTATCATCAATTGACTATATCATGAACGATAGGGGCAAATTCCTTAACTACAGCTTTATAAAGCTTGCGTTTAAAGGGAATTATAATTGACAATAACTCATCAAACTTAGCCCAACGCCATTCCTCAAACTCTGGGTTACGAGTATTAATATTAATATCTTCGTTAGTACCAGTAAACCTAATTAGAAACCATTTTTGTTTTTGGCCTCGGAAATTACCATCCCATAATTTAGGTATTAAAATTTTAGGTACATCATAACTATACCAATATTTGCTTTCTGCAATAATATAACCTTTATTACAACCTATCTCTTCGAACATTTCTCTAAGGGCAGCAACACTGGGCGTTTCTCCCAAATCTATACCACCTTGAGGCATTTGCCAAGCTGGTATTTTAGTATCTATTCTTTTACCAACAAATACTCTATTAGTACTATCTATTATCATCATGCCTACACTTGGTCTATATGGCAATTCACGATAACATTTAGAAATAGTTTCATTTTTCATGATCTTAGGTTTTTATATGAAAGGTAGACTTCTTTAAGAAGAACCCTCTCATAAGCTAGTGTTACAATAAATTTAATATACCTGATTAATCTTCATTTGTGTATCTAAATTATTCTTATCACTTTATTTCTTCCGTCCTCCTTTGCTTGATACAGAGCTTTATCGGCACGTTCTATAAAATCACTAATAGATTCCCCCATTTTATATTCAGTTACTCCTATGGAGATAGTTTTCTTAATAGGATCTTTTTGCGTTTTAACTTTAAAATCGATAGACTCCACTCTTGTTCTTGCACGCTGTGCTATATACATAGCTTCGTCAATCGTTATGTCATTTAAAAGGATAGCAAATTCCTCTCCACCATATCTAGCAACCAAGTCTGTAACCCTAAAAATACTCTTCAGAACATTAGCAATGGTTTTTAGCACTATGTCTCCTGCTTGATGACCATAAGTGTCATTAACTTGCTTAAAATGATCAATATCACACATAAGTAAGCATAAAGGTCTTTTACTATCAGTAGATTTTTTTACCATTTGCTTTATGTGTGTATCAAAATAATGACGATTAAATATGCCTGTCAAACCATCTTTGATCGACAAATTTACGCTTAACTCTAAATCATTGCGTAAAGTATCTTGGTAATGTTTTCTTTTCAATTGAGTTCTGATTCTAGCTAATAGCTCGTTTTTATCTACTGGGTATGTAAAATAATCATTAATACCCAGCTCTAAACCTTTGATAACTATCGATGTATTTTCTTCTTCAGCTTGTAATATGAGTACCGTATCGTGGAATTTAGCATCAGACCGTAACATCACGCTTATTCTTAAAGGATCTCCTTGCTCTAATTGGCAGCTGATAATTACTAAATCCGGGGTATATTCGGTATCTTTCTCCAATTCATTGATATCAGATATTATTTTGATATTGGGGGTAAGGCTTAGAAGCATTTTATTTATGTTTCTTGCCTGCACTATATCATCGTTAATTAAAAGTATTTTACTATCTGAAAAATTATCTTTTATCTCTATAACGTCACCACCTAATTCAGCATTAGTAGTGTTTCTAAGTTTGAGTTCATCAATAACCGCCTTCATTCTAGCAAGAGATCTTACCCTTGCAAAAAGAGCAGTGTCATCAATAGGTTTGGTTAAGAATTCATCAGCTCCAGCTTCAAGACCTTTTATGCGATCCTCAGTATCAGAAAGGGCCGTAACCATAATAACTGGTATATGAATAGTGTAAGGATTAGACTTAATTCGTTTGCAGGTTTCAAATCCATCTATATTAGGCATCATGGCGTCAAGTAATACAATATCAATTCTATTAAGGGCAAGAACATCCAATGCATCTTTGCCGTTACTGGCAGTAAAGACTGTGTAATATTCTCCTAAAAGTTTAGCTTCCAGTAATTTAACATTTGATTCTATATCATCAACTACTAGTACATTGGCTGTCATAAAGTAATATATTTTTCTATAGACTCTTCAAATCCTTACACGTAAGTAAATTTTGTAATAGGTCTCATGTTTTTTGGAAAAAGTTTTTTTTATTTTAGCATAATTTTTCATAGCACTAAGTAATATTACTCTAATAATTTGAAGAATTGGAAGGGGTGAGCATGCGAATGCTTTTATTTTCCCCATATTTGTCTGCTATAGTACCAAGTATTGGCCAAATATACTATAATATTCTTTTTTTAACATATATACGCGAAAGAATTTTATTCTGAATTTTTTGTACTGTTTTGTCAAGAAAATCAGTTACTGCAATTTTAAAATCATCTTACATGATTTTAATATCAAAAATGTATTTTTCAAAATCTAATATTTTTCTTTAAATCATTTGAGTATAGATGATTTAAGCGGATGACGATCCAAAGCCTGTTTTAGATGCTTTGTTTGTATATGTGTGTAGATTTGAGTAGTGCTAATATCAGCATGTCCAAGTAGTTCTTGAATTACCCTAAGATCTGCACCGCCTTCTAGCAAATGGCTTGCAAAACTGTGACGTAAAGTATGTGGAGAGATATTACTTGGGTCTAGCCCAGCCTTAATAGATGCTTGTTTTAACAGAATTGCAAAATTCTGCCTAGTCATATGACCACTAGTTGAAGAAGAACAAAATAAATAAATTTGACTTTTAGGGTGTTTTTTGCTTATAAATTTACTACGAATAGTTAAATAATCAGACAAACTCATGGTAGCCTGTTCATTGATTATCACCATTCTTTCTTTATTACCTTTACCGATTATTGAAAATATTTTTCTAATATTTTGGGACATTTGATTTACTAAAATATCAGTTAACCTTATACTGACAAGCTCAGAAACACGTAACCCACTTGCATATAATAAATGAATCATTGCTTTTAGACGTATGGAATCAGGATTTTTCTCTTGATCACAATAGAAAAGTAAATCTTTGATTTTATCAATTGATAATGTAGAAGGAAGTTTAGTTTGATATCTTGGTAGATCTACCATCAAAGCAGGATTATAATTGGTATGCTTTTCGCTAATTAAAAATTCATAATAGTTTTTTATAGTGGATATCTTCCGGTTAATTGATCTTGCCTGCAAGCCATTTCCCGCCAAATATTCTATCCAGTCTCTAATATTTTCAGCTTTAATATTCAGCTCTAACAATTTATTCTGTGATAAAAATTTCTGAAAATCTAACAGATCACCTTTGTAGCCAAGTACGGAATTATTAGCTACACCACGCTCCGCTATCATCATTTCTAGGAATTGTTCGATAAACTCTACCATATTACGTACAGTTTGTTTTAATGGAGGCCAGGGCCGGAATCGAACCGGCGCATTGAGGATTTGCAGTCCACGGCATTACCACTTTGCTACCTAGCCTAAAGGTTTTAGATCCTAACCAATATTAGAGCAAAAGGCAACTTATTTTTCTTTTGTTTTAGGCAGGGTAATTTAAAAATCACAATCAGTAGTTAATATATATAGTAAGCATTAGCTATCAACAATGTCATTCCCGCGAAGGCATTGCCCGCGTGGACCACTAGTATGTCATTCCCGCGTAGACGGGAATCCATAATATCTAATAGCCTTTGCAGGCTATTTTTTGGATTCCCGCTTTTAGCTAGGAATGACATCGTTTTTGATCCTGTAAGTACCATTACTTACGTTGGCTTTTTGATCCACGCGGGCAATGCCTTCGCGGGAATGACATTGAGAATGGTTAAACTTGTGTTTATAGCAACTGACGACTGTGACTTTTAGTACACCACGAAGTGTAAATAAGCTAGCTGTTGAAAGAGCAGCCATAGAAGTGTTGACCTAGCACACTATGTATCGAGTCTTGAGCTGATTTTGGTAACAAAGTCAGTTAAGCGTAGACAGAAATATTATAGACCGTAAGCCGAAAGGTTAAAGTGATTGAGCCTCGTTAAGCAATTCTTTTGGGATCGCAGACTGTGTTAAAAGGCAGGAATGCAACATAATACATACCATAAATAGGCAGGTATGTGTTAGATCTCCGGGGTCTAAGAGCATGGCATGTAATAAAAAAAAGTTTATTTATAAACGTGGGAGATCCTATATTCTCTTCTTTTAAGAAGTATTAGCCGACAAGTATAAAAAGCAAGGGAGCTAAAAAAGAATATAGGAAGTCAGATCCAGCATAGTACTGATGAAATTGGGTAATGCCAATGGAGGGAAGGCTGGTGGGTAAGTTCGACTAACACAGGGAAACGTTATGAAAGCACAGACTTTCAATAATTGACGACAACTAAACTGTGTTAGATAGCTAGATTAAAATAATCAGGTGAAGGAATTTATCTTGAACCCATTGCGGGAAAACCGCACGATGAGGTTCTAATGAGGGGCGTAAGTGGTAACGCTTACGTCTACTCTCTAATTGCCCTAATATTTTTTTATAACTTATACTTTGTTATCCTTCTAAAATATGCTATACTACCACAGGGTAAAATTAGTCTGTATTGTATACTAATTCTGTTTCGAAGAATTGTTATTTGAAAATATCAAGGACTCACGTACCGTATGTACGTCTAGTGTGTTCTCTCCTCATTTTCAAATCTAATTCGGAGTCACGTTCGAGTATATTTAGGGAGTGTTATCTTTAGTATTGTGATTTGCAAAAGATCTATAGTTAGGATTTAATTATTTGCAACTCACTGACACAAATTCAAATCAATTGACCATGGTCTAAGTTTTTATAATGGAAAGGAGTAAGCATGTCAACATCGTCTGAATTTAAAGTAGGAGAAAGAATTGTATATCCATCTCATGGAGTTGGAGAGATAGTAAATGTAGAACACCAAATCATAGCTGGTACTGATATTAAGGTTTATGTAATATCGTTCCCTCAAGACAAAATGACTTTGAAAGTACCGGTAAATAGAGCTGCTATTTCGGGTCTTAGAAAACTTGTTAGTAAAACTGATTTAGCTGTAATATATTCAACGCTTCAAGGTAAAGCTAAGCAAGGTAATAGGATGTGGAGTAGAAGAGCACAAGAATATGAGGGTAAAATAAATTCTGGTAATGTAGTATCTGTAGCAGAAGTGGTGCGGGATCTCTATAAGAATGTTGATAGTGACCGGTCTTATAGTGAAAGGACTATTTATGAATCAGCCTTAAATAGGCTAGCTGGGGAGCTTGCAATTCTTGAGAACATAAATCCCGAGGAAGCAATTAATAAATTAATTGAAGTATTGAGAGATAAGCTCGCTGCGTAAATTGGAAACTCATTTTCCCGAGGTGATACACTGCTATGATTTCAAGAGTTGATAGACGATAGTATAACTTCAAGAAGAGCTAGGCAGTAACAAAGTCAAGCAGCGTAACCTAGAGTAACGTAGTAGCTTCGATCTTTAGGTCGCGGGAATCTTAATTCTTGAAGTTATACCTAAATATAACGAATTTATTTAAACATTATCTCCAGTAATTCGTACTATATTTGCCCCGCAACTGGTTAGTTTTTTCTCCAATGTTTGGTATCCACGGTCTAAATGGTAAATTCGGTGTATTTTTGTTGTATCGTTGGCGGCAAGTCCAGCTAATACTAGGGATACTGATGCTCTGAGGTCACTTGCCATTACTTCTGCTCCTGTCAAAAAAGGTACACCCCGTATTATAGCACTCTTTCCGTTAACTGTTATATTTGCACCCATTCTGCATAATTCAGGAACATGCATAAAGCGATTCTCAAAAATGTTTTCTGTAATTATAGAAGAACCTTTGCAAAGAGTCATAAGGCTCATAAACTGAGCTTGTAAGTCTGTTGCAAAACCTGGATATGGGTTTGTATGGATGTCCACAGGGTTTAATTTACCTACATAAGAGACTCTTAAACCATTATCAATAGGCAAAATTTCTATACCAGCTTCAATAAGTTTTAATACTATATTTTCAACGATATTATTGCTGATTCCGTAAATATTTAAATTGCCTTTAGTAATAGCAGCAGCAATCATGTAAGTACCGGCTTCAATACGATCCGGCATAATTGAATAATTGACATTTTTTAAATGAGATCTACCAATTATTCTTATTTCGTTTGTAGCAATTCCATCTATTTCTGCACCCATTTTGCTAAGACAATGGCACAGATCAATGATTTCTGGTTCTCTAGCACAGTTAAATAATATTGTTTCTCCTTCAGCCAAAGTAGCAGCCATTATGGCGTTAATTGTTGCTCCAACAGATATTTTATTAAAAACAAAATGTACAGCTTTTAATCTACCTTTAATTGTAGCATTAATATAACCATGATCGACGTCAATATTTGCCCCCATAGCTTGTAGAACTGCTACATGTAGATCCACTTGTCGAGCACCTATAGCACATCCTCCAGGTAAGGAAACCTTAGCTTTAGAAAATCTAGAGAGTAGAGGCCCTAGAACCCAAATAGAAGCACGCATTTTACGTACTATATCATATGGTGCAGTAAAATTATTAATATTGCTGCTGTCGATATCCATGCTCAATTGATCTTGATGATCAGTTACAGTAACAACGCTACCTAAATTCTCAAGTAATTTTTTCATTGTGAGAATATCAGTAAGCTTTGGAATATTGTTAATACTAAGCTTATCTGTAAGTAGTGCTGCAGTCATAATTGGTAAGGCCGAATTTTTAGCCCCACTAATGCTAATACTACCTTCAAGAGGGATACCGCCTTTAATTATCAAACTGTCCATGGAGAAATCCTATATATTACTCAGGGCAATTTAAAAGTCGGGTTGTAAGCCTAATAGATAAGGGAAAAAGTGCTTAATATGTACTTGATGTCATCCCAGCGAAAGCTGGGATCTAAAAAAATAGCCTAAAAGACTATTAAGTAATATAGATCCCTCTACCTTCGCAGGGATGACATCGGTAGCAGTTAAACTTACATCTATAACAACTAATGATTGTGACTTTTAAATTATCCTGATATTACTTACAAAAACTTAAAAATTGCTTTACCAATTTTTAAGTTTTTAGGTAAAAATTGAGTAGCAAAATTGAAGTAAAGGCCTTCGATTTTGCTACAAAACAATAATAAATATCAAGTTTTACTGTTTTTGTCTCCTTTATCGTCAAGAGCTGTTCCAAGTATGTCTCCTAGACTAGCACCACTATCAGCAGAGCCGTATTCTTTGATAGCTTTTTCTCTCTTTTCTATTTCAAGTGCTTTTATTGACAAAGTAACTTTACGAGATGCCTTATCAATGGTAATGATTTTTGCATCAATTCTGTCATTAGGAACAAATCTTTCAGTTTTTTGATCAGCTTTTTTGATGAAGCCCGGTATTTTGTCATCTAAAATAACTTCTATCCCATCATCTTTAACTTCAGTAACTGAGCAAGTAACGACCATATTTTTTTTGTACATGTCAAATTCATCTTGCTGCGAGTCAAAGCTTAGTTGTTTAATACCTAAACTTATACGTTCCTTTTCAATATCAATTGATAAAACTTTACACTCTATTTGATCATTCTTTTTATATGTTTTTAACAGCTCAGTACCATTGCCTTCCCAACTTATATCTGTTTCATGAATCATACCATCAATGTTGTCATCAAGTGCTACAAACATACCAAAGTCAGTGATATTTCGTATTGGTGCTTTAATTATACTACCTATTGGATGACTATGTGCAAACCCAATAATTGGGTTATCTTGACACTGTTTAATACTTAGAGATATTCTATGTTTATCGGTATCAACTTCTAAAATTGTGAATTGAACTTCTTGACCAATAGTAAGCATTTTCTTAGGATGTTGATTTGATTTTACCCAACTAATTTCGCTTGAATGAACGAGTCCTTCAATACCATCTTTTAATTCAATAAATACCCCATAATCAGCAATATTTGTTACTTTGCCAGTCATTATTTTGCCAACTGGAAATTCTTCTTTTATACTTTGCCATGGATTATGATCAAGTTGCTTCATACCAAGTGAAATTCTCTTAGTTTCTTCATTAAATTTTATAACTATAACCCTAACTTTTTGATCTAGAGATAAAACTTCAGAAGGGTGATTTATTCTGCTCCATGAAATATCAGTAACGTGCAATAGACCGTCTACATTACCTGAATTACCTAAAGCAATAAACGCACCGTAATCAGTGATATTTTTTACTGTACCATCTAATATTATTCCTTCCTTAATTTTCGATAACATTTCGTCTCTAGCCTCAGATCTTGATTCCTCAAGTATAGCTCTTCTAGAAACTACGATATTACCAAGTTTCTTATCCATCTTTAAAATTTGGAATGGCTGCTTGATACCCATTAACGAAGAAATATCTTTTATTGGTCTAACATCTACCTGACTTCCGGGTAAGAAGGCAACAACCCCTGATACGTCAACAGTAAATCCACCTTTAACACGTCCGAATATTACACCATCAACAAACTGTTTATTGGCACATGCAATTTCTAAATGTCCCCATGATTCTTCTCTAATGGCCTTTTCACGACTTAGTATAGTTCTACCGTTACGCCCTTCAATTTTCTCAATATATACATCAACTATCTCGCCAACTTCTGGTAAAGGTTGATTACTAGCTAGAGCAAATTCTTCTATAGGAACTCTGCCTTCATTCTTTAATCCAACGTCAACTATGATAATACCTTTAGCAATCCCTACTACTTGACCTTTGACAACAGTACCTTCTTTTACGTGACTAGTACTTATGGCTTCAAGCATTTGTGCAAAATCTTCGTGAGATTGAATGCTAATTTCAGCAAGTTGAGAAACAAATTTTTTCTTAAATTTTTGCATATTATTCTCTAATACTAGTTGTGCCGTCTAGTATAAAAATTATAGTTAATTGACTTGAATTTGCATAAGCGAGTTGTTCTTCGCCTTAAGTAATCAAATTCAACTGAATTAACTATGAAGGGTTAATAAAATGTAGATAAAACAACCTATGGCACATAAAATATGTTGATGTTACCTAACTGAAATAAACTCCATGATCTTATCAATCACTTCTTTTGGTGATAGATAAGAAGTATCAATTTCTAAAGCTCCTTGTGGGGGAAGAGCTGGAGCAATATCACGCTCTATATCCCGTTTGTCTCTTATTTTTAGTTGTTCCAAAACTGTATCAAATATATCCCCCCCCCCTTTTTCTTGCAACTCTTTATATCTTCTCTTTGCTCTAATAACAATATCTGCTCTGATAAAAATCTTTAAGTCAGCATTTGGGGCAACTACTGTTCCAATATCTCTACCTTCCATTATAATTCTAGGAGTTGTTTTTATTAATTTTCCTAGATATTTTCCTAGGTTATTTCTTACTTCCGGTATAACAGCAATTTTTGATGCTACATTACCTACAATCTCACTATCAAGTTCTGAATTTTGTACATATTCCGTAGATTTGGATAATTCAATTATTCCATTTATGTCAGTAAGATCAATTTTTTGGTTTATACAAGAAATAGCAAGGCTTCTATATACAATACTTGATTGAAAGTAAGTAAGCTTAAGTTTTTGTGCTAACATTTGCCCAATTGTACCCTTACCCGATGCTGCTGGACCATCCAGTGCCACTACAAAATTATTGCTAATATCAAAAGCTTGAGATTTTAAGGTCATTTACTTATAATTTTATGCCGGATTCTAGCTGAATATTTAAAATAATGCAAATAAAACTTGAAATTGAAGCTATTATAGATTAGACATGTTACTATGAAAACTTGATATATATTTCAAATGATTTGAAGAATTGGAACAACAAACAAGGGGTAAACCGACTAGGCGTACATTTGCTACGTGAGTATGCGATAGACTCCGCAAGTATTTGAAAAACCAATTCTTTAAAGCAGAAGAGTATACTTTGTTGTTTTAAGTATAAAATTAAATCAGAGAAGCAAGGGCGGTTAGCTCAGTTGGTTAGAGCATTACGTTGACATCGTAAAGGTCGGTGGTTCGATCCCACTACCGCCCACCAAGTACTTAGTGATATTTTCGTTAAAAACCTTATATCCATAGTGTTTCCTCCGGTTAATTAGACTAAATTTTAATAGTATAGAAAATTTTATTACTTGTCAAATTACAATTAATTTGTAGGTTTTTTTGGTGGAAAAGTTACATATTGATTACATATCAAAATACTACTTTTAAGCACTTTATTATTAAAATATACAACTAAGAAATAGTTAATTTCTTCTATCATCGATAATGAGCTAAATCAACTTAAAATTGAGTCTTAGCATTTTGAAAATAATTGCCTGTCCTAGTTTCAATTACTAAAAATATAATTCAAGTTGTCAAAATACCACTTTTAAACACTTCCTTATTTTAATTCTCATTCTTAATTGTCAATAAGCGTTGAAAAATGACCCAGGAAGAGCGTTGAAAAATGACCCACATAAGTCTAGAACTATTGTTTTTTTTTCATACGATAACTTTCATTTCCCGTTTCAATGATATCACAATTATGACAAACTCTATCAAGTAGCGCTGAAGTCATTTTATTACAACCAAATATTTGTGACCATTCTGAGAATATAAGATTAGTAGTAATAATAATTGAAGTGTTGGAATGTATTTTAGATAATAGATGAAAGATAAGTTGACCGCCATTCTTAGAAAATGGTAGATAACCAAGCTCATCTAGGACTAGTACATCTATTTTTTGCAAGGAAGCTGCTAGTTTTCCTACCTGAGCAGAGTTCTTTTCATATTCTAATTGATTAGCAAGATCTACAAGATTAAAAAATCTTGATTTATAACCTTTTCGTACTGCTTTTGTACTTAATGCAATAGCTAGGTGAGTTTTACCGCTACCAGTACCACCAACTAGGATTATATTTCTAGATGTTTTAATAAACTCGCAACTATATAGATGCATAATTTGTTCTTGGTTTATTGGGGTATCGATAAATATGAAATTATCTATATCTTTTTTCTCAGGAAACTTTGCTGCGCTAATCCTACTTTGAATAGACCTAAGAGTTCGTGTTGTTAGTTCAGATTTTAATAAATTATGTAAAATATAATTCGAGGCTTCTTTACGCCTTATGGCATCAGATATAATTTCATCATAAGACTCAAGCATCCCTGTAAATTTTAGCTTTCTCATAACATTTATAATATCTTCTCTAGTAGATTCTTGATATACATTGTTCATTACTTACCTCCTAACTTGAGAAAATTATCGTATATCTCACAATTAGCTTTCGGGATATGTTTTAAAGTATGATATTCTTGGTAATTACTTGGCTCTGTTACTTTTAACTCATCTTTATTACGTAATATAATATTTAAAATTACCTCCTTACTAACAGTTCCTATTTTTAGTGCTTGGGTGCATGCTGATACTACTGCTTCTATGGATTCCATTGCTATATACGATAATATATGAGCAAAATCTCTTGTACCTGCTGGGCTGCTCTCAAGACGTCTTCTAACTTCTATGAGCTCTTCTGGTAAATTCATATTAAGGAATGGTTCACCATTTCTTAATGCTCCGGGTTTATACCTTAATATTGGCAGATAATGATTGACGTCATAACAAGTTTCTCCCTTAGTAAATTTCCGTTTATGACGACCTACCTCTTGACCATTATAAATAAATACTAGATGTTCAGCATATATCTTACATTGTACTATTTTCCCAGCACAACTACAGTGAACGCTATAATTATTGCTTTCATATCTAGCCAAACAAGTAATAGAAACCTTGATATCTATTTCTTTGCAACCGTTAAATAATACAGGCACGGATACTAAAAAATTACGTTCTAGTTGATATGCTTCATCTATAGTCTTATCTTTATATTCGGGGTGTTTATGAGAGCTATTATAAGTAACTAATCTGCTGGTTAATATATCGTTTAATTCTTGCAAGGTTAAAGCTTTTGGCATAGGAGTAAAGAACTGTTCCCGGTCAATCTGTACTTGTCGCTCAACCCTACCTTTTTCATTACCTCGAGCTGGAGAACATGCTATCGGTTCAATGAGATAATGTGCGCAGAGCTTTTCAAACTTTGGATTCCATTCTCTATTATTAGAGCCTTTTAAAACCTTACTGACAGCAGTCTTCATATTATCATAAATCCCTTTAGTTGGACTACCACCAAAAAAAGTAAAGGCTCTAACATGTGCATCAAATACCATCTCTTGAGCTTCAGTAGGATAAATATAGATAAATTTTTTACGGCTATAACACAAAACAAAGTGAGCTACTTTAACATTTATTATTTCTCCAGCTAATATTACTTGCTCACTACTCCAGTCAAATTGGTAAGCTTCCCCAGGAGCAAAGGATAAAGGTACGCAAGCTTTTATATTAATCTCAAAATTTCTATCATTCCAAGTGTTAATATAACGACTAACAGCAGAGTAACTGCCTTGATACCCATAAATCTTTAACTCCTCAAATAAAGCTTTCCCTGTTTTTTTAGGCTTTGAATTCTTATTATCCCGCAACATCCTCTCAAGACTCTCAATATATTTCCCGAGTTTAGGTATAGGTTGAATTATTCGTATATAATCAGATTTAATCTCTCCTTGCGTACGAATGATACTTCTAACTGTATTACGTGATATATTTAATTCTCTACTTATTGAACGTATACCTTCTCCACGACGATAACGTCCTAATATCTTTCTCTTACTTTCCATTATTAACATCTCTGATTTTATACTCCTATTATTTATTCTGAAAATAATAGAAGTATAGGTTGATAATAATGGATTAATAACGTACTACTTTTCCCACTTCTTAGGTGGGTCATTTTTCAACGCACATTAACCCATTTAGTGGGTCATTATTGCACGCTTTTTAACAAAGCTCTGTAACCTGATATTGTAAATCCATATTTTTACCACAAAAAGCCATGGAAAGTTTAATGATTTTTTTGACGTGAGAATGTTCTTTTATCTTAGTGTCATATTGTTTATCTATAATCTGCTTTAAGCCCATTTGGGCTACCAAGGCTAAATCTTCTGTATTTTTGGCGATCTTGTACTCAATAATAATAGCCTTATCTTCTTTACCAATCTTGGGGATCATAATAATATCAGCTCGTCCACTGCCTGACTCTTGTTCACTGGTTATAATGTAGGCAGAAGATAACATGTTAACAAGTCCTAGCATAAAACCACTATAAAATAACTCAGCTTTCTTATTCCCTGTTTGGTGAAAACTAGTAGCGTTTAATAACAATTCCTGAAGCCGTTCTTTAAATGCTTCTAACCGACAAGCAGGTAATAGAGTAGCAAAAGGATAATATAGTGAACTATCAATCTGTAACTTATTACTAACCCATTGTAATAATCTCGCATTATAGATATGTTTTACCTCTCTATTAGGGGCGGATAGTTCATAAACATTCTCTTCTAACTCGATGACCATTGGATTCAAGTAACCACTAAATAGTAATAGACTAAATAGTCCTGAGCGTGAATTAATATCATTGAAATTTATTTGTTTAGTAATCTGCGATATAATACTCTTACCACTAGCAAGTAGTTGTAAATCTTGTTGCATTTCATCTGACAATAATGCCTTATCAATTATTCCCGTACCCCCACTATCTAGCCAATAGTGATCAAGCTTACCTTTATGTGCTAAACATTGCATTATTGACCATGGATTATAAATTATCTCGCCACCAAATGTATACCCATTATACCAATTTTTAATCTCTTCAGGATTTGTTTCAGTTGGTACTTTAGTTAATAACTCATCAACTTCTTCTTGGGTAAAGCCATAAAACTTAGAAAAATCATCATCAAGTAATGTATATTCAGTAACATTATTCAAATCTGAGAATAAATTAGCCTTAGCAATCCTTAATATGCCAGTTATTACTCCTTTTTCTACACAAGTATTACCTTTTAGGCTGCTGCCAAACATCCCTCGAAATAATTCAAGTACTTGTTCAAACTCTTTTGATTTATCACCAAATTTAATATAGGAACTATTGATAGGAGTGTCATATTCATCAATTAATATGTAAGATTTTTGATTGAAATGTTTAAACAATAGTTCGCTTAAGAAGCCTAAACTATCTTTAAGATCTTCTTTATCAAATTTTCCTGTAAAATATCGTTTTAGTTTTTCCTTTTGTACATCATCCAGTAAATTCTTATTTTTTGCTATATAATGTTTTAAATAACGATGTTTTACAAATAACTTAATAACTTGATTTCTTATCCCGTTCTCAATGTCTTGGTAATTACTACCCTTAACATCCTTAAAACTTATAGAAATAACCGGATATTGACCTTGGCGTTTCATGCTACTTGCTATATCTGCAATTTTTAAGGACTTTAACTCTTTAGTTTCATCAAAGCCTAAATCTACTGTACCTCCAAGGAATAATTTGTTATTTATCTTCTGTTCAGATACTAAAGCTGTACCATTGTCATCTATCTCTATTTCAAAAAACTTGCGAAGCATATCCATATTTAAGCTCTTACCCCAACGTCTTGGTCGAGTGATAAGTATTACGCTACCACTATCTTCAGTAATTTCTTTAATTAGTAAACTTTTATCAACAAAAATATCACTATTGAGCAATAGACTTTTAAAATCATCGTCTCCGACTCTCATTTTAGGTATTACTATGTTTTCAGATATTAAATTATTCATTATATTATTCCAAACACTTTCATTCTATAAGATTTAGGATTTTTAATAATTATTCTCCCTTGCCAGTCAAGATCAAACATTGATAATACTTGAAGCTAGTATTAAAATGATGTTAAAATTTTATCTAGAATTTATAGACCGTGGATTATTATAAAGTGTAATTAACTGAAATACAATTTATATAACCTAATCACAGCCAATCAATCCAACATCTTGTGCTTGCTCACGTTCTTGTCCTTGCATTTGATCTGTTAAAAAGCGTGCAATAATGACCCACTAAATGGGTTAATGTGCGTTGAAAAATGACCCACCTAAGAAGTGGGAAAAGTAGTACGTTATTAATCCATTATTATCAACCTATACTTCTATTATTTTCAGAATAAATAATAGGAGTATAAAATCAGAGATGTTAATAATGGAAAGTAAGAGAAAGATATTAGGACGTTATCGTCGTGGAGAAGGTATACGTTCAATAAGTAGAGAATTAAATATATCACGTAATACAGTTAGAAGTATCATTCGTACGCAAGGAGAGATTAAATCTGATTATATACGAATAATTCAACCTATACCTAAACTCGGGAAATATATTGAGAGTCTTGAGAGGATGTTGCGGGATAATAAGAATTCAAAGCCTAAAAAAACAGGGAAAGCTTTATTTGAGGAGTTAAAGATTTATGGGTATCAAGGCAGTTACTCTGCTGTTAGTCGTTATATTAACACTTGGAATGATAGAAATTTTGAGATTAATATAAAAGCTTGCGTACCTTTATCCTTTGCTCCTGGGGAAGCTTACCAATTTGACTGGAGTAGTAAGCAAGTAATATTAGCTGGAGAAATAATAAATGTTAAAGTAGCTCACTTTGTTTTGTGTTATAGCCGTAAAAAATTTATCTATATTTATCCTACTGAAGCTCAAGAGATGGTATTTGATGCACATGTTAGAGCCTTTACTTTTTTTGGTGGTAGTCCAACTAAAGGGATTTATGATAATATGAAGACTGCTGTCAGTAAGGTTTTAAAAGGCTCTAATAATAGAGAATGGAATCCAAAGTTTGAAAAGCTCTGCGCACATTATCTCATTGAACCGATAGCATGTTCTCCAGCTCGAGGTAATGAAAAAGGTAGGGTTGAGCGACAAGTACAGATTGACCGGGAACAGTTCTTTACTCCTATGCCAAAAGCTTTAACCTTGCAAGAATTAAACGATATATTAACCAGCAGATTAGTTACTTATAATAGCTCTCATAAACACCCCGAATATAAAGATAAGACTATAGATGAAGCATATCAACTAGAACGTAATTTTTTAGTATCCGTGCCTGTATTATTTAACGGTTGCAAAGAAATAGATATCAAGGTTTCTATTACTTGTTTGGCTAGATATGAAAGCAATAATTATAGCGTTCACTGTAGTTGTGCTGGGAAAATAGTACAATGTAAGATATATGCTGAACATCTAGTATTTATTTATAATGGTCAAGAGGTAGGTCGTCATAAACGGAAATTTACTAAGGGAGAAACTTGTTATGACGTCAATCATTATCTGCCAATATTAAGGTATAAACCCGGAGCATTAAGAAATGGTGAACCATTCCTTAATATGAATTTACCAGAAGAGCTCATAGAAGTTAGAAGACGTCTTGAGAGCAGCCCAGCAGGTACAAGAGATTTTGCTCATATATTATCGTATATAGCAATGGAATCCATAGAAGCAGTAGTATCAGCATGCACCCAAGCACTAAAAATAGGAACTGTTAGTAAGGAGGTAATTTTAAATATTATATTACGTAATAAAGATGAGTTAAAAGTAACAGAGCCAAGTAATTACCAAGAATATCATACTTTAAAACATATCCCGAAAGCTAATTGTGAGATATACGATAATTTTCTCAAGTTAGGAGGTAAGTAATGAACAATGTATATCAAGAATCTACTAGAGAAGATATTATAAATGTTATGAGAAAGCTAAAATTTACAGGGATGCTTGAGTCTTATGATGAAATTATATCTGATGCCATAAGGCGTAAAGAAGCCTCGAATTATATTTTACATAATTTATTAAAATCTGAACTAACAACACGAACTCTTAGGTCTATTCAAAGTAGGATTAGCGCAGCAAAGTTTCCTGAGAAAAAAGATATAGATAATTTCATATTTATCGATACCCCAATAAACCAAGAACAAATTATGCATCTATATAGTTGCGAGTTTATTAAAACATCTAGAAATATAATCCTAGTTGGTGGTACTGGTAGCGGTAAAACTCACCTAGCTATTGCATTAAGTACAAAAGCAGTACGAAAAGGTTATAAATCAAGATTTTTTAATCTTGTAGATCTTGCTAATCAATTAGAATATGAAAAGAACTCTGCTCAGGTAGGAAAACTAGCAGCTTCCTTGCAAAAAATAGATGTACTAGTCCTAGATGAGCTTGGTTATCTACCATTTTCTAAGAATGGCGGTCAACTTATCTTTCATCTATTATCTAAAATACATTCCAACACTTCAATTATTATTACTACTAATCTTATATTCTCAGAATGGTCACAAATATTTGGTTGTAATAAAATGACTTCAGCGCTACTTGATAGAGTTTGTCATAATTGTGATATCATTGAAACGGGAAATGAAAGTTATCGTATGAAAAAAAAACAATAGTTCTAGACTTATGTGGGTCATTTTTCAACGCTTATTGACACCCACTTCTTAGGTGGGTCATTTTTCAACGCACATTAACCCATTTAGTGGGTCATTATTGCACGCTTTTTAACACTTAATACTTATATTCAAAAAAGAAAATTGAAAGATAGTTTAAATGGAGACAAAAATACGAGTTTTTAAATGGTTTAATTAATAACACAAAAAACACTCTAAAACCTATATTATAAAAGGCTTAGTCCATGCTGGTTTATCGGCGGGGATTTGTGCTTTGGATACCATAATGGACTAATGGTTCATGTGTTTGGAAAATTATCCTCGGCTTTCTTTTTGCTATCTCAAAAATTTAGCTCTTAATTGGCATTAAAACGAAGTAAAGATAGGGAAATATCGACTATAGGCATAGAAATGAGGATTTTGGAAGTTATTCTTTTGATAAACTAATTCATTTCCATCTAGATCCACAATATTTCCACCACTAGCTTTAATTAACGCATGCCCCGCTGCAATATCCCATTCCATAGTTGGGCCAAACTTGGGATAAATATCCGCCTTTCCTTCTGCTACTAAACATAATTTAATTGAACTTGGTATAGTAACTATTTCAGTAATTAGATGTTTCTTTAGGAACTGCTTGGTATCTGCATTTGACGTATGTGAGCTAACAACAGCCCTATAATGACTTTTAGGTAGGGCATCAAAGCTTGTTTCTACGCCATTTTTTCAATTCTTAAAGCATTATTAGCATCTGTCTAATGTAATTTTTGCACGGATGGTTGATAGATAAAACCAATGATAGGCATACCATTTTTTATCAATGCAATATTTACTGTATACGTATCCTCACCTTTTATATAACTTTTTGTACCATCAATCGGATCAATCAACCAAAATTGATTGCCATTCAAAGCAATTATATCTCTTTCTTCACAAATTACAGGAATATTAGGTGCTAGGTCCTTTAAACCATTATATATAAAGCTACTAATTTCCTTATCAGCATTTGTCACGGGAGAATTATCATCTTTATAAGAAACTATTAACCCTAAATCTCTTCTAATTAGAGCAATCCCACCAGCTTCAGTAATTAAATTTTTTAAAGACTTAATTAAATTAAGCATCATTTATTATTCATCATTTGCTATTTGTTATAAATTGTTTAGCATCATCATCTTCTAACCACTTTCCTGTTTTTAATAATATTTCCTGTTGAAATTTCACTATATCCTCCTGTGGAGTGCCTTGTAATTCTGTAACGGCTAAATATTCTACCCCATAACAATCTAGATCAATTGTTCTTAGAAAATTATCTATGTTATCTAATTCACTTTTTTTATTCTCAAAGATTATAATGTTATTAGGTAAAATATTTGTGATACTCATAAACTCACGTAGTGCCTGAGCTTTATTTAGATAGTCAGTAAATATTATACCTTTATGAAAAATTGGTGACCTTTTATCAGTTTCATCAAATTTTAATATTTCTTTATTATTAACTTTATCAGTAAATTTAATACCGAGGCTACTTAGCTGCTCATATTGCCATTCCTCATAATTTTTAATCAGTCTACATGCTGGGTTAATTTTAGTAAACCCAAAAACCAAAGCCCCTGAACTTTTCAGTTTATCGATAAATTTTGGCCAACTAGCTTCTACTAACATAACTTGTCTTTGCAATAGCAACTTAGCAATTATCTCATCCATATTAGAATGATATTTTGCCAAACTTGCCAGCTCTTCAACAAACCCTCTATAAGGATTAGCATAACGAAACATCTTAGACTTAGGCGTAACTATTGTATCATCAATATTGATTAGCACTAAGCTATATGCATCAATTTTTTCAAGTAAATTTTTTACCGTAACAGAATCTATAGAATAAGTGGGAATAATTATTGCATAACTTGTATATGGTAACATGATTAAAATTAACAATAATTTTAATAAAAAGTTATTTTTTATTATCATACGGATTTACACTCTCTTGATTCTTAACTTTGATTTTGCCATTGCTTCTTTTTACTGCATTTACCTTATTAACCAATTCATTAAGTGATTTTTTTAAATCACGAGAATTGAATAGTGATTCTTTTTGGTCAGATAATTTATAATTATAACCAATAAACATCACATTATCGTCATAATTTCTTAGTTGACTTTCCATTGCGGTCAACTCATTGGAATTTCCATCAACCATTATTAAAACTTTTGGCATAAACTTCACTTCTATTAAAAAATTTAATATCAACTGAAATGAAGCATTATTATTACTACTCAATATACCCTGATAAAACGTCGGATAAGTATTATCAAAAGGCTTCATATCATTAAAAATAAGATAATTATGTTGTGGGAAACTATTGGACAAATCAATATTAAATTTCTTTAAATACTCAGCCTCCCATATTTCTAGCTTCTTTATATTGTTAAAGTTACCAGTTAAACCATGATCACTCACAATTACGGGGCTACCTTTATCCATTATATTCTTTATAAAATTAGGCAAATTGACATCTAATAACTCATTTTTATACTCTGTAAGCAGTATTGTATCAAAATAAGTATCCTTTGATGGTCTAACTGATTTGAATATTTCCTGTAGCTTAGATAATTCATTTTTATTCAATTGGATAATTGGGGGGAAAAATGATTTGAATATAACTTTTTCTCTACCCAAAACCATTAAGATATCTTTAGGGGAATAATTATTGCATAATTCTTCATAGTCCTTATTTATTTGGTCTAAACTATCAGTATCAACAATCTTACCATTTGCTATTAAAGGCAATAGTAATATTATGTAAGCAATGAGTGTATATGTTTTAAATTTAATCCTTCTAATTAGCATAGAAATTGCCCTTATTTTTTGTTTATAGCAAAAGTAGTTGCCCTACATTTTTTGTGTAATCGCACCTACAGACACCACAATCGTCATTGCGAGGAGCTGCGACAGCAGCGACGTGGCAATCTTTATGCAGTATTACGCCTTACTTCAGTAGATCGCCACGGCACCTAAAGGTGCCTCGCGATGACGATTATACAAAAAATGTAGGGTACTATGGTCTAGCATGCTCACCATTCATTTTCAAATCCAATTCTTCAAATCATTTGAGTATATATTCATTTAGAATTCTCTTGATATTATTGAGCATGGTAAGTTCATTTTTCTTTCTAGTAAATACATAATATATTATTTTACTTATAGTGGTGCGTTTTTTAACTTGCATAACCAACTCTTGTTGAACGATTGTTCGAATTGTAGTTAGATTACCATTCATTAAAAATTGTGATAAAAGTTGAAGCTGTTCAACGCTAAAATTTGTTAGTAATATTCTAATAATTATCGTAACATAACCTGAAGGAGTTGTTGTACTAGTTCTCCTGACATGTTTTTTAAAACTTAAACTAGATGTTTTATTTAAATATTTGTCACTAAAAATTTCTACAAAATTTATTTCACATAATTGTTTTTTTACTTCTAACCTTTCTTGTTCAATTAGTCTTAACGTTTTAACTGAAGTAACATTGCTATTTATCTTATAATCAGCTGCGATTTTACATGTTATTATCTGTTGTACAAACTCTGCATAATTTAGCTCTTTTTTTAATAATGAAGTAATATTTTTAAATAGCAACTGATACCTAGTTTTTAAAGCATTTTTAGTAAAACTATCTAAAGAAGCATATCGTTTGATAATTTTAACTTCAAGTTTTGCAGAAAATTTAGACTCAATAGAAGAAATCATTAAAGAAATAGTATGACCACTTTGGATATTTTGAGTTAACCTTTTTCTAATCTGAGCTAGTATATAATTCAGATCAGAATCTTCTGTTATATTGAGTATCCTGATAGCATCTATATGCTTTGTAATATTAATTAAAATTTCATGCATTAAGACATTTTGCTTGAGTAAAAATCTTTCTATTATAGCGAACTCTGCATTTTCTATCTGATGTGTTATTGCATTATAATTTTCAAATAATACTGAAAGCTCATACCCTGAATTATTAAGTTTACTGAAACTCTTCCTAAATTTTGACTCATCATGTATTCTTAGCAAAATATGGTTTATAGTCTGAGATTTAATACATAAATCTTTTAGCCTATTATATAAGCAAATTAACTTAGCATTGGTTAACTCCATCAATACATTGTGATCATCTATTAAAAAATTAGTAATTTTTTTAAAAATGTATCTGTAATCTATTGTGTTCTCTTCTTTCAGTGTTAATAATAGACTTCCTGCATAAATCAATCTAGTTGGTGATTTTGTCGTCGAAACTCGCCTTCGCTCCTCACGTACGTCTGTGTACGCTGCGGTGCTCGGCTTCGTTTCTTCTAAAAATCCCTCAACTATTTTTGACTTATGCAGGAAGTCTAATATATTGGCATGAAATAACAATGGAACAGATTCTTTCTTTATGTCAATGGTAGAATCAATTTGCCATAATTCTTTAATGAGCAACAATTGATCTAAAAGTAGATTTTGTTGCTCAAGCGATAAATTATCTAAATTCAAAACAATTGCAGTCGCCTGTAGATTATTTATAACATCTTGATTTTTAACATCTTCAGTTATTAATATACAACAATGCTGTACAAAGTTTCTAGCTAAATCCATTACTGGTTTTAGTGCCTTATTATTTTCTTCATGATATAAAGTGGAAGAACTTTTTAAGCAATCAACCAGTTGATTAAGAGAAGTAACAAAATTTGTTACCTCTTCCATTTGATATTTTTGTTGCTTTAACGCCTCAATAGAGAGAGGTCCGTAATGCTCAAGAATAGAAAGCAAGTTCTTTTGACTATCTAGACTAAGATAATCAAGCAAGTCACTATTCTGTTGTAGAATCTTTATAATATTAAAAGTACGCAAAGACCTTTTTAAAGTACTAGGATACTTGTAAGACAGGATGCATTCAGAGCTTAAAGAGACAAAACAGCCTTTTAATCTTTCTGCATACTTACTAATAACCTTAGTATTAAAATCTTTCATAATTAATTTTCTTATCGTGTTATTCAGTATCTAGGGAGGAGAATCAATTAACTAATCGGAACATAAATTATACGGATGTATACCAATTTCATGCTTCCATCAAGCATTATATCAGTATCATCATGGTATCCAAATATATTTCTCACTTCTTGGGGTTTTTCGGGTTAGCTATATAAAAACCCACATTACTTGAAAGTTATGCGGTGGTTCAAATCATTATAACAATATTTTTATTTTAACTAATAGTATTTTTGCATTTATTAGAAAAAATATTTATAGTATACAAATTAGTTATTTTGTTACGAAAAGTAAAATTTTTATTGCTTAAACACCAGTAAAACCTTATTTTTATAAGGACTTCTCATAAGAAATATAAAATCCTGAAGAGTAAAGTATTTAATTTAACTTAAAACTATATCCAAACTTATGCATAATATCCTTATCATTATAATTTCATTATTGTTAATATCATGTTCGGAAGAAAGTGATAAATCTAATAATAAAAACGAGCAACCTGATAATAAGGCTGAAGTGACTCAGGAAAAAACTCCACAAGAAGAAAATAATGACAACCTTGCCAATGATAAATGGAACACAATAGTAAATCCTCAAGACAGTCCGGCTTCAACTAATACGGAAGAACCTCTAGATACGGTAGAGGATTCTGCTACTAACTCTACTGATATAAGTGATGTTAGCTTGAAACAGATGCCTTATAAACCAACTTTCAATGTTAGCCAAAACGATATAGTTCTTGGTAATATTAAGGCAACTGTAGTGGTAGTTGAGTATTTTTCTCCAACTTGCCCACATTGTGCTTATTATCATGAAAAAATTCTACCTGAACTTAAAAAGAAGTATATTGATACCAATAAAATTGCTTATATAATTCGTGAATTTATCGGTAATAAGCAAGATTTAGATGCAGCAATTTTAGCACGTTGTCCAAATGATCTAGATAGTTTTCTTAAATTCCAAAGTGTAATACTAGCACAACAAGATAAATGGGGCAGTAGTAATAGATATCGTGAGTTACTAACAAATATAGCTCAAATTGGTGGAGTATCCGCAGAAACTTATGCTAAATGTCTTAGTAATAATCAAATTGTTGAAACATTACTTGCCAATACTAACCTTGCTGCTAGTTCACAAAGTTTTGTTGGTACACCCGCATTTTTTGTTAATGGCATACTAACAAATGGATATACTTTAGAAATCCTTTCTAGGGTAATTGATAAAACGTTAGAAAACTCTAGTATCAAATCCGAAAATTAATATATACTCAAATGATTTGAAGAATTGGGACAATAAACAAGGGGTGAGCAAACGGAGCGTAGCTGATACCATAGTACCCTACATTTTTCTATAATCGTCATCGCGAGGCATCTTTAGATGCCGTGGCGATCTAGGTAAACAGCGAAGCTGTTTTTTCTAGTACACTTCGTGTATCTTGGATTGCCGCGTCGCCGCTTTCAGCGACTCTTCGCAATGACGTATAGGGAAGCTGTATTTACTAACTTTCGACAGTTATGGCTGAATATCCCGTAAGTATTTGCGAAACCAATTCTTCAAAGCAGAAGAGTATACACTTACTTAATCTCAAATATCGATATAACAAGTTAATACTAGGTTCAGTATCATCCCTGTTAAAGGTGATGTCACCCCTACTCAGCCATTATGTCATCCCAGCGAAAGCTGGGATCTAAAAAAGTAGCCTAGAAGGATGTTATACCATTTCCCATTATTAACTACGCTAATACTACAGTTGTAGTTAATACCCAGAGCTGTCATTCCCGCGTAGGCGGGAATCTAAAAAAATAGCCTAAAAGACTATTAAACATTATTAGATCCCAGCTTTCGCTGGGATGACATCGTTTTTGGCTAAGAACATTAACATATAGCTACCCTCTAGCGATATCATTTCTCTTTAAATGCTCTAAACATCGTATCAGTAATAGGATCAAGTAAATATTTCAGGAGAGTCCTTGTACCAGTGACAATTTGAACTTCCGCTTGCATACCAGGATGTAACTCTAATTTTTTAGCTTTTGCAATCTTATTAAACTCATCCATATCAATCTCAATTCTAGCGATATAATAAGTGGTAGGATCTTGACTTGGAGCATTTCTGTCTTGTACAATATCAGGAGATATTTTAACAACTTTGCCAGTAAATAACGGCGTTGTTCTAGATTTAAAAGCACTGAAACGAATTTTTGCTATCAAGCCTTCATGCACTGAATCTATATTCTTGCTTGGAACTTTTGCTTCTATTATCAAACTATCATCAGTTGGAGAAATCTCTAGAATCGGATAACTTGGTGAAATCACCTGTCCTATTGTATGATAGTTCAATACATTTATAATACCATCAACTGGTGATTTAATAACCACTCTATTTAAAGAGTCCTGATGTGCATTAAATGCCTCTTTAAAACGAGCTACTAGCTCTTGTGTCTCTTTTAGTTCAGTCAGAGTTTTCTCTGTATATTTATTTTGTAAGCTAATAATGCTAATCTCACACTCTGTAATCGAATGTTTAATAGATGCAATTTCAGCTTCTGTCATAGCTATGTCACTTTTGTACTGTGCTTCTTTAGCTTCGAATTCCAATAAAGCGGCTTTATTAGCAAAACCTTTTTCATGCAATGTATGCATTGCCTTTAAACGATCCTTAACAACCTCTAGAGTTTTTATATTTGCAACTTTTTTAGCCTGCGTACCTTCGATTTTTTTATTTAATTGCTCGATCCTTTGATGTAAGGCATTTTTTTCACTTTTATATACTTCTTTTTTAGACTGAAATAAACTTTCTTGGGTATGTATAATCCTTGCTATTTCAGGTAAATTATCTTTGGTTAATAATTCTGGAAATTCAATCTGAGCTTGATTATCTCTCTCGGCAATTAAACGACTTTCCGTTGCTAAAGCATGTCTATATTGGCTTAAATTACTTTCATATGCTGACTTAATTTTTGTATCTTCTAGCTCTATTAATTTATCACCTTCTTTAACTTGATCACCTTGTTTAACAAAAATATTAGCTATAATCCCACCTTCTTGGTGATTAATTGTCTTCTTATTACCACTCGTTATAACAACACCCAGTGCTGTAGCAGCACTATCAAGAGGAGCAAAACTGCCCCATACTCCTCCAACTAATACAAAAAAGATTATTACATATACCCCAAAAAGAATGGGGGATCTAGCAATTTGCACTACATCATTGCGATCAACATCATTATTTTTAGTAACAAAATTGACGAAACGATCAAGATAATATAATGTATTTTTAATGGCATTAGAAATCTTTACTATTACCTTTTGTGATACAATAGCTCCCTTTGTTTTTTTCGTGTGTGTTAAATCATTTTGTAGCGACAAAAGCTGTTTAAGTTGCTCCGCTGTAAATGCCGGCTTATTGTTCTTTTCTTCCATATTTAAAACTTATTCATTAATGTGGATTACACCACTTTGTAACAGTTTAACTCGATTTTGCATTTCTTCTTGAGTGCCATAAAGAGCTACCGCCCCATCTTGTAATACCAAAATCTTATCTACCACCGATAATACAGAAGGTCTATGAGAGATAACAACTACAGCAATACCCCTAGATTTTGCTTGCTTTAAGCAATTTGATAGGGCTATTTCACCCGCTTCGTCAAGATTTGCATTAGGTTCGTCTAAAATAAGCAGTTTAGGATTACCATAAAATGCTCTAGCAAGACCAACACGTTGTTTTTGTCCGCCAGAAAGATTAGAACCTGCTGTTCCAATATCTGAATCATAACCATCAGGTAATCTTAAGATCATTTCATGAGCTCCAGCAATTTTAGCTGCCTCAATTACTTTTTCCGGATCAGCATTTTCAGTCATCCTAGCTATATTCTGCTTTATACTACCACTAAATAACTCTATTCCTTGCGGCAAATACCCTACATGTTTGCCAAAGTCTTCCCTGTTCCAACGGTAAATTTCTCCACTATCAAGCCTAACAGTCCCTGACGATGCTTTCCATACCCCAACTAAAACTTTTGCTAAAGTTGACTTACCTGCTGCAGAAGGTCCTATAATTGCTAATATTTCACCAGGCTGCACCGCAAAGGATACTCCCTTTAAAATATATCTTGGTATTGGTGGTTGTGGTATATGTGGAGGAATTGGTATCGAATAATAAATATTTTCCACAGTTAAATGTCCTTCGACATTTGGAATTGGCATTGCTTCTTCTCTTGATTTATACGAAGCAAATAATTGATTGATATTTTTATAAGATTTTATAGCCCCGCTCATACTTTTCCATAACTCAATAGCGTTATCAAAAGGGGCTAAAGCTCTACCAACTATAATGGAACTCATAATCATACCACCAGTAGTCATATCTCTTCCTGAAGTATGAACAACAACATAAGCACCAATACCAGTTACCAGCATTTGCATAACATTACGGATAAATCTTGAAAAATTAGAAATAGCACCATTACGGTAGCTAGCAATTGATTGCTTCTCCAAAGAAGCAATATTAAATTGATGCCAATTTGCCGTAACATTTTTCATCATGCCCATAGCTTCTACAACTTCTGAATTTCTATTGGCGATGTCAGCTTGCGTCATACCCTTTATAGAAAATTCAGTAGCTTCACCGAGAGTTTTATTAGTTGCAGCTGCATTAAAGAAAGCCGTAGATACAATAATAATAGCCCCAACTAATGTAAGGATTCCAATATATGGATGAATTAAGAAAATTACTATTATGTAGACAATACTCCAAGGAGCATCAAATAAAGTATTAATACCAGTGCTAGTTAGAAAGGTTTTTACTGTTTGAAAATCACGAAGTAACTGACTAGCACCCATATTAGTACGAGTTGCAGAGGCTGAAATAGAGTGACCAAAAATTACAGGAGCAATTGTTTTATCCAACCATTCACCAACTTTAATTAGGGTGAATGATCTAGCAACTTGCAATAACCCATAAATAAAATAGATCGTACCAATAATAATAGACAACCACATTAATGTAAATAAGTTACCACTTCCTATAACCCGATCAAGAACTTGCAAGGAATAAAGAGGCGTTATCAACATTAACAAGTTAATAACAAACGCAAAACTAAAAACTATCCAAAATGCAATTTTGCACTTCTCAAGAGCGGTAGTTAGGGGATTTATTACTTGAGATACTAATGCACTATTATTTCTCATATTACCATTGTTATATTATATTTTTCTGAATTATAATCTATATCATCTAACACAAATTAAATTATCCTGTCCTGATAATAGTAGTTATCCGAACCTGACGGCTTCCCAGCTCTATTATATTTTTTTACTGCTGATTAGTAAAAATTATACTATTTGTAATATTTTTATTGAACTCTACACTATACGCAAAATAAATAATATGGCAACCTCTTTATTAGACTTAGAGCCTAAAAGTAATATAAATAACCTAATTAACCTGAATTCGATGTAACTTGTTAAATCGAATTCAGGTTAATTAATTACTTTTTCGATAAATATCCTTTTATCAATTCCTCAGCGATTTGCACAGCGTTTAAAGCTGCTCCTTTACGTAAATTATCTGCTGTAATCCATAAATTAATGGTATTTTTTTGACTATGATCATTTCTAATTCGTGAAACATAAACAAAATCTTTACCAACAACATCTATGGGAGGAACATATTGTGTTTTATCCAAATGAGAATTAACTACAATAGAGTCTGATTCTTTTAGTATTTCTTCTATTTCTTTAGCATCTATCTTTCCACTAAACTCAACATTAACTGAAATAGAATGACCAACAAACACCGGCACTCTCACGCAAGTTACACTAGATTTAGCATGTGATCCTATAATTTTTTCTAATTCCAAGGAAATCTTAGATTCTTCACTAGTAGAACCATCTTCATTAAAACTACCTATATAAGGAAATAAATTAAAAGCTATTTGCCTAGGAAAAATTTTAGGAGTGATGTCACTAAAAACATATTTTGCCTTAGTTTGCTCGTAAAGTTCATCCATTCCTCTTTTCCCTGCTCCTGAAACCGACTGATAAGTCGATATCACCATTCTCTTAATCTTTACTGCATTATCCAAAGGCTTTAATACAGTAGCTATAGGAGCAGTACAACAATTCGGATTAGCTATAATATTTTTAATAGTATAATCTTTTAGGCTCGCTAGATTGGCTTCTGGAACTATCAAAGGAACATCAGAATCAAGCCTGAAAAATGACGATTTATCGATAACTATGCAACCTTGCTCGACAACTTTGGGTATATATTTCATTGATATTTCTGATCCAGCTGCAAAAAAAGCAATATCTATTTTACTAAAATCTACACTATCTATATCAAATATTTTTATACTATCTTCCCCAAAACTAACCTCTTTACCTTTAGATTCACTCGATGCTACAGCATAGAGTTTATTAATTGGAAAACACCTCTCAAACAAAATCTCTAAAGTCTCACGTCCAACATTACCCGACGCACCAATTACCGCAATATTATATTGTTTTGTCATCTACATTTATCTTTTTATCATTCTTATATATCTGTTAGTATATGTCATTCCCTAATTTTTAACCTATAGTTAATTCAGTTGGATTTGCTACTAGGCGTGAGGAGCGAAGCATACATTCAGTACGTGAGCGATCGAACAACGACGTAGCAAACCAAATCAATTGACTATATCAGCTTAGAAATAGTTCTCCCCCCTATAATATGGAAATGAAAATGGAACACACTCTGTCCAGACTTTACCCCTTTATTAGTAATCAAACGATAGCCATCTTGATCTAAACCAACTAGCGAGGCAATATAGGATAGTTTGGTGAAATAATCTTTAATTTCATCGCTAGAAGCTTTAAGGATAAAATCACTATAGTCAATATACTCCTTTTTTGGTATAATTATTATATGTATAGGTGCTACAGGATTTATATCATTAAATGCTATTAAATTATCATCTTCATATATTATCTCTGCTGGAATATCTTTACCAATAATTTTTACAAAAACATTATTCTTGTCATACATATTATACTCTCATTTATATTATCTACTCCCAAATACTATTAGCAACACAGATGTTGGTAATAGTTGACCTCAAGTATTGATGTAATAAATTAATAGTAAGCTCAAGTAATCACCACCATCAGGGGTGATGTCACCCCTGTTGCCATTATGTCATCCCAGCGAAAGCTGGGATCTAAAATGTTTAAAGCACCTTCTTTGTCTATTTCTTTAGATACCAGCTTTCGCTGGGATGACACCCTAGGCTATTAAATTGATGTCTTATATCAAACTGAGATTACTATAACACATTTTTTTCATCCACTAAGCGTTCTAAAAATTTTAATTCAGCTTCTATCTCAGATTTTGCTAATATTATGTCTGTAAGCTGGTATTTCTTTTTTTGCAAATCATATTCTCTCATATCATCGCTGAAAAAACCGAATATTAACATAATGGCGAATTGACTTACAGAAATAAAATTAGTACAACCTAAATTTGATATAATAATACTTAATATCAAAGTAATTATTAGTGGTAACCACATTCTATGATAGAATGCCCAAAACACGCTTAAAAACGCAGCAAATAATGAAAAACCTTGCTTGATAAGAATAAAATCGTTATCCTTTTTTTGAGGATTAACATATATTGAATAAATATTCATAGGAAAGTCTTGTAATTACGATATTAAATGATTACTTAAATACCATAATAATAAACAAATAGCCAAACATCAATATTTAAAAGATTCTTTATGTCAGATAACTCGCCCGGCCCTGTCACATTACACGGGACTACTATACTTTGTTTAAGAAAAGGGGGGAATGTTGTAATCGCAGCGGATGGTCAGGTCTCCCATGGTAATACAATTTTAAAATCTACAGCAAAAAAATTAAGAGTCATGTTCAATAATAGTATTATTGCTGGCTTCGCTGGATCTACTGCAGATGCTCTAACTTTATTTGAAAAATTAGAATTAAAGTTGGAGAAATATTCGTATCAGTTACTGAGAAGTGCTGTAGAACTGGCAAAAGATTGGCGTAGCGATAAATATTTACGTAAACTTGAAGCAATGATGATCGTTGCAGATCAAAAAAATATATTAATTTTAACTGGTAATGGCGATGTAGTTGAACCTGATGGTGATGCTGCTGCCATTGGCTCTGGTGGATTATATGCACTGTCTGCTGCTAGAGGTTTAATGTCTTTTGACAATGACCTAACTGCAGAAGAGATTGCTTTAAAATCAATGAATATTGCAGCTGATATCTGTGTTTTCTCTAATCATAATATTATTCTAGAAAAAGTTAAAGTAGAAAAAGTTAAAGTTATATGAGTATTAATCTTAAAAAAAAATCTATGGGATTAACTCCCGCTAAAATCGTAGCTGAACTTGATAGATTCATTGTTGGGCAATATAAAGCTAAAAAAGCTGTTGCGATAGCGTTGCGGAATCGCTGCAGACGTAGGAATGTAGACGAACCACTTCGTCAAGAAATCGTGCCGAAAAATATTTTAATGATAGGACCAACTGGCGTAGGTAAGACTGAAATCGCTAGGCGGCTTGCTAAGCTTAGCGGCTCACCATTTCTTAAAGTAGAAGCAACAAAATTCACTGAAGTAGGATATGTTGGACGAGATGTTGAGTCAATAATACGAGACTTAGTGGAAATAGCTGTTAACACACAAAAAGCTAATGCTAAAAAAGCAGTGATTGCTAATGCAAATTTAAAAACTGTAGAAAGGATTTTGGATGCTTTAGTCGGCAAATCAGCATCAACTGAAACTAGAGAAAAATTCTGTCGCAAGCTTGAAAAAGGTGAACTTGACAATACTGAAATTGAAATAAATATAACAGATTCAGGGGGCTTATTTGGTAGTAGTAATTTTGAAATTCCTGGTATGCCAGGAGCGGCCATGGGCGTCTTAAATATTTCTGATATGATCGGCAAAGCTATCGGTACTAATAAAACAAAAACTAAGAAAATGCTGGTTAAAGATGCTCTTTTAATTATTTCTGCTGAAGAGTCAGAAAAATTGATCGATCAAGAAAAAATTACTCAAGATGCCTTAGTGCTAGTACAAAATGATGGTATAGTATTTTTGGATGAAATAGATAAAATCACCTCAAGATCTGAGGGAAAAAGTTCAGAAATTAGTAGAGAAGGAGTGCAGAGAGATTTATTGCCTATTATTGAGGGTACAACAGTTAATACAAAACATGGTCCTATAGAAACTGCTCATATATTATTTATAGCATCAGGTGCTTTTCATTTATCAAAACCATCTGATTTATTACCTGAATTGCAAGGAAGGCTACCTATTAGAGTAGAGTTAAGCTCACTCACTAAGGACGATATGATAAAAATTTTAATTGAACCAGAATCAAGTTTAATAAAACAATATTCAGCCTTAATCGCAACCGAAGGGGTAAAATTAAAATTTACTGATAATGCAATAGATAAAATTGCTACTTATGCAGCAAATGTTAATTTAGAAGTTGAAGATATTGGAGCAAGAAGATTACATACTATTCTAGAAAATTTATTGGAGGAGATAAGCTTCAATGCAAGTGATACGAAAGAAAAAGAGATAGTTATTGACGAACATTTTGTCGACCAGCAATTATCAAAAATTATCAAAAATCTTGATCTAGTAAAATTTATTTTATAGAAATGATAGTTCACCTTGGTAGTTTAACTTTTAGCGGTATAGATATTATCGATGTTGATGTGCAAGTACAGATATCACCAGGGATACCTAATTTTACTATAGTAGGACTTGCTGATAAAACTATTGGCGAGTCTAAAGAACGAGTTAGAGCAGCACTTTCTTCAATAGGTCTTGCCTTGCCTGCTCAAAAAATACTGATAAATTTAGCTCCAGCTGATTTGGTTAAAGAAGGTAGTCATTTTGACCTTGCTATTGCTTGTGCTATACTTAGCAGCATGAAAATTTTGCCAGCTGAGGAAATACAAGAATATCTAGTAATAGGAGAATTATCTCTAGATGGTTCTATTCTGCCTGTCAGCGGGGCTTTACCTGCTGCTATTGGAGCTTTGGCTAGAAATAAAGGGCTAATTTGTTCAAAATCTAATGGTCAGGAAGCTGCATGGTCTGGCAATAATAATATTTTAGTAGCAGGAAATTTAATAGAGTTAGTTAACCATTTTAAAGGCTCACAAATATTATCATCACCTGAATTAGAAATTGACACTACTATAATAAATTACCCTGACTTTAAAGATATCAAAGGACAGAAAGTAGCCAAGCGAGCTTTAGAAATAGCGGCCTCTGGTGGTCACAATCTATTAATGCTTGGTCCACCTGGTACTGGCAAATCTATGTTGGCACAATGTATACCTGGTATATTACCCAAAATGCGACCCGAAGAAATATTGGAGTGCAGTACTATAGCAAGCGTTGCAGGCAAGCTAGCAAACGGGAAACTATCAAGAGCTAGACCTTTTCGTACCCCCCATCACTCATGCTCGATAGCAGCGATGGTCGGCGGTGGAGTCGGTAAAAGAGTAAAACCTGGAGAGATCTCGTTAGCACATAACGGAGTGTTGTTTTTAGACGAATTACCAGAATTTCCACCTAACGTTATCGAATCTTTAAGGCAGCCAATTGAAACCGGAGAAATACTAATTGCTAGAGCAAATTCGCATATAAAATATCCGGCCAACTTTCAGCTAATAGCAGCAATGAATCCTTGTAAATGTGGTTATTTAAGCGATCCTCATAAAGCATGTTCTAAATCTCCAAAATGTGGGAGTGATTATCAGATGCGAATTTCCGGCCCTATCATGGATCGATTTGATCTACATATAGAGGTAGGATCTATCGACTCATATAACTATAATTTAATAGAAGATGATACAGAAGAAGAATCAGGGCAGATAGCACACAGGGTCGAAATGGCTCGTAATATTCAACAAACTAGATATGAAGGATATAATATTAAAACAAATAACCGTTTGGACGGGCAGTTGCTGATCGAATATGCATTACCAGTGGATGATGGTAAGGATTTACTTAATGAAGCCGCGACAAAATTTCGTATATCCATGCGTGCCTATAACCGTATCTTACGGGTTGCAAGAACCATAGCAGATCTAGACGCTTCTTCCAACGTCCACAAGATACACATTGCTGAAGCACTAAACTATAGAAGAATGGGGAATAGCTTTTGAATTAACCATTAGTTGCACTTCTGTATACTGCTATGATTTCAAGAGTTGATAGACGATAGTATAACTTCAAGAAGAGCTAGCAGTAGCAAAGTCGAGCGGCGTAGCGTATATGAGTAACGGAGCAGCCTCGATCTTTAGCGTGGCAACGCCAATTCTTGAGGTTCTACCTGAATATAAGATGAAAGTGCGACATGAAAAGTCGATTAAAGTAATTGAGTAATGGAGGAGAGCAAATGCTTAATTCTAATTAATCCTGACGTTCTTCCGTCAGATCCTATCATATCTAGCGTCCTTGGTAACTTTGCAATTTTTACCTTTTTCCTAAAAATACCATCTGATCTAAAGCGTTTCTAAAGTAACAAATTTTAAATCCATATAACAACTCTATCGCTTTTAAAAACAGCCTTATGTTGTCCTTTCAACCAATAAACTAATTTCTTTAGCCCAATCTACCTATTTTGCTGAGCTATTTGGTGTTGATATATTTTGGCTTGTTTGCTCTTTTAGTAGTCTACTTTTTTCTTCTATTGAATTAAGAAAGAAATAAGTGAAGGTTAGGAAACCAACTAAAAGCGGTATAAATACAAAGAGAATTGCTTTTAGTTTTCTAGCTGATTCTTCACGATCCAGTCGTTTTTCTCTTTCTTCTTCTGTTTCAACAAATTTATTATTGGTATTTCTGCCAGTATCTAAATTATCTTTTGACATTTCTATAATCTAAGAATCTCATTAGTTGCATAGTAGCATAATATTATTATCTTGCAAAATGTTTTCTACATTTCTTTTATTTATCCTAAAAAGCTGATAATAATTGCTAAATCAATGTCACAGTGCATAATATTGCATAATTAAGCAGTTTTTAGCTTTTTAACTTCTGCTGTTTAATTTGGTCTTCACTTTTTACTAGAGTCGCCAAATCCGCTACCCACTCAAATTTACGCAATTCTTTCATAATCGGTATTACAAACTTAATATAGTTTTATTATAAATTGAAATATTATTATTGTTTTTCTAACAAAAATTCTATATAATTTGTAGTAATTTTACTGAGACTTAAGGCTAGGTGAACATAAAGGAAGCAACTGTCTGTTTATATAACAATAAAATTAAAAAATATTGCATCTTTTTTAAAAATAGATAAAAATCCTTGGTAATAATTTATATTTTAGTTTAATCTATAAATTGAATATAAAAATATTATGGTTTTTTATGGAAGAAGAAGAGATTAATTATTGGGACAACTCACAGTATGAATCTTGTCAATATGCTACTAGGTTACTGAGCAAATTACGTAAGATAAATGAGGAAGTAAACCGACCAATAGATATTGATGAGGTTAGAAAGGCTATTTATTACGCCAAAAAATATCATGGCAGCCAAATGCGGCAATCAGGAGAGCCTTATTACTCTCATCCAATAGAGGTAGCATATATGATTTCTGATTATCTTTTTCGCACTGACATTATTGTTACCAGCATACTACATGATACCATCGAAGATACAAAACTTACCGAAAAAATGATTGCCTATATCTTTGGGGAGAAGGTTGCTAGTCAAGTAGAAGCTTTGACTAGGGTAAAGCCTTATGGAAAGATTAGCTCGGCGGAAACATTAGATATATTACTTCAACAAGAAAAATATGATGTGGCATTGATTAAAATTTTTGACCGGATTCACAACTTGCAAACTCTAAAGGCTAAATCTCCGGAGAAAGTGAGGAAAATTATACAAGAAAGTATGAGGGCATTTATAATAATCAGTATGCACCTAGAAATACCGCAACTAACAGAAGAATTACTGCAGTTATGTTATCAACATTTACCACCTATAAATACAAAATCTTTGTCGCAGGATCTACATCAAAAATCTTTTAAGGATACATCATTTTCTTCAACCTTTCAAAATGAAATAGCCCAAATGCGAATCCTAGACTGATTAAACAAAATAGGATGAGCAACCCCCAATGACCAAAATATTCAGTTAGATATATTGACCCAAAGGATACAATGACATACATAAAAGCACGTGATAGGGCATATGTGAGAGTGGCACAGGTAAAACGTTTAAATACAGGAAAGTGCTTATAAAAAATTGGGTTAGCCGGCATATTATCAGACATTAACAAAACAACAAATGCTTGAAGTAGGAAAACATCTAAAGAACTTCTAAGGTTATTTAATAAGTACGGACAACTTAAAAATAGGATAATTAGGGCTACTAATTTCACTCTTAAAATAGCGATGCAGTTTTGATAGGGCTCTGTCCAAAAAACTGTGTAAATTCGAAAAAATAGGTCATTAAATTTTGTTAAGCCTATCCTCAAATTTAATCATCAAATGAGCCATAGCTTCATTCCAGTTTGGAATGGGCATAGTCCATTTTTTGGTCATATAGTCAATTGTCAAATATAAACTTTTAAAAACAGCATTATCATTAGGAAAAACCCGCTTATTATTTGTTACTTTACGCAATTGACTATTGACAGATTCAACTGAATTAGTTGTATAAATTACCTTTCTAATTGACTCAGGATACCCTAGAAAAATCATTAGATTGTCCCAATTATTATACCATGATTTGGCAATTTGTGGATATTGTTTATTCCATTTTTCTTCAAAAGATACTAAAGCTAAATGGGCTTGTTCTTCCGTTACTGCAGTATATATCGGCTTTAAATCGCTAGACAGTTGCTTCCTATCTTTATACGACACATATTTTAAACTATTTCTAATCTGATGTACAATACACAATTGATGTTCTGTTTTTGGATAAACTGCTTCTATTGCCTCAGACATATCAGTAAGATTATCGCTACAGGCAATCAGTATATCTTTTAGCCCTCTATTTTTCATTTCGGTAAAATTACCGAGCCAAAATTTTGCCCCTTCATTTTCACTGATCCATAATCCCAATATATCTTTTTTACCAGATAAATCAATTCCTAATGCAACATATACTGCCTTATTGATTATCCTTTTATCTTGCCTGACTTTTACTACTAAACAATCAAAAAATACTATCGGATATATCTCTTCTAATGGTCGACTCTGCCAAGCTTTAACCTCATCCATTACATCATCAGTAATTTGGCTGATTAAGCCTTCACTTATTTCAACACTGTATAACTCCTGTAACTGAATCTTAATATCAGATATACTCATGCCTTTAGCATATAATGATAGTACTTTATCGTCAAAACCATCAAAACGTTTCTGGCGTTTTGGTAGTATTGCGGGTTCAAAGGTATTATGCCTATCCCTTGGTACTTCTATTTCTACAGCTCCATGTTCGGAGATCAGTTTTTTGCTAGTTATACCATTACGAGCATTATCATTATCTGCACGACTGTATTTATCATAGCCTAGATGATTATTCATTTCTGACTGCAGTGCCTTCTCTATTAAACGTTTGGTCAATTCTTTTAATAAACCTCCTTCTTTCAGTATTGTACTTACATCTGTATCATTATCTATTAATAAATCTACTGCTTGCTTTATTGATTCATTAGTTTTTTTATTCATGTAATTTCCTTTTTTGTTATACTTTTATATATAACCTATTTCGAAATTTACACAGTTTTTTGGACAGAGCCTTTGATAGTCAACATCTCTTTGATCTCAGGCTATATTTTTACCAATATCTCTTTATTCCCTTTCTAATTTGTTTATAGAACCGTGATATTGTTACAACCAAGATTTATTATTTCAATTTTCTGTATTATTTTTTCTTGCTATCGTTCAACCAAGTCATCAATATGTATATGTTATATCTCAATTCGATGTAAAAACATTGGTTTAATAACCTAGGGTGTCATCCCAGCTTTCGTTGGGATGATGTTATTCCAGCGTACTATGTTATCCCTGCGAGGGGTTATGTCATTCCTGCGTAGGCAGGAATCTAAAAAATGACCAATATTAGGTTGTGTTAAGTTATTTTAGACCCCTGCCTACGCAGGGGTGACATCGTAAGATCGTATTAGACCCCTGCTTTCGCAGGAATGACATGTAAGACATTGGTTATTATATAAATAATATAGTAAGGTAAATAAATGATAGGATACCAGCAAGAACAAAGAAGCCTAACGAAAGAACAAAAATCAGCTATTGGATTGCTTTCAATTGGAACATTCCTTGAATATTTTGATTTAATGCTTTATGTCCATATGGCGGTATTTCTTAATGAGTTGTTTTTTCCAAAATATGATCCTCATACTACCGCTCTTTATTCAGCTACAGCTTTTTGCTCTACCTTTGTTTTTAGGCCTGTTGGTGCAGTAATATTTGGATGGTTAGGTGATAATATAGGGCGTAAGAGTACCGTTATTATAACGACTTTTATAATGGCTTTATCATGTATTACCATGGCTAATCTCCCTACTTATGCCCAAATAGGTATTACAGCCTCTTGGTTGATCACCATATGCCGTATACTACAAGGAATGTCCTCTATGGGAGAGGCAGTAGGAGCAAAACTTTATTTAACTGAATTTATAAATCCACCAATCCAATATCCAGCTGTTTCATCAGTTGCGATTTTTGCTACTTTAGGAGGAGTTGTTGCTTTAGGAATAGCATCTTTAGTGACCTCCTATGGATTTAATTGGCGTATAGCATTTTGGATGGGAGCTGGCGTAGCACTGGTTGGTACAGTAGCTCGAAGGAGCCTTAGAGAAACGCCGGAATTTGCTGATGCCAAACGTCAACTGAAAAAAACTTTTCAGCAGACTTCAAATGTTGCCAGCATAGATCTCAAAAAACTGGAAAATAATCCAATATGGAAGGAAAAAGCTAATAAAGTAACAATAATAGCCTTGTTCTTAATAGAATGTATGTGTCCCGTATGTTTTTATTTTACTTATATTTATTGCGGAAATATGTTAAAAACTTCTTTTGGCTATAGTGCTGAACAGGTTATTCATCAAAATTTTATTATCTCCATCTTTTCCTTTTTAAGCACTTTGGTATTAACATATTTAAGTTATAAAATATATCCGTTAAAAATTGTAAAAACCTTGTTATTGATATTTTGTCTATTTGCTTTAGCTTGCCCTTATTTATTAAATAACATTAATAGCCCACTTGATGTATTTTTAATTCAATTGTTCGTTATGTTATTTGTGCCTATCGGTCCCGGCTTAGGACAGCCAATTTTTTATAAACATTTTCCTGTCTTTAAACGTTTTAGCTGTGTTAGTCTTACATTTGCCATATCTCGTGCCTTAATGCATGTAGTTACCTCTTTTGCAATTGTGTACTTAACTGAGTATTGTCATCATTGGGGGATAATGATGATATTGTTTCCAGTTTGCATAGGTTTTGCATTTGGGATATTTCATTTTGAAAAGTTGGAGAAAAAGACTGGAAATTATCCACAAAAGCCTCTCGTAGAGGTATAGATAAATGTTGACAACATAATGTAATAATTTGTTTTGTTACTGTTGGTATTCTTAAATGCATAGCTAAAGTTAAAAAATGTATTACAGGTTCTTCTACTATCTTTTTAGCTTTTTCCGGTGATTTAGCTCCTAACGTTTCTAAATTATGAATTCTATCAAAAAGTTTAATCAATGCCACATCATATTTTTTTTGTGGGAATAATAAATCTAGTGTTTCTGCCGAGCTAATCTTGCCACTAGGTTTAACCCTAGTCAAATCTTCTACTTGACTGGCAACCTGATCCCCAAAAATATAGGCAATCATTTTTTCGGTCAGTTTTGTATCTTCAATGGTATCGTGTAGTAATGCGGTAACAAGCATGTCGGTTCTAAATAATCGTGGAATTTCTAGGGCTGTGTACTGGGCAACCATATAAGCCACTTCAATCGGATGCGAGTAATATGGCTCGCCGGATTGTCTCATTTGACTACCATGATATTTTTTAGCATAGTAGATGCCTTTTTTTACTACATCAATGTTTATTGGTTGCTGTACTTTTGTATTTAGCAAAATTAATTCATTAACCAACCTCTCAGCATATGCACAATACTGGTATTGTGAATTATCCCAATAGTTAATATCTTCCATAAAAACTATAATATTTTAATTATAAAGTTATTATAAACTAAAATTTTGACTATTTAAAGCATTTACTACTTTTTATTTTTAAAAAGACGCAATATTTTCTAACCTATGTTGTATAAATTACAGTTTCTTCCCCATAAAATAATATCCAATATTCTACTCGCATGTGATGATACCGAGCCTAGTATTAACTTAGTTACTATTTGAATTGAGGTTATTTAATAATATTCTTATTATTTCTTCTTCTAGATTTTTATATTTCAGTTTTGACCCTAAATAATTATTGCTAACTATAACAAAACTATAGGGTACATTATTTTTATCAAATACATAACCTATTAATGAAGATACTCCAGACATACTACCCGTTTTGGCAAAAATATTTATCCCTTGAAAACGCTTTTCCAAAGTGCCTGGTTCATTAGGTCTAGCTAGCATTAACTTAATAGTTTCAAAGTTTTTATCTTTATAAATGCTAGTTAAAAACTCATCAAAATGTGTTGGAGTAAGCAGATTATATCGAGATAAACCAGAGCCATCAACTATTACTGTATTATCTAAATTTACTGCAAAATTTTCATTTACATATTTTTTTAATAAAAGCCCTGCCTCTGCCCAATCACTTACTTTGCATATAGTAGCAAATTTAGCAAGTAAGTAATCTGTAATATAATTATCAGACATTTTTAAAGCGTAGCTACCAATCTGATTGAATTTTTTTTCAATTCGGACAATTTCTTTAGCTAGTTTTGGTTTAGAACTATATAAAATTTTGCCTGTTATTTTAATATTATGTTTATTTAATAATTGTCGTAATGTTAATTTTATATGATTTAGATTATCATTAACTACTACGTCTGCAATAAAATTCTTGACCCCTTCATTTAATGTGCCATTTATTAGTAAATTATTATCTTTAATCACTATATTTAGTTTATTTTTATCACCATTTGGAATAGTTATAGCCTTGTTAACAATTTTATAAGGTATTAACTCTTGATTATCTACATGTAGTTTATTCTTTACTAATTCACTTGTATGTAACTGTAACTTTATATAATTCTTATTAATATGTACTTGTGTAATTGGAGCACCATAACTACGTTTAGAGTCTTCAAGCATTCCACTTTCTATAACCGCAGGAAGAGAAAACTGAGAATTTATAATATAAAAATTAGCAATAGTCTTATGGGATTTTTCTTTAAGCATGCTTATCATACTATCAAGATCACTGGTGGAAAAATTAGGATCATTAATGTCTAAATAATAATCATCTTTATTTTGTAAAATCTTATTAATAAAAAGATAATCATTGCCAAAATATTGACTTAAAGTACCTATAGTAATGAATTTTAAAGCACTCGCGAAAGTATAATACCTATCAGCATTTTGCTCATAAATTACATCGCCTGTTAATAAATTTCTAATTTTTATTCCTATATTAATGTTAGAATCTATTTTTTGTATTTCTTGATTAATTGTCTCTTTATAATTATAGTCACAAGCATATGAAAAGTTATAAAATATTGAAAGCAAGAATAGTGAAATAATTTTTTGCATAATCTTTATTTTATTTTTTACTTTTGTAGCTAATCTGATTTAATTAGCTATAAAAGTAAAGGTTTTTTATTAAGAGACTATACTAACTCAGGTTATACTAAATCTAAAATGAGAATGTAATATATTGCCTGAATTAAAATTTGACGAAAAGCAGTTGCTTTTGCTCAGCAGAATTAAAGAGTTTGCTAAACAAATTGAAGATAAGTCGTTTTTTAGATTCTTTAATAGCACTTTATTAGCAAAAAAAGCTATATATTTATATGGTAATGTAGGTAATGGCAAAACTGTATTAATGCAACATTTTTTCCAAATATTGCAAATTAAGAAATTAATGATACATTACCAAAACTTTATGCAATCGGTACATAAAGATATTTATCAGTTGCAAGATAAATCACAATCTAAAAATAATATTATCAAAAGAATTGCTGCAAATTATGCAAAGCAGGCGGAAGTAATATGCATAGATGAGTTTGAAATTAAAGACATAACTGATGCTATGATAATAGGGTCGCTGCTCCTTGAACTCATAAGACATAAGGTGTTTATCTTCATTACTAGTAATATCGAGCCAAAAGATTTGTATAAAGATGGTTTACAAAGAAATTCCTTTTTGCCAATAATTAAAGAGATTTATCAAAAGTTTGAAGTTATGCAATTGGATAGTGATCATGATTATCGATTAGATAAAATTATACACATGACTAATAGACGCATAATATACCCTATTAATGAAGATAATAAGCTTGAGATACAGAACCTTATTAGCAAGTTAAATAGTAATAACCGATTAGTTTCTAAGGATATCCTAGTTTTTGGACGTAAAATATCTTTTAAAATGGCTAGTGAAAAAATATTAGTGACAGATTTTGAAGAGCTATTTGTAAGAGAATTAGGTTATGTTGATTATGTAAATATTTGCCAAAAATTTTCTATCATAATAGTAGAAAATATTCGTATAATAGATTCTGATAACACAGACTTAGCAGTTAGGTTTATTAATTTTGTTGATAATGCTTATTTTTATAAGGTTGTATTATTCATGACATTACAAGATGAACCTATAAAAATATATCAGAATGGTTTTCGCAAAGATGAATTTAACAGAACTATTTCAAGATTATATGAGATGAATAGTGATAGCTACGTCAATTAAAAAGGGTAAATTTATTACGTTTGAGGGTGGGGAAGGGTGCGGAAAATCCACCCAAAGTAATATGTTATATCAGTATTTACTATCACAAAATATTCCCGTAGATTTAACACGTGAAGTAGGGGGAACTATTTCTGCTGAAAAAATGCGTGACATTTTAGTTAATCAAGATTTACTACCTATGTCAGAATTGCTGCAAATCATGGCAGCACGTTACGAACATGTCCATAAAAGGATTATTCCTAAACTAGATTGTGGGATCTCAGTTATTTGTGATAGGTTTGTAGACTCTACTGCTTGTTATCAGGGGCAAGATATAGGGATTGATTTAGTTTATGATCTTCATAAGTCTTTAATATCTGATGTGATGCCTGATATTACATTTTTTATTGATATAGATCCAAATATTGCCTTACCAAGGGCATTAGTGCGAGGGAATAATAACAAATTTGAAAGCAAAAATATTGAATTCCATCAAAAAGTCTATGATGGATTTCAATATATATCAGCTAAATTTCCAAATAGAATAGTAAAAATAAATGCTTCAACTCTTAGTGTACAAGAAATTCATGATATAATAGTTGCGATGCTCGTTGCAAAGGTTTGGTGAATAAGATGGAAAATAAAATAGAAAAAATATGTGTTATTGGTTCTGGAGTAATGGGCCTAGCAATAGCTGCCTTGATAGCTAACTCCTCTCACCAAGTTGTTTTACTAGATGTAGTAAGCAACGACCCTAATGATAGGAACGCCATACTTGCCAAGGCTCTAGAAAATATACAGAAACAACGACCAGCTCCTTTATCACATCCAAGTAAATTAGCGTTTATCACTATTGGTAATTTAGAAGATGATCTAAAGCTGATTACAGAATGTGATTTGATCATTGAAGTTATTATTGAAAAAATTGCAATAAAACATCAGCTATATGAGAAGATTCTACCCTACCTAAAAGAAGATGCTATTTTAGCTTCTAATACTTCAACCCTACCTTTAAGGAAATTAAAAGAGCAAATGCCTGATTCTATAAAATCTACCATCAGGTCTAGATTTGTCATTAGTCATTTTTTTAATCCTCCAAGATATATGGAATTACTTGAACTTGTTGTAGATTCAGAGGTTAGCTCAGGGGTTATAGAGAGGATATCAGATTTTCTAACACGAGATTTAGGGAAAACTATTATTAAATGTCACGATACTCCAGGTTTTATAGCAAATCGAGTTGGTTGTTATCTACTTGAGCTGGTTGTTCGCAGCAGCATAGATGAAAATTTAAGTCCAGTAATTATCGATAAAATTTTTACTGATTTATGTAAATTACCAAGTACAGGAATCTTTGGCTTATATGATTTAATAGGTCACGACGTAATGAGATTAATTTCTACATCACTAGTTAATTCCCTACCGAATCATGATGATTATCACCAAGTTTACTCAGCATCTTCTATCCTTGATAAGATGATAGAGAATAACTTGATTGGTCGTAAAGCTTTAGGAGGTTTTTACCGCATATCAAAGATAAATGGCATAAAAACTAAAGAAGTCATAGATTTTACAACTTTAACTTATGTAGCATTTGAATATCCCAAGATTGAATATAGTTCTATTGATCAGTTGTTAAATAGCAACTCTCGCTATGGTAAATTTTTTCATAAGATCCTAGTGAAGTTTTACTTATATATAATATCTTTAATTCCATCGATTACTAACAATATTTACGATATAGATATAGCTATGAGGCTTGGTTATAGTTGGAAGATTGGTCCTTTTGAGTTGTTAATTAATCACATAGGAGGAGGATTTGAGTGGCTTAAAAAACAAGCAATGCTCATGAATTTAACATTACCGGAATATATCGCTAATAATTCCTATGAAACTATTGAACTGAGTCAGTTTCATTTGATTAGAGTCAGATTAGAAGAAAGTAAGATTTTATTGAAGAATGACTCGGCTCAACTAATTCTGTATAAAAATAGGTTAGTTTTTACTATTAATACTAAAATGAATTGCCTCAATGAAAATGTTTTTAAACTTTTGTTAGAATCTGTTGATATTGCAGAAAATGAGAAGCAAACACTATATATTATGCCATTAACCAATAATTTTTCAGCTGGTGCTGACTTAAAATTCATTGCTTCCTGTATAAAAAATCAAGATTTTGCTAAATTAGAAGATTTCTTAAAACTTGGTCAAAAAACCATGATAAGGTTAAAATACTCGCATATTAATATTATTAGCTGTGCTTTAGGTGTTGCGTTAGGTGGGGGCTGTGAAATATTGTTACATTCTGATTTTATTGTAGCTAATCAGGAATTAAATGCTGGTCTAGTTGAGGTATCAGTTGGCTTAGTTCCAAGTTGGGGAGGCATTAAGGAAATGTTTTATCGTGCAAGTAGCGATAAAAGTAAGCTGGTAAAAAATTTGAGAAATATCCTATTGCACAATAAATCAAGTTCTGCTGATTATTTTATAGCTGATTATGATATTACTAACGTGCAAGTAAATATGAATAAACATTTAATACTGCAAGAGGCCTTTGCCTTGGATTTACCAGAAAAAATAAAGAAAGTAAGCAAGCAAGTTATTTTATCTAAAGTTACTTTAGCTGAAGAATTAGATGTATACTCAAATGATTTGGAGAATGGGAGCAACAAACAAGGGGTAAGCGAACTCAAGCAGTACAATAAGGTACGTGAGTACGCGAATTCCCCGATAGTATTTGCAGAAAGCAATTCTTCAAAGCAGAAGAGTATCGCTGAGTATGATAATCTTCAAGGATGGCTATTGTCAAAGTTTCAAGATATCATTTCCATGCAACAAATTGATGAGCAAAAATTATTGCAATTTGAACGAGAGATATTTTTAGAACTTGCCAAAAACCCAAAAAAGATTTTTGGTTTTTAGAACAAAGTTTACTATAACACACTAACCTATCCAATGAATTTCAAGAATTATCTCTGCTAGAGGTGGCGAGTTAGTAAAATTCTCAATAAACTTAATATCCTCACAAATTTTTTTTATTAAAAACACTTTACACATCACAACATCTATTATGCTATATAAAATATACAGCTCTAAAATTAAAGGGGATTCCTATACAAGGTAGTTAACCTCAAGTATTGATGTAAGACATCGGTTTAATAGCCTAGGGTGTCACCCTTGCTTTGGTGCGGGGTCTAAAAAAATATCATAGAAGGTATGTTAACCTCAGTTCGATATAAGCATTAATAATTCTTATATCGAACTGGCTTTGTTATAAGGAAAAATGCACTCTTGAAGCGGCTGACGCGAGTGCATTTTAACTTTTTTCATCATTCAATATGTGATTTTAATAATTAAAATCACATATTGAATGGAGTGTTATATTTTAACAATCAGGTGAGCAGCCGCTTCAAACCTGATTGTTAAAATATATAACACGAAAGTTCGATGTAACAAGTTACATCGAATTCAGGTTATGTTAGATAGTTTTTATATCCCAGCGAAAGCTGGGATGACATAATGGCGGTGACATCACTCCTAATGGCGATGATTATTACATCAAACTGAGGTTAGTTATAATGTACCCATAAATTAGACCAAGAAAATGTTATATCCAAGAATAGTAGGATAAAATAACAATAATAAAAAAGATAAAATTTTATTACAACAAAGAGAAAGTATAAAGACATTAGAGCTAAAAGTGGCATTACAAGTAATAAACAATCAAAAAAGTATACTTGAATACCTCGCAATCTTACGAAGCCAATTCGTAGGAGCATTCGAATATAGAGCTTATCTCGTGGAAGGCAACAAAAGGAGGAATGAAATGATTCAACTATTAGTAATTTCTTCAATTATTTTAATCATTATTGAAATGCTATTGATAGTAACTTGTATTAAGTGGTTATATAGTATTAGGCTGGCATGTACCAATATTTGGCTTATGAGTCAGGATTTCTCTAATAGTTTCATTACAGCCAAAGAAGAAGTAATTTTGTTACATAAAGAATTAAAAGAGTTAACCACTCTAACTACCAAGAAAGAACATCATATTTTGCACATGACTGTTCATTTAAATGAAGTAGAAATGTGCATAAAAATGTTACTTGATGAGTTTAGGGGAATTGTTCAGTTTAGCAACCCCAAAGAAAAGGCCAAATTACAGAAGATACTGGAAAAAATAGCCTTGCACAAATAAGATGAAGAGAATTATATTAAGATGCAGCTTACAGCAAATTATCTATGTCAAACTGAATCAGAGACTTTGAAGAGATATCAACAAAGGCGAGAAGATTTAGTACTAATACTTAACAATGAAAAGGAGAGATTACATCATAGCATTGATGGTATAGATAAAGATAGTATAGAAAAACACATTAAATTTTTACAAGATGAAATAGATGAGTTTGATGAAAAATTAGGTGAAGTAATAGGTGGGTTAGTAGAACTAGAAGAGAAAGTAAAGATATTAGAGACTGTACCTTTATTGGTAACTAGTATACTCGAATGATTTGAAGAACGGGAACAACAACAGACACGGGGTGATCAAACGGAGTATAGCGAACTACCCAACCTGAAAATTGATTTTAATGATCCCATAAACAAGTCCAAATAACCTTGCCCTGATAAAAATTTGGCTCTGTCCAAAAAACTGTGTAAATTTCGAAATAGGTTATATATAAAAGTATAACAAAAAAGGAAATTACATGAATAAAAAAACTAATGAATCAATAAAGCAAGCAGTAGATTTATTAATAGATAATGATACAGATGTAAGTACAATACTGAAAGAAGGAGGTTTATTAAAAGAATTGACCAAACGTTTAATAGAGAAGGCACTGCAGTCAGAAATGAATAATCATCTAGGCTATGATAAATACAGTCGTGCAGATAATGATAATGCTCGTAATGGTATAACTAGCAAAAAACTGATCTCCGAACATGGAGCTGTAGAAATAGAAGTACCAAGGGATAGGCATAATACCTTTGAACCCGCAATACTACCAAAACGCCAGAAACGTTTTGATGGTTTTGACGATAAAGTACTATCATTATATGCTAAAGGCATGAGTATATCTGATATTAAGATTCAGTTACAGGAGTTATACAGTGTTGAAATAAGTGAAGGCTTAATCAGCCAAATTACTGATGATGTAATGGATGAGGTTAAAGCTTGGCAGAGTCGACCATTAGAAGAGATATATCCGATAGTATTTTTTGATTGTTTAGTAGTAAAAGTCAGGCAAGATAAAAGGATAATCAATAAGGCAGTATATGTTGCATTAGGAATTGATTTATCTGGTAAAAAAGATATATTGGGATTATGGATCAGTGAAAATGAAGGGGCAAAATTTTGGCTCGGTAATTTTACCGAAATGAAAAATAGAGGGCTAAAAGATATACTGATTGCCTGTAGCGATAATCTTACTGGTATGTCTGAGGCAATAGAAGCAGTTTATCCAAAAACAGAACATCAATTGTGTATTGTACATCAGATTAGAAATAGTTTAAAATATGTGTCGTATAAAGATAGGAAGCAACTGTCTAGCGATTTAAAGCCGATATATACTGCAGTAACGGAAGAACAAGCCCATTTAGCTTTAGTATCTTTTGAAGAAAAATGGAATAAACAATATCCACAAATTGCCAAATCATGGTATAATAATTGGGACAATCTAATGATTTTTCTAGGGTATCCTGAGTCAATTAGAAAGGTAATTTATACAACTAATTCAGTTGAATCTGTCAATAGTCAATTGCGTAAAGTAACAAATAATAAGCGGGTTTTTCCTAATGATAATGCTGTTTTTAAAAGTTTATATTTGACAATTGACTATATGACCAAAAAATGGACTATGCCCATTCCAAACTGGAATGAAGCTATGGCTCATTTGATGGTTAAATTTGAGGATAGGCTTAACAAAATTTAATGACCTATTTTTTCGAATTTACACAGTTTTTTGGACAGAGCCGTCAATTGGTATAGGGGTTTTTTAACACAATTATATACAACTTTAGACAATATAACTTAAGGGTTTAAACACTAATATGAGCAAATTTGTACGAGCAGATGGCAGGGTTATCTATCCCCAAACTAGTCTCACTAGAGAACAAAAACAAGCTGTTGGATTGCTGTCGATCGGCACGTTCTTAGAGTATTTTGATTTGATGCTTTATGTGCATATGGCAGTATTGCTTAATGAGCTATTTTTTGAACCTGCTAATCCTCACACAGCCTCTTTAATGACGGCTTTTGCCTTTTGTTCTACTTATGTTTTAAGACCAGTAGGAGCTTTAATTTTTGGGTGGATAGGTGATAATATCGGTCGTAAAGCAACTGTTATCATAACAACTTCTATGATGTCTTTGTCCTGTCTTGTAATGGCAAATCTTCCAACCTATGCTCAAATTGGTATTAGCGCTTCTTATGTGGTTACTGTATGCCGCATAGTACAAGGGATGTCTTCTATGGGAGAAGTAGTAGGAGCAGAACTGTACTTAACAGAACTAATAAAGCCTCCTATACAATATCCAGTGGTCGCATTTTTATCTATTGCTATTAGTGTAGGTACTACTGTTGCTTTAGGTGTTGGAACTCTTGCTATGTCAATTGGATTGAACTGGCGTATGGCATTTTGGTTTGGTGCAGGAGTTGCAATTATTGGTGTACTTGCTAGAACGACCCTTCGAGAAACACCAGAATTTGCTGATGCAAAACGTCGTGTAAAACAAAATATAAAACTAGTCATCAATACTAATGCATTTGAAAAAACTCTTATTTGGAACGAAAAGGTAAATATAAAAACGGCATTGTCCAATTTTGCTTTAATATCTACTTGGCCAGTATGGTTTTATATAACTTATGTATATAGTAGTAGTATTCTTAAGAATATCTTTAAATATACTACTGAGCAAATTATTAGTCATAATTTGGTCGTGTCTATGATATCTATGTTAAATGCTATGCTATTAACTTACTTATCTTATAAAATAAATCCTTTAAAAATTCTTAAAATAAGATTGATAGTTTTCGCTGTAGTTATTTTACCTTGTCTTTATTTATTGAATAATCTTACCAATGTTTCTGAATTGTTATTATTTCAGTTAATTGTAATTCTTTTAGGTCCTACCGGATTCCCAGCAGTTCCTATCCTTTATAAGCACTTTCCTGTATTTAAACGCTTCACATACTCTACTGTCATCTATGCTTTGTCACGTGCTTTAATATACGTTATAACCTCTTTTGGACTTGTATATTTAGTTGAATATTTTAGTAATTGGGGCTTATTAGTAATTATAATTCCGGTACTTACTATATATTATTATGGCAGAAATCACTTTGAGAAATTAGAAGTGGAAGCTTCAAATCATTAGATAAAATAATTTTTTGAAGAAGCTGCTCTTTATTAAGAGTACGTAGACACAGTTGATAAAAATGTTTTTCGGCATTTAATATTCCAAGATATACAGCAAGAATTACAAAATATTCCATAGTCTCCTGCACTATCTTCTTAGCTTTTTCAGGAGATTTAGCCCCTATGGTTTGTGTATTATGAACCCGATCAAATAATTTAATCAATGCCACATCATATTTTTCTTGTTGAACTAATATATCTAATATTTCCGCCGAGCTAATCTTACCGTGGGGTTTGTTCCTACTTAAAGCTTCTACTTGACTAGCAACCTGCTCCCCAAAGATATAGGCAATCATCTTTTCGGTAAGTGTTGTATCTTCGAGGGTATCATGCAGTATACTGGTAACAATAATGTCAGTGCGGTAAAGATAATCAGAAATCATATATGCTACCTCTATTGGATGAGAGTAATAAGGTTCACCGGACTGCCGCATTTGGCTGCCATGATATTTCTTGGCGTAATAAATAGCCTTTCTAACCTCATCAATATCTATTGGTAGGTTTACTTCCTCATTAATCTTACGTAATTTGTCCAGTAACCTAGTAGCATATTGACAAGATTCATACTGTGAGTTGTCCCAATAATTAATCTCTTCTTCTTCCATAAAAATCCTAATATTTTAAATCACTATACTAAATTAAACTAAAAATTAGAATATTACTAGGAATTTATTATATTTTTTTGAAGAAGATGAATATTTTTGCATTTTGTTGTTGTATAAATAGACAGCTACTCCCTTTATATTCACATACCCTACAAATCGTTGTGTAAGCTGTAAGTGACTAGACAAAAAAGTACCAGTAAAATTTATATTATAGAACTCTTGCTAGAAAAAACTAGAATAATATTTTAATTTACAATATATAGTAGTTGTTCGAATGTAAACTATATTAAGTTTGTAATTAACGATTATGAAAGAATTGCATAAATTTGAGTGGGTAGAGAAGCTAGCAATCCTAATAAAAAGTGAAGACCAAATTAAACAGCAGAATGAAAAATACAAATATTTTTATCAATATAAGTTTGACACTGATAAGCATTACGATGCCATGTGTTATCATGATAAAAAATTGAAGGCATCTAAAAAAGAGTTAGAAGAAAAACTTAAGAAGGAGCAGAGGAAGTCAAAAGAAGCAAAATCACTAGACGCACTTAAGATAATAGAGCAAAAATTAGAACATCAGAATAAGCAAATATTGGAAATCGCTCATACTGTAACAGAAGCTAAAGAACGTAAAGCTGAAGTAGATAAGACAATTGCCGTGCTAGAAGAACAACACAAAAGAAGTGAAAAACAATGGAATGCAGTGGAGAAAGAAGCCAAAGAGTGTCAATACTTAGATACTGATAAACATAAAGTATTGAAGATATTTGTTAGTTTGGCTAGGAATCAAAAAGCAGCTAATTTTTCTAACTTAATACAAGCAGACACTTCAAATCGTGCATTTTCCTTATATTAGCGAATTTGGAATAAAAGTTATCCTAAATTCCCAAATTGTTATATTTTATTATTTATTTCATAGTACTTTTAGTTTATTTTCTAACTTTACCTATACAATCAATTTGAGAATAACTAGTGTACTCTATACTTTATTATAATAATCTAGATTATAGTGGTCTTGAAACAAAATTTAATAAGGTGGTTAAATTTTTACAGGAAGGTGATTTTAAATCAGCAGAAGTTAAAAAGCTAAAACCTACTGATTATTTTAGAGCTAAACTGGATATAACTAATCGGGTGTTGTTTAAGCCTATAAAACATAAGAATCAGTATTGCTTACTTATTTTAGAAATAATTCGAAACCATGATTACAATAAATCGAGATTTTTAAAAGGCGGAGAAATAATTGAGGAAGATGTAGAATTTAAGCCACTTGCAATAAATAACATTGAGTTATTAAATGGTGACCCTACTGCTACTTCGTCTGTTCACTTGTTAAATAAGTTTATTATTTTTGATAAGCAGCAAGAAGATATATTACACCTCAACTTGCCTTTGCTGGTTATTGGTTCTGCTGGTAGTGGAAAAACCTCAGTAACTTTAGAAAAACTTAAAAGACTTGAAGGAAGAATCCTTTATACAAGTCTATCTAGCTATTTGGTACATCATTCACAAAAATTATATTTTTCTTGCAACTACAGTAATGATAAACAACAACTTGATTTTTTATCTTTTAAAGAATTTCTAGAAACTATAGAAATTCCTAAAGGAAGGCAAGTTAATGAAAATATATTTTTACTATGGTTTAACAAGCAAAATCTTGCTAGATCTATAGGGGGCGGGCGTAAGGTATTTGAAGAATTTATGGGGGTAATAGCTGGCTCTTCTGTCGATAAAGCTTATCTTAGCAAAGAAGACTACCTCAATTTGGGAATCAAGCAGTCGATATTTTCACCAGAACAACGGAATGAAATATATAATCTTTTTCAAAAATACACTGAGTTTTTAGATAAAGAAAACTATTATGACAGTAATATTATTGCTTATACATATACTAATTTAGTTGAGTCTACTTATGACGCAATTCTTGTTGATGAAGTTCAGGATTTTACTAATAGCCAATTATCTCTAATATTCAAAAGTTTAAAAGATAGAAGTCAATTTTTGTTATGTGGAGACGCTAATCAAATAGTTCATCCTAACTTTTTCTCTTGGTCTCAACTAAAATCCTTTTTTTATAATGATGCAGATTTAAGTACACATAATATCACTAGGATTCTAGCAAGCAATTATCGTAATACCTTGGAAGTCACTGAGTTGGCTAATCGTGTACTCCGCTTTAAGAATTATCGTTTTGGCTCAATAGATAAAGAGAGTCATTATCTAATAGAAAGCACTTCTGAAAATCATGGTAGTGTTAGTTGCCTAGAAGCTACATCAAATATTATAAAAGAAGTAAATGCACGAACATCTAGGTCTACAAGTTACGCCATTTTAGTGTTACATGATCATTACAAGCAACAAGCAAGAGAGTTTTTTAATACCCCACTTATATTCACCGTACAAGAAGCGAAAGGATTAGAATATGAGAATATAATTCTCTACAATTTTATATCCTCTGAACAAAGTTATACTACTATTATCAAGGATATGGATAGGTCATTTCTTGACTCAGATTTTAAATATTCTCGAATGAAAGACAAATCAGACAAGTCTCTTGAAATATATAAATTTTATATAAATTCGCTGTATGTTGCAATTACTAGGTCTATTTGTAATGTTTATATAATAGAGTCTAATCCTACTCATAAGTTCTTGAGGCTATTAGATATTAATCAAATTAAGGAAGTAAATATTGAAGCCAAGGAATCTTCTAGAGAGGAGTGGCAAAAGGAAGCGAATAAATTAATAGTACAAGGTAAAGAAGAGCAGGCAAAAGCCATTGAAGACAACATATTACAACATAAAGTAATTCCGTGGAAAATTATTGATAATCAACAATTGATTCAATTACGGATCGCTGTACTAGAACAAAAAACTGCTAGTAAAAAGGATATAATTAAACTGCTTAATTATGCAATAATCTATTCTGATTCTGCAATAATAAGAAAACTACAAGATATGGGAATAAAAGCTGCGAATAATATTGCAAAATGTGTTGCTTTAATGCAGGATGAATATTTTAGTGATTATACTTATAAAAATACTAGTGCTATGTTACAAAAAATTGATCAATTTGGTATTGATTATAGAAATGAGTTCAATCTTACTCCTTTAATGGCTGCTACATATATTGGCAAAAATCTGTCTGTTGAAACCTTGATTTCTTTAGGGGCGTCAGTAGATTTAATTGACAATAACCGTCGCAATGCCTTTATGATTGGCATTGCTAGAGCAACAGATGATATAAAATATTGCACAGGACTTTTTCCCAGTATTTATGAATATTTAAAACCGGATTCGATTATAGTAAAAATAAATAATAAGCTAGTTAAGATTGAATCGTATAAATCTGAATATTTTTTCCTCTATCTTTTGCTAACAAAAGTAAGGAATATAACACATGTCAAGGATGATAAACAGATAGTGTTTAAAGCCGGTAGTATTAGTAATATGCTCAAGAATTTTCCGGAGAATGTTTTACCTAAACGATACAAATCACAAGAATATATACGATCTATACTTGCTCGCAATGAGGTAAATAGTAATTATCCCTATAACAAACGTTTATTTACTAGGGTACAAATAGGGGTATATAGTCTTAATAAAGAATTACAGATAAAACTTAATGATAATTGGGAAGATTTGTATTAAATCTACTCAAATTTGATCATAAAATGAGTTGTCTTATGCACTTTGACATTGATTTAGCAATTATTATCAGCTTTTTAGTAGTGAATATTTGTGCTGGTATATATTATGGGCGTGGAATAAAGACTATTAAAGAATATGCTATAGGTGATAGAAATTTTTCAACGGGAACTATAGCTGCTACTTTAATTGCGACTTGGGCTGGGGGAGGGATTTTTTCGGCTCTGTCCAAAAAACTGTGTAAATTCGAAAAAATAGGTCATTAAATTTTGTTAAGCCTATCCTCAAATTTAACCATCAAATGAGCCATAGCTTCATTCCAGTTTGGAATGGGCATAGTCCATTTTTTGGTCATATAGTCAATTGTCAAATATAAACTTTTAAAAACAGCATTATCATTAGGAAAAACCCGCTTATTATTTGTTACTTTACGCAATTGACTATTGACAGATTCAACTGAATTAGTTGTATAAATTACCTTTCTAATTGACTCAGGATACCCTAGAAAAATCATTAGATTGTCCCAATTATTATACCATGATTTGGCAATTTGTGGATATTGTTTATTCCATTTTTCTTCAAAAGATACTAAAGCTAAATGGGCTTGTTCTTCCGTTACTGCAGTATATATCGGCTTTAAATCGCTAGACAGTTGCTTCCTATCTTTATACGACACATATTTTAAACTATTTCTAATCTGATGTACAATACACAATTGATGTTCTGTTTTTGGATAAACTGCTTCTATTGCCTCAGACATACCAGTAAGATTATCGCTACAGGCAATCAGTATATCTTTTAGCCCTCTATTTTTCATTTCGGTAAAATTACCGAGCCAAAATTTTGCCCCTTCATTTTCACTGATCCATAATCCCAATATATCTTTTTTACCAGATAAATCAATTCCTAATGCAACATATACTGCCTTATTGATTATCCTTTTATCTTGCCTGACTTTTACTACTAAACAATCAAAAAATACTATCGGATATATCTCTTCTAATGGTCGACTCTGCCAAGCTTTAACCTCATCCATTACATCATCAGTAATTTGGCTGATTAAGCCTTCACTTATTTCAACACTGTATAACTCCTGTAACTGAATCTTAATATCAGATATACTCATGCCTTTAGCATATAATGATAGTACTTTATCGTCAAAACCATCAAAACGTTTCTGGCGTTTTGGTAGTATTGCGGGTTCAAAGGTATTATGCCTATCCCTTGGTACTTCTATTTCTACAGCTCCATGTTCGGAGATCAGTTTTTTGCTAGTTATACCATTACGAGCATTATCATTATCTGCACAACTGTATTTATCATAGCCTAGATGATTATTCATTTCTGACTGCAGTGCCTTCTCTATTAAACGTTTGGTCAATTCTTTTAATAAACCTCCTTCTTTCAGTATTGTACTTACATCTGTATCATTATCTATTAATAAATCTACTGCTTGCTTTATTGATTCATTAGTTTTTTTATTCATGTAATTTCCTTTTTTGTTATACTTTTATATATAACCTATTTCGAAATTTACACAGTTTTTTGGACAGAGCCATTTTTTCTATTGTTATATCAAAAACTTATACTGATGGTTTTTATTCCTTAATTCCTTTTATATCTAATGTATTATCATTTTTAGTGGTGGCTTATTTTTTTGCACCACGTATGGCTGAGTTTTTAGGTCAACTTTCTGTTGCTGAAGTAATGGGTAACTTATATGGCAAAACTACTAGAACTATTACAGCTATAGCCGGATTGTTTTGTGTGATAGGTGTTGTTGCTATACAATTTAAAGTATTATCAACAACACTTAGTTATTTTTTTGCTATTAATAATTTAATTGCTGTATTAATTAGTAGTTCCATAGTTATAATTTATTCAACCTTTGGCGGTATTAAAGCTGTAACTTTTACTGATATAATACAGTTTTTTACCTTTGGTACATTTATTCCTATTATAGCGTTAACAATTTGGGGATCTTTTGACAACTCCACAATAGTATTTGAGGTAATTAAACAAAATCATATTTTTAATCTTAATGAGATATTTCATTACCACAATCCTAAATTTTGGTCTTTGTTTGCCTTATGCTTACATTTTTCACTTCCAGGACTTGATCCAGTATTTTTCCAAAGAGTATTAATGGCTAAGAATACTCAACAAATATATAAATCTTTTAATATAGCTGGTTTCTGCTCTTTGCTTATAATATTATTACTTGGTTGGATTAGTATTTTGATATTCGCTAGTAAGCAAGGACTAGATCCTAATAGTATCTATAGTTATATAATAGATAATTATGCATATGTAGGTTTAAAGGGTTTTATTATAGTTGGTATCATGGCAATGGTAATGTCTACAGCTGACTCTTACATCAACACATCTGCGGTACTCTTTGCTCATGATTTTTGCAAACCTTTAAATATAAAATGGGTAGAAAGAAACGAATTGTTATTATCACGTATTTGTTCTTTGATAATAGGTATTTTTGCTATTTTTCTTGCATTATCAACACAAGATTTACTTGAGCTAGTACTATTTAAAGCTAGTTTCTATGTGCCAATAGTTTCTGTGCCTTTAATGCTTGCTATTTTTGGTTTTCGTAGCACAGAGAAAGCAGTATTAATTGCTATGAGTGCTGGTGTTATTACTGTAATAATTTGGCGAGTATTCTTGTCGCACACAGGAATTAACACTGTAATACCTGGAATGATTGCCAACTTAATTTTTTTACTAGGAAGCCATTACCTTCTAAAACAACCCGGTGGGTGGGTAGGAATAAAAGACCCAAATCCTTTAATTGCAATGAGGCTTGAACGTAAAAGAAAATTCTGCAAATTACTTCAATCAATTAAAGAATTTAATATTTTAAACTTCTGCAGAAGTAACCTACCACAAAATGAAATTACTTATAGCAAAACTTACGCTATGTAAGACGTTAATTCGGGATAAGGATTAGTAAAAATAGCAGACATATATACACTACGAAGAGCAATTAATGTATGAATTCACAGAAATGCAATTTATACATATCCAAAATCTTGTATTAGTTATAGCTAAAGCATTTTTACTAATCCTTATCCCGAATTAACGTTACTAGTGTGTATGATGTGTTAAAGAAACTTCTTGAAGCAGAGTGTGAATATAAGAAGTCACGCTCGCTAGGTTATAGGTTGCAACTAGCTAAGTTCCCAACCATAAAGTTACTATCAGATACATGCCAAGCTAAATTGGTTGAAAATATTGATATACAAAAAGTGATTGATAATCATCAGAATATCATGTTCATAGGTGGTTCTGGGTCTGCAAAAACTCATCTAGCAATTGGTTTGGCGTTCACCGCCATTGAAAAAAGTTACAGGGTAAGATTTTATACTTTAAATGAATTAGCTAGCCAATTGCTTAATGCTAGAATCCATAATTATGAAAGCAAATTCATCGATTCAGTTAAGAGATTCCATCTGATTGTAGTAGATGAATTAGGCTATGTACCAATAAAAGGCGAAGCTAGATTCCTGTTATTTGAGTTATTTGCTAAATTGTATGAGCAAACTTCAGTGATCATTACTACCCATTTGAGATTTGAAGAATGGAATGATATGTTTGGTAATGCTAAGGCAACAAAAGTAATTATCGATAGATTGACACATCATTGTCAAATCATAGAAACTGGTAATAAAAGTTTTAGAGGAGGGAAAGATGTAGATTAAAGATTAAAATAATAGACTACGGTATTAATTAAAAATTACAATGATTTTAGAAAATTCTATCTGAATTTTAACCAAAATTAACTAATTTTTTTATGTGGTTAGGGGGGGCAATAGCTGATTACAATTTACACTTTAATTGCTTTGCCATCAACGTAATACATTCTACGTATTCTTCCAATTGTTTCCACTATAAACACCCTTTTAAAAACTCCTTAAAAAAATATTAAAAATATTAATTTTTTGGAGATATTGTTACTTATTTAGGGGGTCAATTTTCATTACAATTTTTCCCTTAAAGGGGTCAATAGCTGATTACAATTTACAACTCGCTATATGGTGGAGCTAGCTACTCCTTCCATAACAGGACTTTCACCCATAAGATTAATGCACCTTATCTTGACGCACATACTAGGTTAGTGGAATTTAGTTCAGAATTAGCAAACAAACTTTCCTGCTTTTTAATGATTTTTATTATTAATATTCAAATTTAAGTTGAGTTATTCTTGCTTATTCTTTATAGTTATTTCGTATAATATGTTTTATACGTACCGTTAGGGCATAATTTATTTTTCAACAGTTTTATTATATGAAAAAATTTTTACTATTAATCATATTATTAATCATTAATACTAGAACTTTAGCAAAAGAACAAATAACTAATTTAATCACCCCAGTTAGTTATTTTGTCAATCATGAGCAACAACTTAAAATTCTTGAGAAACATTTAGATAAATATAGACAAGCAAGTATAGTGGGTACTAGCGGTATAGGTAAAACTCAATTAATTAGGATGTATAGTTATGAGAATAAAAATAATTATGATCTAATTTGGTTTTTTGATTGTAACCTAGACCTTAATGAACAATTTGTTAAATTAGCCCAACAACTCAATATGGTTAAACAAACTAATATATCTGAAGCAATAACTCTAGCCAAAAAAGAAGTAATGTCATATTTAACTTCTACTAGTAAATGGTTATTGGTGTTTGATAATTTAAAAGTTAATGAAAATAAAAAAATTCAGAACTTTATTGATTGGGAACATAATGGTAATGTGGTGTTTTGTTCTCAAAATAACGAGAGATTACCTAATGTTATATTAATGACCTTGTTTAATAAACCTACTATCGTAGCTTTGGCTAATAGTTTATTGGATAATAAGGATAAAAATAGTATCGAATTTTTAACGCAATATTTTAGTGGTTATCCAATACTTATAGTTCAGGGGGCTCAATTACTCAATAAAATTAAAGGTCTAGATAAAGAAGAGTATAAAAAGAAAATTTATCAATCAACTGATAAAATAGCAACAAATATCAGCATGGCTATTCAAGAATTAAAACCTAGTGCAGTAAATTTACTTAATAAAATAGCTTTGATAAATAACCAAAGTTTCTCAAAACAATTACTTGCTATAATTATTGATAACAAAGATACTCTGGATGATGATATATACCAATTATCTAAGTTTATGTTGATTAGCAATATTGATTCTAATCAGGATAATCCTATTTTTGAAATGCATGATATAATTAGCAATAAAATAATGGAACTAAATGGCAATAGTAATAAAATATATTTAGAAAATATTATTAGCAAATTACCTAAATCACAAGGAACTTATTCAGGATATTTGTGGAAAAGCACTAAAACTATACCAGTAAATTTAGAGAGTCTTCTCAAAAATGCCGAAAAATATAATATTAACATATATACAATTCTTAGTTTAAGAAGTGAATTATTTTCTCTATATGTAAACACTGACAATATTAGCAAAGTCCAACAAATGATTGATTGGTTTAATCAAAAAGATAAAGAATTTAAATTGTGGCAAATGTCTGAATCACAAAAATTGTATTATGCTATATACTTAAGAACAATAGGAGTGTTTCAACGCAAGATATTAGGCAATTTTGAAACCTCTATTTTTTATTTTACTAAATCGTTAAAGGTTTTAGATAAACTTGATGATGAAGTTAATTATTCTCTTAAATTGAATGTTCTCTATAATATGTCTATAGCTTATGCATCTTTAGGCGAAATTAAATTAGCTGAAGAACTTCTTAAAAAGATAGAAAAGTTAATAAAACCAAGAGTAATGCAAGAAGATGAAATATATACAATATATATTATAAAAGGTACATTATTTGAGAGGCGAGGTCAATATAAAGAATCTTTAGAATGTATAGATAAAGTTATTGAAATATTTATAAAAAATGGACAGCATATTAATGACCCATACGCTCTTATAGTTTATGCGTATAGAACAGAATTGTTGAATTTTTTGGGTAGATATCAAGAAGCTTATAATCAGATTCAATCATTATATAACTTCATACAAAATGAGTATAAAGATAAAGAAATATTAGGATATATTTATATAATAATGGCAAAAAGTGCATTAGGTTTAGGTAAAGTAGATAAAGCTTATGAATATATTAATAATGCTATCCCCATGTTGTTAGCAGAAGACAATAACAATTCAGAGAACACAAATTATTCTAAAAATCGTTATTTAGCAGATAGTTATGTAGTACAAGGTGATATTTTGTTTACCCAAAATAGGCTTAAACAAGCCATAGAATCATATAAAAAAGCGTTTGTTATATTTCATCATTTATATGGAAATAGAAGTAAAAATGTTGCCCAAATGAGTGATTTATATAATCATGGTGCAAAAGCTGCCTGTAAAAGCAAAGATTTATATAATTATAAATTCTTTGGCAAGCCACAAATTAAGGAGTTTGGCATACACCATCCTAATACCATTGATATGATTGAATATTGCAAACAATATGATATGGATTTGTGGACCAAGATCATTAAGCATTAGTTGTGTCAACCAGCAATTATAAAAGTCAATCTAGTTTATTCACTGAAATGGGTCTTATATCTTAAAAACATGTTATAAGTAGTTATAAGAGGGGTGACTTGATGGGTTTTGGATGAAAGAGTCGTAGAGAGAATAAGTATCCTCTTAGAAAGTTTTCTTTGAACAAATTGTAGAAGGTGCTGCAATGCAGTAGCCTTGCACAATAATATGAAGGAGATTATACTATGAATAAAATAATAGGTCTAGATGTAAGTAAAAAATGACTTGATGTATGTATATATGTGCCAAATAATAAACCAGTATATCACCGTTTTTTAAAGAGTAAAAAAATAACGACTGACTTTACTACAGTTTATGACAAAGTAGACAAGCACTTTACTACGTGCATGGAACTAGTTAAAGAGCTGCCATATATTAAACGGGAGGTTCAAGATATTTTAACATCTTTTAGTGATTCCACTAAGCAATATAGTAATAATATTAATATTCAGTTGGAAGATTTTAAAAAAAATCTTTCTAAGCTTAGTGAGGAGTGCTATATCTTAAGCAAAATACTGGAAAAGTTAAATAAAAGCATAAGAGCTATAGCCCCTAAAGTTGCTGAGGAAATTCAAAGTCACAACCAACTTAAAATATATGAAATGACTATAGGATTAATAGCTGTAGTCAAAATCTCAACAAAATTAAAGATGATATTGAGTCTCTTAGGATTAATTGTAGTAAGAACTTTTTTCCTGTGGTAGCGATTAGCCTTAGCTTATCAACTATTACTACAACCACTGTCCTTTATTTTGTGTTACAATGGTTTCCACCACAGCAAAAATATCTAGTTGATAAAGCTCACGATATTCATACAGAAGGAGTAGTACAAATATTTGATATGCAAGGTAAATTCTGTAATAAAGCAAAAATAATCAAGGATTGACTCTAGAACTTTTTGATATACAAAATTAATTGGCAATTGGGGTTAGTTAGTTAATGTTAATTATTTTTATTCCTTGGTCTGTGGCGTAGTATTATTACTAGAGCTAGGGTGTGTCATCAATTGAGCCAAATTACCATGGAAGCCATATAAACAGCTCCCAAAAAGTTCTGAGATGTTTTGTCATATCGTGTTGCAATAGCTCTATATTGCTTCAATTTTGCAAAAAAGTTCTCAATCAAATGCCTAGCTTTATAGAGGTCCTTATCATACTTAGCTGGATTCACACGATTCTTCTTTGGGGGAATCACAGCTATACATCCCTTATCTTTCAGCTTATCTCGCATACGTGCATCGGCATCATAAGCCTTATCAGCAAGTACAGCATCCGCTTTCGTCAATTCATTCATCAAAACATCAGATCCTTGCAAATCATGAGCTTGACCCGGGGTAAGATGGAATCCCGTTGGATTCCCTAGAGCGTCACATGTGGCATGGATTTTAGTACTCAGCCCCCCTTTACCTCGTCCAATTGCTTGGTCATCATCTAACTCTTTTTTTTAGCACCAGCACTATGTTGATGAGTCCTAACAATGGTTGAATCAATCATGGCATACTCGTTATCAGCATCTTCAGCCAGCATCTCAAAAACCTTTTTCCACACACCTGTCTTGCTCCACCTTGAATGACGTAGGTGAATCACTCGAAAATCTCCAAAACGTTCAGGCAGGTCTCTCCAAGGTATACCAGCCCTATATCGATACAAGACTGCTTCTACAAATAGGCGATTATCCTTGGCTGTTACACCAACAGACTCTTCCCTTCCAGGTAGCTTATCTTTAATCCGATCCCATTGATCGTCACGTAGAGCATATCGACGCATAGAGAAAATTTATCCTTAATTTTTTCTCTATTACACAACAAACAAACACTCTTGTCAACTTAATTGATGACACGCCCTAGACATAGATCACCAATAAATGCCTTTGTCCATATATTATCTACTCTTGTTGCTTATTCATTAAAGAAAAATAAACCTTCAACAAAATTTGATTTTAATCTACATGTTCTCAATATCCTTATCCCGAATTGACGTATTATATACTCAAATGATTTGAAGAATTGTTTTTTGAAAATATCATGGATTCGCATGCTCACGTACTATATGTCACACTACTGGACAAAAAGGTTAGGCTGGTTGCACAAAGTGTAACTTAAACAATTTTATGATTAAGGAATCAAAAAATTGCTTAGAACAACTATAAGCTTGCTCAGTACAGAACAAAGAGATTAACAAGGTGATAATCGGAGTAAAGATGGTATTATTGGCTTAATAAATTTTGTTATAACTTCCATCCATTTTTCCATCATTTCTTTAATATTCAAAAATATTCTCTGCAAGTAATCTAAGCCATACCTGAATAACTCCTACATCCTAGCGTTTTCTTCACAATCTCGTGACTACATGTCCTATTGCAAGTCTAAACCATTCACTGTATCAAAATACTCACCTATCATTTCCAAAGTGAAGCCCTGAGGTAATGGTGGAGGATTGTCAAATGCCTTATCTAATGCCTCAATAATAGGTTCAGCTATAACAAGAGATAATGCTTTTGTTGCCTCATCAACATTACCTTGATATTCCTTAAGTGCATTTTGGTATTTTCCCATTATGTTATCAATAACGACCACTTCAACGTGTGGATAATTCGATAACATCAGATTCCAAGGATCAGCCTTTTCTGTGCGATTATTATTGCCACCAGCTCTAAAGTCAGTTCTATATATTACTGTAGGGTGTCTTAAATATATATTTGCCATATATTCCACTACTGTACCAGAATCCTGGTCTACACCGTTAAAATTAAATAAGCCTCCATCAGATGTTTTTAGACACCTTAAATCATTATCTTTTATCTTTTTAGCATCGGGACTATCTTGTTCTAAATCTTGAGGTAATGTACATTTATACTTATATTTCCCTTCCTTAGCAGATTTTTCTTCTATTGCCTCAGCTAAATATCTATTACCTATAAGCTCAGGATGATTAAATAAGGGACCTGCAAAATATAAATTTTTAGTATTTTCTTTGGAAGACTCTGTTGAACTCGTAGCGTAATTTGGCATATATTAAAATCCTATTTTAGTTGTTAATAAAAAAATTAAATTATAGTACTATACTAGCTCTGTCAGAGTTTATTTTAGATACATTTTTTACTAACTAATATATTTACTAAACTTAAATTTCTCCTGTTTCGTCAGAACCTAGACTATCAAGTTGCTCTTGGTTCTTAATGTAGTGTTTAACCTGATTCTCTTCAAATCCTACAGTTGAAACCGCATAACCTCTAGCCCACAACTTCTCTCCATTAAAACTATGCTTTCGTCCACCAAACTGCCTAGTAACAGCTATAGCACTTGTCCCCTTGATATAACCTATTACTTCGGCTACAGAATATTTAGGAGGAATTTTGATGAGCATATGGATATGATCTTGTACCATATAACCTTCTATGATCTTACTCCCTCGTTGAAAATCCAACTTTAGTAATTAAATATCTTATCAATGCATTAACCGCTTGCTGCTGCTCTGAACTACGAATTTTCATAAAATTCTTTGAAACCTCTATGTACATATGCTGATTTTCAACAAATACTGGTTGTATAGTATCAGCATCTTCTAAATCTTTATAAAAATACTCTATATTTTTATCTAGTGCTTTAGCAATAAGAACTAATCTACCTATTGATATTCTATTAATGCCCCTTTCGTATTTTTGTAACTGCTGCCCTGTTACTTCTACTATATCCGCCAATTGTTGTCGTGACAATCCTTTAGCAAGTCTTAGAGAATAAATCTTTTCTCCAATAAGTTGATCGATCTTATGTAAATAGTCATTTCTTCTTGCTATCATTTTGTTAACATTGATGGTATCATATCTTAAAAGCCTTCATTATACTCTTCAAGTTTTCTAGATTATGCTACGATAAGTTACTTAACGTGTCAATAACTTAATTTGTTATTATAAAAAGTAACCTTATTTTTTTTCTTTGATATATAATTAATTTGTTGTTTGTCACAATTTTTCCAAATTTATAATCGTAATTAGGGTAAGGCTAAAAATAGCAACCCATCTCATCTTTAGCAAGTTGTTTAAAATCTGATCCTTAGTCCTAGACCTATATAAATCACGCAGCTTATATCTCCTTAATGATTTTTGCCCCACAAATCCATGTTATATTGTTTGCAATATTCAAACATATCAACTGTATTAGGGTGGTGTATGCCAAACTCCTTAATTTGTGGCTTGCCAAAGAATTTATAATTATATAAATCTTTGCTTTTACAGGCAGCTTTTGCTCCTTTGTTATATAACTTACTTACTTGGGCAATATTTTTACTTCTATCTCCATATAAATAATGGTACATAACAAAGGCTTTTTTGTAAGATTCTATAGATCGCTTAAGGTCATCTTGAGCAAACAAGATATCACCTTGTACTACATAACTACTTGCTAAACTAGGATTCTTAGAATAACCTGTGTTCTCCGGATTGTTGTTGTCTTCTAATAACAATATGGATATAGCTTTATTAATATATTTAGAAGCTTGATCTACTTTACCTAAACCTAATACACTTCTTGCCATTTCTATATAAATACCTGCAAATGTCTCATTATTTTTATGCTTTAGGGGTTTATATATATTATATAACTGTTGAGCTTGAGCATAAGCTTCTTGATATCTACCAAGGGAATTTAATGCATTTGCTCTAAATATATAATCTAGATTAAGGTATAGGTCATTAATATGCAATCCATTTTTTATAAATAGTGCAATAGCTTTATCCCTACACTCTAAAGCTTCTTTATATTGACCTTGCATCTCAAGTAATTCACTTTTTACAATATTATACATTTTTTGTATGTCATCTTCTTGTATTGGTCCTTGAGTTAGCAATCGCTCTATCTTTTTAAGAAATTCTTCAACTAGTTTTATTTCTCCTAACAATATATAAGCTATAGACATATTAAAGAGAACATTGAATTTAAGGCCATAATTAGCTTCATCATCAAGCTTATTTACGATATTTAATGATTTAGTAAAATAAGAAATCGCTGTGTCAAAATTCCTTAATGTTACTTTATAATACACTCCCATTACTCCTAAGTACCTAGCATAATAAAATTTTTGAGATTCAGACATTTTCCACAATTTAAGTTCCTTATTTTTATCTTTTTGATTAAACCAATCAAACATTTGCTTGGCTTTGTTGTTATAAGTATTTACATATAGAGAAAATAACTCCGATCTTAAGGTAAGTATTGCGTATAGATTAATATTATATTTCTCAGAGTTGTTTAGAAGAATTTCTAAGTTCTCTGGTATAGTTTTAGCACTTCTCCACAAATATCCTGAATAAGGTCCTTTAGATTTAGGTATTTTGCTAATAATATTTTCTAAATATATTTTGTTATTATTGCCATTTAGTTCCATTATTTTATTGCTGACTATATCATGCATTTCAAAAATAGAGTTATCCTCACTGGAATTAATATTAGTGATTAGCATAAATTTAGATAATTGATATATATCATCATCTAAAGTATCCTTATTATCAGTAATGGTGGTAAGAAGCTGTTTTGAGAAGCTTTGGTTATTTAATAAAGCTATTTTATTCAGCAACTTTATTGCACTTGGTTTTAATTGTTGAATAACCATATTAATATTTGTTGCTATTTTATCAGTTGATTGATAGATTTTCTTTTTATACTCCTCTTTATCTAAACCTTTAATTTTGTTAAGTAATTGAGTTCCTTGCACTATCAATATTGGATAACCACTAAAAGATTGCGTTAAAAATGTGATATTATTATTATCCTTATTATCCAATAAGTTATTAGCTAAAGCTACAATAGTAGGCTTATCAAGTATGGGCATTGCTATAATATTATGTAACTTTTCATTATCTTGCGAACAAAACACAACATGACCATTATGTTCCCAATCAATTAAATCCTGTACTTTTTTATTTTCATTAACTTTTAAATTATCAAACACCAATAACCACTTATTAGTAGAAGTTAAATATGATATTACTTCTTTTTTTGCTAAAGCAACTTCTTCAGATATATTGGTTTTTCTAGTGCTATTTAGCTGCTTAGCTAACTTAACAAATTGTTCGTTCAAATCAAGGTTACAATCAAAAAACCAAATAAGATCATAATTATTTTTATTTTCATAAGCATACATCCTGGATAGCTGAGTCTTGCCTATTCCGCTAGTACCTACTAAACTTGTTTGTTTATATTTACTTAAATTGTCCTTAATAGTCTTAAGTTGTTGCTCATGGTTGACAAAATAACTAACTGGAGTGATTAAATTAGATACTTGTTCTTGAGCAAAAGTATTACTATAAATAATTAGTAATATAAATAATGTTAAAAATTTTTTCATACACTGAGCTTCTGCATATATCTTTTATTTGACTATACCTAATTTTTCTACCATTTACAACAGATGCAATAGCATCCCCCAATACATCGATTTAGTAAACATTTTCAATGCTTCAAAATAAGATAATAAAACGTCTTATCTTTTAGTAATTTAGTATACTTCTCCTACTTCAAGAGTTGTGTTCACAACTCTTGAAGTAGGAGTTATTTATATCTTCATTAGATTATTTTTTTCCCGTGTTAACTCTGATTGTTTTTGCTGATCTAGCTGTTGTTTTTGTCTATATATTTCTGTTAGTCTTTTTTCTATTTCTGTATTTTTCAAGTAAGGACCAATTAGCTTATCATTCATCCTATATTCTAAATAAGATTTTGCATCATAAGTATTATTGTTAATTTTTATCATCCCGTGTTCTTTAAGCTCTTGTATTTCAGGACTCAATTTTTTTAGTACATGTGCTTGACGTTCTTTATATAATTGCTTTGTTAGCACAGCTACTTGCTTTGTATCTTTTATTCCTTCCACTAGCATTATTTCAAAATCAGCCCCTCTTATATAAGACCTTATTTCCTGATTATTCATTAAGTCATTTAGATAACTTTGCACGGTTTTGTAAATTGTAATGAACTATTGACCCATTTAGAGCAAGAATTGTAAAGAGAATTGACCCCCCTAAAAAGAAATAGTAGCTCCTACATAAATTAATAATTTGTTAATAATTTGTAGGAGTTTTTAGGGAGTGTTTATCGTGGAATCAATTTCAAAGATACGTAAAATGTATCATGTTGATGGCAAGGCAATTAGAGCAATTGCCAAAGAGCTTAATATATCAAAAAATACTGTTAAAAAAGTTATACGCAGTGATGCGACCAAGTTTGAATTAGCTAAATATAGTAAAGCTAAGCCAGTTTTAGGTGAATATCTTGCGATGTTGAATCAGCTATTAGCAGAAAATATCAAAGAACCAGTCAGGCGTAGAATGACTGCCAAGAAATTACATCAGCAGCTGAAGATATCAGGTTATCAAGGTAGTTATGAATCTGTGAATCTAATAGTTAGAAGATTCCGAAGAGATCATGAAGCAAAAGGTAAGCAAGTTTTTATTCCACTAAATTTTGAGCTAGGAGGAGCGTTTCAGTTTGATTGGGGAGAGGAAGAAATATGTTTAAATGGGGAGGTTACTAGAGTTAAAGCAGCGAGAATAAAGCTATGCTATAGTCGTTATTCTTTGGTAGTGGTTTATCCTAATGAGCAGCTGGAAATGGTTATGGATGCCCATGATCAAGCTTTCAAGTTTTTTGTTGGTTGTTGTAAGAATGGTATTTATGACAATATGAAGACGGCTGTCAAAAAAATATTGATTGGCAAGGATCGTATCTTTAACGAGAAGTTTATCCAAATGGTCTCTCACCATTTATTTGAGCCACTTGCCTGTAGTCCAGCATCAGGATGGGAGAAAGGACAGGTTGAGAAACAAGTAGGAGACACTAGACGTAACTTTTTTACTCCAATATTGAAAGGAGATAGTTATGAAGCTATTAACATTCAGCTAAGAGAGATGTCTATAGAGTGGGCTAAAACTAAAAGACATCCTGAATTTACAGAAAGAACGATTCTAGAAATATATGAGGAAGAGAAGGCATATTTAATAGGATATAGAGGGCAGTTTACCGGTTATAGATTACATCCAACGACCGTATCACCTTTGAGTTTAATACAATACGACACCAATATGTATATAGTTAAGTCCATAGGATTAGGTGACAAAGAACATAACGATTATAAGTTGTCTTAGCAACGGCGGGAATCTAGATATCTGCTTTCGCAGGTATGACACAAAATTTATATCACCTAATTCAATAGGTTTCACTATAGTGTTCCGTGTGAATATGTGGGACTTAGCGTACAGATTAAATCCTATGCTTGGCAAATAGTGATTTTACATGAAAGCAAGATTATTGCAGAGCATGTTCGTAGTTTTAAACGCTATCAGAAGAATTATAATCCATGGCACTATATAGCAGCTCTAGAACGTAAACCCGGTGCTTTACGTAATGGTGGACCGTTCAAAGAGTTAATGAGTTTGTTACCTGAGATATTTGGCAAACTACGAAATAAGTTAGAGACTTACAAGGATGGTGATAAACAATTTATAGATATCCTGCTACTTGTTAATAAGTATGGATTAGAAAAGGTAACAAATGCTTGTAACCTAACAATTGCTGCTGGCGGCTGTAGCTCTAAATTAGTTGAGCAATATTTGTTGCAACCAGCAATGAAACTAGATATCCAAGAGACTGAGTTTATTCAGCTAAAAAATCCTCCTGATGCTGATTGTAGTATTTATAGCAAGTTGCATTTAACAACGGAGGTAAATTAAATGAAAGACTTAATATTGTTATTAGATAAATTAGGTTTAGTCGGTATGAAGATGCAGTTAGCTGAGTCAAGTAATTTAACAAATGATGTCCCTACTACTAGTGTGTATGATGTGTTAAAGAAACTTCTTGAAGCAGAGTGTGAATATAAGAAGTCACGCTCGCTAGGTTATAGGTTGCAACTAGCTAAGTTCCCAACCATAAAGTTACTATCAGATACATGCCAAGCTAAATTGGTTGAAAATATTGATATACAAAAAGTGATTGATAATCATCAGAATATCATGTTCATAGGTGGTTCTGGGTCTGCAAAAACTCATCTAGCAATTGGTTTAGCGTTCACCGCCATTGAAAAAAGTTACAGGGTAAGATTTTATACTTTAAATGAATTAGCTAGCCAATTGCTTAATGCTAGAATCCATAATTATGAAAGCAAATTCATCGATTCAGTTAAGAGATTCCATCTGATTGTAGTAGATGAATTAGGCTATGTACCAATAAAAGGCGAAGCTAGATTCCTGTTATTTGAGTTATTTGCTAAATTGTATGAGCAAACTTCAGTGATCATTACTACCCATTTGAGATTTGAAGAATGGAATGATATGTTTGGTAATGCTAAGGCAACAAAAGTAATTATCGATAGATTGACACATCATTGTCAAATCATAGAAACTGGTAATAAAAGTTTTAGAGGAGGGAAAGATGTAGATTAAAGATTAAAATAATAGACTACGGTATTAATTAAAAATTACAATGATTTTAGAAAATTCTATCTGAATTTTAACCAAAATTAACTAATTTTTTTATGTGGTTAGGGGGGGCAATAGTTTATTACAATAGGGGGTCAATAGCTGATTACAATTTACACCTCTATTGCAAACCCTTGCTCTGTGTCTAAAAACTCAGCAAAATTTTCTTGAAATGCCATAACTATTTATGTTACTATAATATCAATTATTGTTATTATGGCTGATAATTATGAATGTGTCCTTAACACCAGAACTCGAAAAATATGTAGATAAACAGGTAGAAAGTGGTTTTTATCATTCTTCCAGTGAAGTTATAAGAGCTGCATTACGTTTATTTATTAAATCAGAAACTCAAAATACTAATTTTGAAAACTATAAAATGTGGCTTAATCAGGAAATTCAAATAGGTCTTGACCAAGCAGCTGAAGGTAAGGTTATTTCAGGTGACCAAGCTCTGCAAAATTTCAGGAATTTTCGTAGAGATAAATTAAAGTCTCATGAGTAAAAATAATTTTTGCTTAACTGTTCAAGCAGAGCAAGATATTAATGATATTTGGTTATATATCGCCAAAGATAATCCCAAAGCTGCTGAGAAAATAGCCAGTCTTTTTGAACAAGCGTTTTTAAAACTAGCTGCAAATCCTAACATTGGAAGTAAACGTGAAGATTTAATTGCTCAACCTGTACGTTTTTGGTTAGTTTATAGCTACTACATAATATATAATCCTAAAACAAAGCCATTGCAAATTTTGCGAGTTATAAGTTCTTATCGTGATATCAAAAATAATTACCTATAATTATTGTCTAGTTAGCACTGCAAAACTCTCAGAGTGTCTAACTGCAATGTCTACATCTTGCATGACTCTTATTCTAATGCCACCGCTAGTGTAAATTGTAATCAGCTATTGACCCCTTTAAGGGAAAAATTGTAATGAAAATTGCCCCCCTAAATAAGTAACAATATCTCCAAAAAATTAATATTTTTAATATTTTTTTAAGGAGTTTTTAAAAGGGTGTTTATAGTGGAAACAATTGGAAGAATACGTAGAATGTATTACGTTGATGGCAAAGCAATTAAAGCAATTGCTAGAGAACTGAATATATCAAAGAATACAGTAAAAAAAGTCATTCGCAGCAATCAAACTAAATTTGAGTTAGCAAAATATAGCAAAGGTAAGCCTGTTCTTGGCAATCATCTTGAAGTACTAAATCAGCTATTAGCAGAGAATAGCAAGGAGTCGGTTCGACGTAGAATGACGGCAAAAAAGCTATACCAACAGCTTCAGATATCGGGTTATACAGGAAGTTACGAATCTGTGAATCTAATTGTACGAAACTTCCGTAGAGAATACGAGGCAAGGGGCGGGCAAGTTTTTATTCCATTAAATTTTGAAGCTGGTCAGGCGTTTCAGTTTGATTGGGGAGAGGAAGAAATATGTTTAAATGGGGAGGTTACTAGAGTTAAAGCAGCGAGAATAAAGCTATGCTATAGTCGTTATTCTTTGGTAGTGGTTTATCCTAATGAGCAGCTGGAAATGGTTATGGATGCCCATGATCAAGCTTTCAAGTTTTTTGCTGGTTGTTGTAAGAATGGTATTTATGACAATATGAAGACGGCTGTCAAAAAAATATTGATTGGCAAGGATCGTATCTTTAACGAGAAGTTTATCCAAATGGTCTCTCACCATTTATTTGAGCCACTTGCCTGTAGTCCAGCATCAGGATGGGAGAAAGGACAGGTTGAGAAACAAGTAGGAGACACTAGACGTAACTTTTTTACTCCAATATTGAAAGGAGATAGTTATGAAGCTATTAACATTCAGCTAAGAGAGATGTCTATAGAGTGGGCTAAAACTAAAAGACATCCTGAATTTACAGAAAGAACGATTCTAGAAATATATGAGGAAGAGAAGGCATATTTAATAGGATATAGAGGGCAGTTTACCGGTTATAGATTACATCCAACGACCGTATCACCTTTGAGTTTAATACAATACGACAGCAATATGTATAGTGTTCCGTGTGAATATGTGGGACTTAGCGTACAGATTAAATCCTATGCTTGGCAAATAGTGATTTTACATAAAAGCAAGATTATTGCAGAGCATGTTCGTAGTTTTAAACGCTATCAGAAGAATTATAATCCATGGCACTATATAGCAGCTCTAGAACGTAAACCCGGTGCTTTACGTAATGGTGGACCGTTCAAAGAGTTAATGAGTTTGTTACCTGAGATATTTGGCAAACTACGAAATAAGTTAGAGACTTACAAGGATGGTGATAAACAATTTATAGATATCCTGCTACTTGTTAATAAGTATGGATTAGAAAAGGTAACAAATGCTTGTAACCTAACAATTGCTGCTGGCGGCTGTAGCTCTAAATTAGTTGAGCAATATTTGTTGCAACCAGCAATGAAACTAGATATCCAAGAGACTGAGTTTATTCAGCTAAAAAATCCTCCTGATGCTGATTGTAGTATTTATAGCAAGTTGCATTTAACAACGGAGGTAAATTAAATGAAAGACTTAATATTGTTATTAGATAAATTAGGTTTAGTCGGTATGAAGATGCAGTTAGCTGAGTCAAGTAATTTAACAAATGATGTTCCTACTACTAGTGTGTATGATGTGTTAAAGAAACTTCTTGAAGCAGAGTGTGAATATAAGAAGTCACGCTCGCTAGGTTATAGGTTGCAACTAGCTAAGTTCCCAACCATAAAGTTACTATCAGATACATGCCAAGCTAAATTGGTTGAAAATATTGATATACAAAAAGTGATTGATAATCATCAGAATATCATGTTCATAGGTGGTTCTGGGTCTGCAAAAACTCATCTAGCAATTGGTTTGGCGTTCACCGCCATTGAAAAAAGTTACAGGGTAAGATTTTATACTTTAAATGAATTAGCTAGCCAATTGCTTAATGCTAGAATCCATAATTATGAAAGCAAATTCATCGATTCAGTTAAGAGATTCCATCTGATTGTAGTAGATGAATTAGGCTATGTACCAATAAAAGCCGAAGCTAGATTCCTGTTATTTGAGTTATTTGCTAAATTGTATGAGCAAACTTCAGTGATCATTACTACCCATTTGAGATTTGAAGAATGGAATGATATGTTTGGTAATGCTAAGGCAACAAAAGTAATTATCGATAGATTGACACATCATTGTCAAATCATAGAAACTGGTAATAAAAGTTTTAGAGGAGGGAAAGATGTAGATTAAAGATTAAAATAATAGACTACGGTATTAATTAAAAATTACAATGATTTTAGAAAATTCTATCTGAATTTTAACCAAAATTAACTAATTTTTTTATGTGGTTAGGGGGGGCAATAGTTTATTACAATAGGGGGGCAATAGCTGATTACAATTTACACTATCTAGGGTACAGAAAACATCAGCAATAGCCAGCGTTGAGCAGGTATTAGGTTTCTTTCAACGAAGTGGTATCAGTAACTTTTTTCCTGAGATTTACGATAACATCAACTGGGATAAATGTTTTAAACTATTCTTCGAGCTGAGAGAAGCCCCAAGCTCAATCCTCAAGAACGAGCAAGAAGTATTACAAATCAGACAACAACGTAAGATGATGCAAATGCAACAATTACAACAGCAACAACAGATACAAGGGTAAGGAGTACATGAAACTATCATCATCCCCATCAAATTTACGAACAAAAGAACAATTAAAATCAATTTATTGCAAGCTTTTTAGTGGAGAAGATGGTAAAATAATATTAGAGGATTTAGCTCAAATGAGTGGCATATATCGCAGCAATTTTGTTCGGCAAGAAAGTGAGTACACTGCCTTTTTGGAAGGACATCGGGCGTTGTTCCTATATATATGCTCGCAGGTTTCAGAAGATGATGGAGTTAATAATATTGATGGTGCTAAAAATACTAATGAATCAGATAAGTAATAGCGATATTTAGTAACAATTAAGAGGTTATGTATGTTTTTATCAAAGTTTCTTGATCCTAAAAACGATTTTTGTTTTCGTAAAATCTTTGGTACTGAAAAGAACAAAGATATACTTGTACATTTTTTAAACGATGTTCTTAAGTGTAAAGAAAATGAGCAAATAATTGAAGTGACGTTTTTACCAACTATCCAAGACCCTGATATTGCTATTTACAGAAAGTCTATTGTTGATGTGTTATGTAAAGATCAACACGGTAATCAATTCATAGTAGAGATGCAGGTAAGTAAGCATCCAGGATTTGAAAAAAGAGCCCAATATTATGCAGCTAAAGCATATTCTCAGCAAAGAATTGAGGAAGATGAGAAACACAAGAAACTGGCAGTATACGCTAAATTAAAAGGAGTAATATTTTTAGCGATAGCGAATTTTGTAATGTTTGAAGATAAAAAACATTGGAAATCAGAACATCGTCTTTTAGATACAGAGAGCTATGCTCATGATTTAAAAGATTTTTACTTTGTTTTTTTAGAGCTTGAAAAATTTAAAAAAACTATAGACGAGCTAAAGACTATTGAAGAGAAGTGGATGTATTTTTTTAAGCATGCAGGAGATAGTAAATTAACATTAACAGAAATAGAGCATTTAATAGGTAAGGATGAAATTATTAGAAGAGCCTTTGAGGCTGTAGACCAAGCTAGCTGGTCAGAGGCAGAACTTAACACCTATGAGCAAATGACCAAAGCTCGTCTTGATAATTTAGCGGTAGAACAGCAACAAATTGAAGATGCTGAAGCTAGAGGTGAAGCTAGAGGTAAAGCTGAAGGTAAAGTTGAAGGTAAAGTTGAAGGTAAAGTTGAAGGTAAAGTTGAAGGTAAAGTTGAAGAAAAAATAGATACAGCAAAAGAAATGTTAATTGATAATGAGCCAATAGAAAAAATAGCTAAATACACAAAACTAACTATTGAAAAAATAGAACAGTTAAAAAAAGAAATAGAAACGTTAACAGAAGAATAAGCAAATGAGCAAAGAAGTAACTGCTAATAACTATGAAACTAGCCCTAATTCCTTTGGTAACGGTTGGCTAGCTAACATGCCTGAGGAAATACGTAAATCTGAGTCACTGGGTAAATTCAAGGATGTATCATCTTTAGCACAGAGCTATTTGGAAGCAGAGAAGAGCTTGAATCAACGAGTTGCTGTGCCAAAAGATGACAGCTCTGATGAGGAGTGGCATAAATTTTATTCTAGGATGGGGCTGCCTGAAGATAAGAGATATACTGATAAACGATCTAAGGAAGATGAGGAGTATTTAACTCGTTATGAAGACATGTTTTACCAAAGCGGACTATCTAAAAAACAAGGTGAGAAGCTGCTTAATTCTCTGTATGATTTTTCGCAGGATTTACAAAAACAGCAAAAAAATGCTATCGAGCAAACACGTCACTCTCACATTGGTTGGTTGAAAAACACTTATGCTGAAGGTTTTGACAGTAAGATGACAGTGATGCAGGCAGCTTTATCTAAGTTTGGTACTAAAGAACTGGCTGAATTAATTGAAGATTCCAATTACTCTGTTAAAAAGCGTGCAATAATGACCCACTAAATGGGTTAATGTGCGTTGAAAAATGACCCACCTAAGAAGTGGGAAAAGTAGTACGTTATTAATCCATTATTATCAACCTATACTTCTATTATTTTCAGAATAAATAATAGGAGTATAAAATCAGAGATGTTAATAATGGAAAGTAAGAGAAAGATATTAGGACGTTATCGTCGTGGAGAAGGTATACGTTCAATAAGTAGAGAATTAAATATATCACGTAATACAGTTAGAAGTATCATTCGTACGCAAGGAGAGATTAAATCTGATTATATACGAATAATTCAACCTATACCTAAACTCGGGAAATATATTGAGAGTCTTGAGAGGATGTTGCGGGATAATAAGAATTCAAAGCCTAAAAAAACAGGGAAAGCTTTATTTGAGGAGTTAAAGATTTATGGGTATCAAGGCAGTTACTCTGCTGTTAGTCGTTATATTAACACTTGGAATGATAGAAATTTTGAGATTAATATAAAAGCTTGCGTACCTTTATCCTTTGCTCCTGGGGAAGCTTACCAATTTGACTGGAGTAGTGAGCAAGTAATATTAGCTGGAGAAATAATAAATGTTAAAGTAGCTCACTTTGTTTTGTGTTATAGCCGTAAAAAATTTATCTATATTTATCCTACTGAAGCTCAAGAGATGGTATTTGATGCACATGTTAGAGCCTTTACTTTTTTTGGTGGTAGTCCAACTAAAGGGATTTATGATAATATGAAGACTGCTGTCAGTAAGGTTTTAAAAGGCTCTAATAATAGAGAATGGAATCCAAAGTTTGAAAAGCTCTGCGCACATTATCTCATTGAACCGATAGCATGTTCTCCAGCTCGAGGTAATGAAAAAGGTAGGGTTGAGCGACAAGTACAGATTGACCGGGAACAGTTCTTTACTCCTATGCCAAAAGCTTTAACCTTGCAAGAATTAAACGATATATTAACCAGCAGATTAGTTACTTATAATAGCTCTCATAAACACCCCGAATATAAAGATAAGACTATAGATGAAGCATATCAACTAGAACGTAATTTTTTAGTATCCGTGCCTGTATTATTTAACGGTTGCAAAGAAATAGATATCAAGGTTTCTATTACTTGTTTGGCTAGATATGAAAGCAATAATTATAGCGTTCACTGTAGTTGTGCTGGGAAAATAGTACAATGTAAGATATATGCTGAACATCTAGTATTTATTTATAATGGTCAAGAGGTAGGTCGTCATAAACGGAAATTTACTAAGGGAGAAACTTGTTATGACGTCAATCATTATCTGCCAATATTAAGGTATAAACCCGGAGCATTAAGAAATGGTGAACCATTCCTTAATATGAATTTACCAGAAGAGCTCATAGAAGTTAGAAGACGTCTTGAGAGCAGCCCAGCAGGTACAAGAGATTTTGCTCATATATTATCGTATATAGCAATGGAATCCATAGAAGCAGTAGTATCAGCATGCACCCAAGCACTAAAAATAGGAACTGTTAGTAAGGAGGTAATTTTAAATATTATATTACGTAATAAAGATGAGTTAAAAGTAACAGAGCCAAGTAATTACCAAGAATATCATACTTTAAAACATATCCCGAAAGCTAATTGTGAGATATACGATAATTTTCTCAAGTTAGGAGGTAAGTAATGAACAATGTATATCAAGAATCTACTAGAGAAGATATTATAAATGTTATGAGAAAGCTAAAATTTACAGGGATGCTTGAGTCTTATGATGAAATTATATCTGATGCCATAAGGCGTAAAGAAGCCTCGAATTATATTTTACATAATTTATTAAAATCTGAACTAACAACACGAACTCTTAGGTCTATTCAAAGTAGGATTAGCGCAGCAAAGTTTCCTGAGAAAAAAGATATAGATAATTTCATATTTATCGATACCCCAATAAACCAAGAACAAATTATGCATCTATATAGTTGCGAGTTTATTAAAACATCTAGAAATATAATCCTAGTTGGTGGTACTGGTAGCGGTAAAACTCACCTAGCTATTGCATTAAGTACAAAAGCAGTACGAAAAGGTTATAAATCAAGATTTTTTAATCTTGTAGATCTTGCTAATCAATTAGAATATGAAAAGAACTCTGCTCAGGTAGGAAAACTAGCAGCTTCCTTGCAAAAAATAGATGTACTAGTCCTAGATGAGCTTGGTTATCTACCATTTTCTAAGAATGGCGGTCAACTTATCTTTCATCTATTATCTAAAATACATTCCAACACTTCAATTATTATTACTACTAATCTTATATTCTCAGAATGGTCACAAATATTTGGTTGTAATAAAATGACTTCAGCGCTACTTGATAGAGTTTGTCATAATTGTGATATCATTGAAACGGGAAATGAAAGTTATCGTATGAAAAAAAAACAATAGTTCTAGACTTATGTGGGTCATTTTTCAACGCTTATTGACACCGTTGAACTTATATAAAATAATTATAGAAATATAAACGATTCAATGCTATAAGTGACTCATAATATAATCATATTATGACTTGGAGAGGTGGCCGAGAGGCTGAAGGCGACGGTTTGCTAAACCGTTATACGGGTTAACCGTATCGAGGGTTCGAATCCCTCTCTCTCCGCCAAATGGGACAATTGGTTAATTTTGCTAGTTCTGTAAAGGGGAAAGCCAAGGTATACTCTAGGTTTGAACCATTAAGATTTAGGTTCGCAAACATAAAATTTAGTAATTCCCGTTTTTCAGCTATCGTCGAATCTCTAAAAGTTTCATAGGCGTTTGTAGTAATACTTATCAGGTCTACAAGCTTTTTTGATAATTTGTCATCTACCTTGTCATAACTTTTAATCAGTTCACTTAATTCATATTGCCTATCTCTTAATTGTGTTTTCTTACGCAAAAATTCTTCCCTAGTTAAAACCCCTTCTGTAACTAAGTCTACAATCGAGTCAAGTTTATTTTGAATTTGGGTATGTTCTTGCTTTAATGCACCAACTTCACGATTAAATTCATGTGCCTTTCCGTGATTAACATTCATAAGATGTTAAAAAGCGTGCAATAATGACCCACTAAATGGGTTAATGTGCGTTGAAAAATGACCCACCTAAGAAGTGGGAAAAGTAGTACGTTATTAATCCATTATTATCAACCTATACTTCTATTATTTTCAGAATAAATAATAGGAGTATAAAATCAGAGATGTTAATAATGGAAAGTAAGAGAAAGATATTAGGACGTTATCGTCGTGGAGAAGGTATACGTTCAATAAGTAGAGAATTAAATATATCACGTAATACAGTTAGAAGTATCATTCGTACGCAAGGAGAGATTAAATCTGATTATATACGAATAATTCAACCTATACCTAAACTCGGGAAATATATTGAGAGTCTTGAGAGGATGTTGCGGGATAATAAGAATTCAAAGCCTAAAAAAACAGGGAAAGCTTTATTTGAGGAGTTAAAGATTTATGGGTATCAAGGCAGTTACTCTGCTGTTAGTCGTTATATTAACACTTGGAATGATAGAAATTTTGAGATTAATATAAAAGCTTGCGTACCTTTATCCTTTGCTCCTGGGGAAGCTTACCAATTTGACTGGAGTAGTGAGCAAGTAATATTAGCTGGAGAAATAATAAATGTTAAAGTAGCTCACTTTGTTTTGTGTTATAGCCGTAAAAAATTTATCTATATTTATCCTACTGAAGCTCAAGAGATGGTATTTGATGCACATGTTAGAGCCTTTACTTTTTTTGGTGGTAGTCCAACTAAAGGGATTTATGATAATATGAAGACTGCTGTCAGTAAGGTTTTAAAAGGCTCTAATAATAGAGAATGGAATCCAAAGTTTGAAAAGCTCTGCGCACATTATCTCATTGAACCGATAGCATGTTCTCCAGCTCGAGGTAATGAAAAAGGTAGGGTTGAGCGACAAGTACAGATTGACCGGGAACAGTTCTTTACTCCTATGCCAAAAGCTTTAACCTTGCAAGAATTAAACGATATATTAACCAGCAGATTAGTTACTTATAATAGCTCTCATAAACACCCCGAATATAAAGATAAGACTATAGATGAAGCATATCAACTAGAACGTAATTTTTTAGTATCCGTGCCTGTATTATTTAACGGTTGCAAAGAAATAGATATCAAGGTTTCTATTACTTGTTTGGCTAGATATGAAAGCAATAATTATAGCGTTCACTGTAGTTGTGCTGGGAAAATAGTACAATGTAAGATATATGCTGAACATCTAGTATTTATTTATAATGGTCAAGAGGTAGGTCGTCATAAACGGAAATTTACTAAGGGAGAAACTTGTTATGACGTCAATCATTATCTGCCAATATTAAGGTATAAACCCGGAGCATTAAGAAATGGTGAACCATTCCTTAATATGAATTTACCAGAAGAGCTCATAGAAGTTAGAAGACGTCTTGAGAGCAGCCCAGCAGGTACAAGAGATTTTGCTCATATATTATCGTATATAGCAATGGAATCCATAGAAGCAGTAGTATCAGCATGCACCCAAGCACTAAAAATAGGAACTGTTAGTAAGGAGGTAATTTTAAATATTATATTACGTAATAAAGATGAGTTAAAAGTAACAGAGCCAAGTAATTACCAAGAATATCATACTTTAAAACATATCCCGAAAGCTAATTGTGAGATATACGATAATTTTCTCAAGTTAGGAGGTAAGTAATGAACAATGTATATCAAGAATCTACTAGAGAAGATATTATAAATGTTATGAGAAAGCTAAAATTTACAGGGATGCTTGAGTCTTATGATGAAATTATATCTGATGCCATAAGGCGTAAAGAAGCCTCGAATTATATTTTACATAATTTATTAAAATCTGAACTAACAACACGAACTCTTAGGTCTATTCAAAGTAGGATTAGCGCAGCAAAGTTTCCTGAGAAAAAAGATATAGATAATTTCATATTTATCGATACCCCAATAAACCAAGAACAAATTATGCATCTATATAGTTGCGAGTTTATTAAAACATCTAGAAATATAATCCTAGTTGGTGGTACTGGTAGCGGTAAAACTCACCTAGCTATTGCATTAAGTACAAAAGCAGTACGAAAAGGTTATAAATCAAGATTTTTTAATCTTGTAGATCTTGCTAATCAATTAGAATATGAAAAGAACTCTGCTCAGGTAGGAAAACTAGCAGCTTCCTTGCAAAAAATAGATGTACTAGTCCTAGATGAGCTTGGTTATCTACCATTTTCTAAGAATGGCGGTCAACTTATCTTTCATCTATTATCTAAAATACATTCCAACACTTCAATTATTATTACTACTAATCTTATATTCTCAGAATGGTCACAAATATTTGGTTGTAATAAAATGACTTCAGCGCTACTTGATAGAGTTTGTCATAATTGTGATATCATTGAAACGGGAAATGAAAGTTATCGTATGAAAAAAAAACAATAGTTCTAGACTTATGTGGGTCATTTTTCAACGCTTATTGACACCACTATAAACAACCTTTTAAAAACTCCTTAAAAAAATATTAAAAATATTAATTTTTTGGAGATATTGTTACTTATTTAGGGGGGCAATTTTCATTACAATTTTTCCCTTAAAGGGGTCAATAGCTGATTACAATTTACAAATAATAAGCCGATAGCCCCTTTTGTGTTTAATGGAACTTGTAATACAGAACTATTTAATAATTGGGTTGAGAAGTTTTTAATTAAAGAATTAAAAGCAGGACAGGTTGTAGTACTAGATAATGCTAGTTTCCATAAATCAAAGAAGACGAAAGAATTAATAGAATCAGTAGGTTGTAAGGTTATTTTTTTACCCCCATATTCACCAGACTTAAATCCAATAGAAAAATTTTGGGCTAATATGAAAAAATGGATTAAAAATAAGATAACAGAAACTAGTAAATTATTCGAAGCTATTTCTATGTTCTTTGTCACCTAATTCAATGTATTTTAGTATATTGTTGACATTCCAAGGAACATAATGAGAACCATAAAATCTCTTATAGTTTCTTCTACTATCTTTCTAGCTTTTTCAGGTGATTTAGCCCCGAGTGTTTGTAAGTTATGAATTTGGTCAAAAATTTTAATAAGTGCCACATCATATTTTTTTTGTTGAAATAATAAATTTAGTGTTTCCGTTGAGCTAATTTTGCCATGAGACTTAACCCTAGTCAGACCTTCTACTTGACTAGCAACCTTGCTGCCAAAGATGTAAGCAATCATCTTTTCGGTCAGTTCCGTATCTTCAAGGGTGTCGTGTAGTAATGCGGTAACAATCATGTCGGTTCTAAACAATCGTGGAATTTCTAGGGCTGTGTACTGGGCAACCATATAAGCTACTTCAATTGGATGAGAATAATAAGGCTCACCGGATTGTCTCATTTGGCTGCCATGATATTTTTTAGTATAGTAGATGCCTTTTTTGACTTCATCAATGTCTATTGGTTGTTTTATTTTTGTATTTAGCAAAATTAATTCATTAAGCAACCTCTCAGCATATGCACAAGACTGGTATCTTGAATTATCCCAATAGTTAATATCTTCCATAAGAAACCATAATATTTTAATTATAAAGTTATTTTAAACTAAAATTTTGACTATTTAAAGCATTTACTACTTTTTATTTTTAGAAAGATGCATATTTTCTAATCCTGTTGTATAAATTACAGATTTATGAGATAATGCAACCAATTCTAGATGAAGATTTATTAGTCTTTCTAGGTACATGGTTTATAGTAGTTGTGGTTGGTTTATTATGACTTGGCAGATTCTTTGTTAATTCTAATGCTTTGGACTTTAAATCTTTTTCTTTAGAAGTAGCTTTAGCACTTTTCTCAATAAAACAACTCTGTATTGACTTGCCTGATGGTAGCTTGATGGCGTGGTTGAACTTAGTTAGTTGCTCATTAAATACCTTTACATCCACTCCCTCAACTGGCAGCTGATCACGAGTTTGTTGTACTAATTTTACTAGTGCATCGATTTTAGGTTGCATAGATTTAGCAATTATTGGTTTATTTTCAGGTTTGACCTTATCAGCACAGTCTTGAGGTGTAAGTTGTAATGCTGCACCATACATGAGATCTCTCATATAAGGATCTTTCTTTACACCAACACCTTGTCTAAAACATTTAAACAAGGAGAGAGGAGCTTTTTCACTACCTAAAGTTAATGCAAACCAAAATTCCATAGCAGCCATTTTCCAACTTGCATCTATTTTTCTTTGTGCTTCATCCATATCCTCCATATCAGCGGCTAAGCCATAATAATACTCTCCCCAACGGTGATGATGTTCAGACGTGAGTTTATTTTGTGATGTTGATTTTGCCATAATACTACCTATTATTTATCTTTAAATCTTTTAATTCTGCTATAATAACCTCAATTCGATGTAAGACATCGTTTTAACAGTTTCGATGTCATCAGGCTGGGATCTAGATTCCCGCCTACGCGGGAATGACATTAACTCTAGTAGGGGTGACATCACCCCTAATGACGATGATTACTTGAGCCTACTATTAATTTATTACATCACGCGAATTCGGGATAAGAATTTGCCAATTCTTATACCAAATTCGGTAAAATTATAGAAACAATCAGATTTGAGACGGCTCTGCATCTGATTGTTAAATTAATATTTTGCTAAAAACATGATTTTAATCTTTTAAAACCATGTTTTTAGCTTTAGAAAGGTTTAAAATGCATTCGTAAAACCGCTTTAAGAATGCATTTTTCCTTATACTAAAGCCAATTCGGGATAAGAATTAACTAATTCTTATCCCGAATTGGGATACATCGATACTTGAGGTTATAATATTATTAATCTCTTCCACCTCTACCTTTGCTAGGATCTTTAGTATTTGGGTTATTAAGATTTATAGAATTCGTTCTTTGTAATTGAGTGTCCTTATTTTCTTTACCACTTAATATTCCCATATGTTTCTCTAACTTATAATCAGAAATTATTTGTTTTGTATCTAACTCTTGTTGAGATGCTAGAACGGCTAGGCTTTTTGACGATAATGCACTTTTAGCAGGTGGTAAAGTAATAAAAGTTTGGGGCTGTTTTTCCGTTGGAGTTAATTTTTTAGCCATTTCCTTTGGAGTAACATCGTATATCTTATGAAATACTTCTTCCCAAGATTGTGCTGTATATTCATTACATCTATTTTTCTCGGCTAACTCTTTATTAAGACAAATATTGTAAGCATGTTGTTTTATTTCTTGCTTGTATGCTTTGTACTGATCTATTTTCTTATTAACTAAATTACGGTAACCTTCATGATGTTTTTTCTGATTAGCCAACAAGACTCTTTCCGGGTGTTCCTCTGATAAATGCTTAACTTGTTCTTCACATTCCTCAATTTTCTTTATTTCATTAGAGTGATGTTCTCGTTCTATTTTAGCTAGCTTTTTAGTTAGCCGCATGTGTTTACTACGAGCGTTTTCTTCTTTTATTTGTTCAGGTGTTTTGCTGAATTTCTGCTTTTCTTCCTCAGTAAGTTGCCGACCTGCTTTTATAGCTTCAAAAATTTCGTGTAAACTTTCATTATCTTTCCTTTGTCTATTAAGAGAATCATCATAAAAAGAATCAAAAGCTTTATAAATGCCTTGAACTTTATGCTCTCTATCAATTTCTTCTTGTTCTTTTGCTACTCTTATGCCCTCATTGAAATCTACAACTTGGATTTGCTCAGTTGTTTCACAATAAAGAGTTTTACTTACTGCAGTTGCTATTAATTCCAGTACTCCAATATCTATCCCTAACTGACTAGCCATTAAAGCTAAACTACCAGCATCAGATATAATCAAAGCTAATTGCGTTCTTGAAGTAGCATTACGTACCCTCCCCTCAAGTTTTTCATATTCTTTTTTAATGAAATCCCTCTTAGGAGCATCATTATCTAAATCATTGGTCATTTTATACTTCACTTATATTTCACCATGTTAGGGTTTGATTAACTACTTATAATTATTAAAACTAATACTAAACTATTAGTCAAGCATTCTTAAATTGTAACCATTATTAATTTCTACTATTTTTTTATCTATAACTCGATAATCAAGTTTTTATTGAGTTATATAATTCAGGACAGTTTAAAAGTGATGAAAAGAAGCTGAGAAGATGTCATAATTCTCAGCAACGGCATCACCTAGTCTTCGGATATCACCCCTGCGTAGGCAGGGGTCTAAAAATGTATAACATCCTTCTTGGTTATTTTTTTTAGATACCAGCTTTCGCTGGGATGACATAAACTGCCATGAATTGTAACCTTCAGAAAAAAACTTGATTATCGAGTATAAAAACAATATCCAATAATTCACCAACATGGGATATGTGGATGATGGCCAATAACTCTCTGATCTCCGTTGATATTTTAGCAACATCTCCATTATTTATAAGCACTATGAATAGCAGCAACACCTAAAGTAAGATTCTTATAACTAACATCAGTAAAGCCTACATCCTTTAGCATAATTGCAAAACTCTCCTGATCTGGGAATACATTAATACTTTCCACCAAATATTGATAAGCTGATTCGTTGTTTGCTATAATTTTACCAATCTTAGGAATAATATTAAACGAATAAAACTGGTATAATTGCTTCAGACAATCGTATTCCACTTTAGAAAATTCTAAACATAAAAATTTACCCCTAGGCTTTAGTACTCGATATGCTTCTTTTAGGGCATTGTCAATTTTTGCCACATTCCTAATACCAAATGCTATAGTATAATAATCAAAACTATTATCAGGAAAAGGTAAGTTTTCTGCATCAGCAACGACATACTCTAATCCCTGTAATATATTACTATCAATAGCTTTGTGACGTGCTACCTCCAGCATATCATGATTTATATCACACATCGTCAGCTGCACTAATACATTTTTTGCCGATGCTCGCTTTATTATTTTAAAAGCTATATCACCTGTACCACTTGCCACATCCAATATATTTGATTTTAAATTGGGGATTTGCCTAACAAATTCATCTTTCCATAAACGATGTATTCCTAAACTCATGAAGTCATTCATTACATCATATTTATTAGCAACACTAGAAAAGATATCTTTAACTAAATCTCTTTTCTGATCAAAGCTCACTTTTGAGAAGCCAAAATTTACTTGATCAGATTGGTTATCATTATTTTGCATATTACTACTTAGTGCTAAGTTGTTTATGTGTTATATTATGATATATAATGAATTATTAATACTATTAAAATGTAAAAATGCCAGAACTTCCTGAGGTTGAAACATTAAAACGTTGCCTAGAACAGCGAATAATAGGGGCTACCATCAATAAACTCGATAAGAGACGAGATGATATACGCTATAAACTAAGCGATCAGTTAGAGTCAAATGTAGAGTCAGCAAGAATTGTAGCTTTAAGGCGTAGGGCAAAATATTTGCTAATAGATTTGGATAATTATTATTCCATTATTGTACATCTTGGCATGACTGGTAGGCTGACGCTACAACCTAGTGATTATAAGCTACAAACGCATGATCATGTGGTTATATCTTTGACAAGTTGCGAGAAATTAGTTTTTAATGATCCACGACGTTTCGGGATGATTTATAGTATGCCAACAAACCTCGTCCTAGAAAAATTTTTACTAAATTTAGGTGTAGAACCTTTGTCAAATGATATGTCTGATGAGTATCTAAAAACAAAATTATTGAATCGCTCTGTTCCGATAAAAAATTTATTAATGGATCATCGGATTATTGTCGGTGTTGGTAATATATATGCTTCTGAAAGCCTTTTTATTGCTAAAATACACCCAAGCAGACTGGGGAGTAGTTTGTCAAACAAGGAAATAAGTAATTTGGTATTAGCCATTAAAAATGTTTTAACAAAGGCAATATCAGCAGGAGGTACTACTCTCAAAGATTTTGTTAGCGGTGATAGTAAACCTGGTTACTTCCAACAAGAATTGCAGGTCTATGCACGAGAAAATCAAAAATGCCTAAATTGCGAGGGAATAATAAGGAAAATAAAACAATCCGGCAGAACTAGTTTCTATTGTTTTATTTGTCAAGAATGAGAGGTATTAAAGGATTAGTACCGTTTAAGGTTGACAATTAAATTGTCACATAGTTATTGAATATATTTGTAATATTGTGGTTAATTGCATTATAATGAGGTTTATGTATAACAACTTTACTTTTATTGACTTATTTGCTGGGATTGGTGGTGTAAGAAGATCATTTGAGGCTGTTGGTGGTAACTGCGTTTACACTAGCGAGATTGATGCATCGGCATTAAAAACATATAGAGCTAATTTTAGCTGTGATCATAAGATTGATGGTGATATAACACAGGTACACGAACAAAATGTACCCCCTCACGATATTTTATGTGCAGGATTCCCGTGTCAACCATTTAGTATAGCTGGGGTTTCAAAGCGTTGCTCTTTAGGAATTCCACACGGTTTTTTATGCAATACTCAGGGAACTCTCTTCTTTGATGTTGCAAGAATTATTAGCTACCATAAACCAAAAATTGTCTTTTTAGAAAATGTAAAAAATTTATTATCACACGATAAAGGTAAGACATTTGCAATTATTAAAAAAACACTCAGAGATTTAGGTTATGCTGTTTCTGAAAGGGTTATTGATGCACGGTATTACGTACCACAACACAGGGAAAGGCTTTTTATAGTAGCAAATAGGATAGATGCAAAAATAAATTTACATAAAATAGATTTGCCCAATACAAAACATATAATTAAAACAATATTTCATTGCCAAAATAATTCAAACAAGGATGACATTACTAATGGCTATGTCGAAAAAAATGGTAAAATTAATAAGAAATATACCCTTACGGACAAACTATGGCAATATCTACAAGATTACGCAAAGAAACACCGTGCAAAGGGCAATGGTTTTGGTTTTAGTCTTTGCATGGATGATGACATTAGCAGAACTCTGTCAGCAAGATATTATAAAGATGGGGCTGAAATATTAATACATCAAGAAAACTCAAATCCTAGAAGATTAACTCCTAGGGAATGTGCAAGATTGATGGGGTTTTCAGATGATTTTAAAATTGTTGTTAGTGACACGCAAGCATACAAACAGTTTGGTAATTCTGTGGTAATTCCAGTTGTTAAGGAAGTTGCAGAATATATAACAAAATTTCTATAATTCATGAGAACTAACGTGCTATATTCTGGATTATTATCAGACTATTTTGAAATAGTAGCATTTAAAACATTAAGTAAAGTTGATACGATATTTGGTTCTAATCAACATGAATTTAATGGTGACCGTGCATTAAAAGAACTGTTTCGTTTGTGCAATAATACTACACTCGAAAAGAAGCAAATATACTCTACTTTTATTTACTTAAACGAAGATGAATCACAAAATATCTTGCAATATGCCTTCCTGACTTGGTACGATGCTAGAGCAAAGAGTCATGATAAAACTGGTAGGAGTGAGTATCGACTATATTACCAAACAAACGATGCTACAAAACGAATGAAGAAAGGTGATTTCTTGGCTATTGCAAGAAAAAATGATGTATTTCATATAATTATAGCACAGCATAACAGCACTGCAGAAAAACAAATTATGTGGCTCTTTGGAGTTGAAAAAATAGAAGATACTAATAAATTTCAGATTAAGAAAATTCAAAATACGAATAATAAAGTTACCTTTGCATCACGATTTATTTTGGATATTTTAGGCATAAAAGTCCAAGAATTGAATGAAAATTACTTAGACATAATGCAGAAAAGATTTGATAATAAAATACCAAGCACGAGTGAACTTTCGCAATTCACACTAGAGTTAATGCAAAAAGAAATTGACCCAATTGAAGAGCCGGATGTTGCAATTGTGAGATTATTTGAAAAGGAAGAGGTTCTATACAAAACTCTTGAGAGGGTCAAGATAGTTCATAAATTACAAAATGGCTTTATTGAAAATAAAAATGTTGATGTTGACAGCTTCTTACAATTTTCATTATCTATACAAAATGCAAGAAAATCTCGAGCTGGTAAAGCTCTTGAGAATCATTTATCTTTTATTTTTAATGCAAACAAGGTGATGTATACACACAGCGGAATAACAGAAAATAAGTCAAAACCAGATTTTATTTTTCCAAATATTGCCAAATATCATGATATACATTTTACAGATACTGGTTTATCAATGCTGGCAAGTAAAACAACTTGTAAAGATAGATGGAGACAAATCTTGTCTGAAGCAAAACGAATCAAGAAGAAGCATTTATTTACTTTAGAGCCAAGTATTTCAGAAAATCAAACACAAGAAATGAAGTCAAATGATTTAACGTTAGTTTTACCGAATGAAATAAAGGCAACTTATACAATAAATCAACAACAAGATATTATGAATTTAAAAGATTTTCTACTGCTTGTTAGAACAAGACAAAATAAATATATTAACCTCAACTATCGATGTAATTAAATTAATAGTAGGCTCAAGTAATCATCGCGGCTCTGTCCAAAAAACTGTGTAAATTCGAAAAAATAGGTCATTAAATTTTGTTAAGCCTATCCTCAAATTTAACCATCAAATGAGCCATAGCTTCATTCCAGTTTGGAATGGGCATAGTCCATTTTTTGGTCATATAGTCAATTGTCAAATATAAACTTTTAAAAACAGCATTATCATTAGGAAAAACCCGCTTATTATTTGTTACTTTACGCAATTGACTATTGACAGATTCAACTGAATTAGTTGTATAAATTACCTTTCTAATTGACTCAGGATACCCTAGAAAAATCATTAGATTGTCCCAATTATTATACCATGATTTGGCAATTTGTGGATATTGTTTATTCCATTTTTCTTCAAAAGATACTAAAGCTAAATGGGCTTGTTCTTCCGTTACTGCAGTATATATCGGCTTTAAATCGCTAGACAGTTGCTTCCTATCTTTATACGACACATATTTTAAACTATTTCTAATCTGATGTACAATACACAATTGATGTTCTGTTTTTGGATAAACTGCTTCTATTGCCTCAGACATACCAGTAAGATTATCGCTACAGGCAATCAGTATATCTTTTAGCCCTCTATTTTTCATTTCGGTAAAATTACCGAGCCAAAATTTTGCCCCTTCATTTTCACTGATCCATAATCCCAATATATCTTTTTTACCAGATAAATCAATTCCTAATGCAACATATACTGCCTTATTGATTATCCTTTTATCTTGCCTGACTTTTACTACTAAACAATCAAAAAATACTATCGGATATATCTCTTCTAATGGTCGACTCTGCCAAGCTTTAACCTCATCCATTACATCATCAGTAATTTGGCTGATTAAGCCTTCACTTATTTCAACACTGTATAACTCCTGTAACTGAATCTTAATATCAGATATACTCATGCCTTTAGCATATAATGATAGTACTTTATCGTCAAAACCATCAAAACGTTTCTGGCGTTTTGGTAGTATTGCGGGTTCAAAGGTATTATGCCTATCCCTTGGTACTTCTATTTCTACAGCTCCATGTTCGGAGATCAGTTTTTTGCTAGTTATACCATTACGAGCATTATCATTATCTGCACAACTGTATTTATCATAGCCTAGATGATTATTCATTTCTGACTGCAGTGCCTTCTCTATTAAACGTTTGGTCAATTCTTTTAATAAACCTCCTTCTTTCAGTATTGTACTTACATCTGTATCATTATCTATTAATAAATCTACTGCTTGCTTTATTGATTCATTAGTTTTTTTATTCATGTAATTTCCTTTTTTGTTATACTTTTATATATAACCTATTTCGAAATTTACACAGTTTTTTGGACAGAGCCAGATGAGCTTGGTTATCTACCATTTTCTAAGAATGGCGGTCAACTTATCTTTCATCTATTATCTAAAATACATTCCAACACTTCAATTATTATTACTACTAATCTTATATTCTCAGAATGGTCACAAATATTTGGTTGTAATAAAATGACTTCAGCGCTACTTGATAGAGTTTGTCATAATTGTGATATCATTGAAACGGGAAATGAAAGTTATCGTATGAAAAAAAAACAATAGTTCTAGACTTATGTGGGTCATTTTTCAACGCTTATTGACAGGGGGGCAATAGTTTATTACAATAGGGGGGCAATAGTTTATTACAATAGGGGGGCAATAGCTGATTACAATTTACAGGATTGGGTAGCAGGAGCGATGGAGCAACGCCTATATACTTCTCCTACTTCAAGAGTTGTGAAAACAATTCTTGAAGTAGGGAATTATTTAATAATGAGTGCAAAAGGTTCTATAATAGCGGCTTTCACCTTTTGCACAAAGTTGATATTTATTATATATATCAATTTAAACATTCTGACTTTATAATATATGCTGCTACGCTTGAAGGAGAGCTAGGGCTTTTAAAACCTAATGCTATTAAAATCTTCCTGCTTTCTTTCACTTGCTGTGCTGCTTTTTCCTTGTCAACTAATAGTGATGTAAGCTTATCTGCTATATGTGATTTAGTACAGTTAAACTGAATAAATTCTGGTAATATCTCTTTATTAGCAATAATATTAATCAAAGAAATATAAGGTATTTTTATTAGTAACTTTATTAAAAAAAAGCTTAAGATATTTAATTTATAAGCAACAATCATCGGAGTATTACAAGCGGCAATTTCTAAGGTATTAGTGCCAGATTTTGCTAGAGCAAGGGTAGCTACAGCAAAAATCTTAAGTCTAGCACTTGAGAAATGGTAGTTAAATGCTGCATCTGATAAAAATGGTTCAATTAAAGATTTATGACTAGGCTCAGCCGTAACAAATATCACTTCAAGATTAGGGAATTGTTTTGCTAGTAGATTGATCGCCGCCGTGAATACCGGAGCATGTCTTGTTATTTCACCTTTGCGGCTACCACAAGTGACACATAACACTTCTGAGTGAACAGGTATTTGTAATTCTCGCTTTAATAGCTCTTTATCTTTATCATCATAAAAATACTGCTCTAATATTGGATGACCAATATACCGACAATCTAGACCTACCTTCTGAAAGTATGGTGGCTCGAATGGCAGTAAAGCCAACAAATAATCATAAATTTTAGCGTATTTCATAGCCCGAGAAGGTTTGTATGCCCAAACGGAGGGTGCGACAATGTGCATAATCTTTAAATTGGGCCGGGCTGCTCGAATCTTCTTTGCCACTCTATAAGTAAAGCCTGGCGAGTCTATGGTAATTAACAAATCTGGGGCATGCTGAATTATATCAGCAATAGTACGCTTGATTAGCTTAGTGATCTTAAAAATATGTGGTATAATTTCGACGAAACCCATAAGGTTTATTTGACTAATCGGGAAAAGGCTATGCTCTAACCCCGCTTCTTCCATCTTGCTCCCCCCTACACCAACGAACTCTAATTGTCTCTCCTCCAGCTTATAGATATCTTTTAGGCTTTGTATCAAATGACTCCCTATAAAATCTCCTGAAATTTCACCAGCAATTAGATAAATTTTAGTCATTTGACCACTGCTTACTACATAGGCTTAAATTTTTGTCAATCACAGCAGAATGAATGCCAACACAATTAAGGATCGAATGAAATACATAGTCATGACTAATTTCAGTGCCTAAATGATTGGCTATAGAACTTACCAAATCAGGATGTTTTTTTTTAAATTCATTCGATACCCAAACTAGAAAAGGCACTGTGGTCTGTTCTGGAATCATAGGCCCACCGTGACCGTAATAACCATGTTCTCCCAAAGATTCTGCATGATCAGAAACATACATTAGGATAGCGTTACTATTTTTTAATAGACCTATTACATTATACAAAAAAAAATCTGTATATAAAATGGTATTATCGTAATCATTAATCAACCCTTCAATATCACAACTGCTCTGATCTACCTTAGTAATGGAATTACACTTAGGAGTAAATTTTTGAAATTCTTTAGGATATCTAGCAGAATATTTCCAATGACTACCAGCTGTGTGGATAACTAAAACATTTTTAGTAGTAGAATTTACAATATTATTTTCAATATGAGGTAACATTTCTCCATCGTGATCAAGCCTCTTTAATAAAATAGAACCACTGGGTATTATAGCAAACCTAACTTCATCATAAATTGTAACTGGATTTTTACTTCTTAAGTATCCTACTATACTCTGAGTGCCAATCCAATTAGTGTTAAAACCAAGCATGGTAAAAATTGATAAAAAACTCGTTTCTTCTGTACTTTTGTCTAAGCTACTCGCAGGATGGCGAGATAGAAGAGATGGGACAGAAAGATGTGTGTGATTGGAAGCAGACTGTGCTTTAAATGAAAAAAGATTTTCAACAGAACTTAAATATGGAGTAGTGTCCCTGTGATAACCATTAATACCAAAATGATCAAATCGTGCTGATTCTCCTATTACAAGTACCACTGTAATATTTTGATCCGATTGATCAATGAAAGAAAACTTCTTACTTATATCATCACGCATTGCACTTTTTTTGCTATTTAAAGATAAATATGTATTATGTAAATATTGGATAGGAAAATAACCCTTTAGCAAATTAAACTGCGGCATAATAATATTATTAATGGTAATTAAAAGACAAATTGCCGATAGTAATTTTGTAACAAATAGTTTACTATCTAAAATAGAGAAATGCTTCATCGTATAAATACAAGTAGCTAGGCTAAAAACTAGCCAAACAATTAGCCTAATACTAGCTATCTCATATACTTCATTGAAGTCAGTAGAGAAAAAGCTACCCATCATCTCCTTTGTAGGAGAAATTTTGAAAAGATATAGATAATAGCTGGCAATTGCTCCCGTTATAAATAAAAATATTGCTCCTATTATAAAAACAAGTCGATGAATAGTTAAACCAAAAAAAATGATAAAGCAAGTAAAGCAAATATAAATAGAGTCCTTACTCAACTCCAATATTGCTTTAAAAAAAGTGACTTTGTAGTAGCTGAACTTGTAAACAATAACTGCTGAATTAAAAAGTAGAAAATAAATAAAAGAAAACACCAAAGATAGTTTGATTAGTTTACTATCTAAATGTTTTTGGATTAGTTTTAACATATAAATAACGTACTTTTGTATGGTTGTAACTTAGGTATCATGATAACATCAACACTGCAAGAGTTTTTTCAACTTTTACAAGTTAATAGACCAATTATATCTGTTGATTATGGGACACGAAAAACAGGCATCGCTATCTCAAATCAAGAACATACCATCGCTATGCCTATAAAAACTATATATGAGATAACAGAAGAAAATAAGATCAAATCAATATTAGATTTGATCGCAACCTATTCTAGCTGTGGTGTTGTCGTAGGGCTGCCGATTAGTATGAATGGTCAAGCTAGTGATCAAACTGCGATTGTATTAAAATTCAGCAAAAAGCTTAGTTTAGCTATAAATCTTCCTATATATCTACAAGATGAAAGACTTACTTCCCTTGCTGCCAATAGTTTATTAAAATCGCTAGGAATCAAAAGACGAGAACGTAACCAAAAAGATGATTCAATCGCAGCAAGTATGATTTTAGAAACTACTTTAGATTCTATTAAGAAACTCCACAGAGCCTAAGTGTATCCTAGTGTGGTAGATATATGAGCGTCATATATGGGACACTGCAAGAACAAACTCAGATAGACTAAAATTCGTACCATAATTGGTTGCGGGGGTTGGATTTGAACCAACGACCTTCAGGTTATGAGCCTGACGAGCTACCAAACTGCTCCACCCCACGATAATGGAAGTGCCTGTGAATTGATTTTTTTTGGTAATTTTGTTGTCAAAATTTGCTTCCGTTCCTCACGTACATTTGTACACTGCTTGCGGGATACTCTCCTGCTTTGAAAAATTGTTTTTTTGAAAATATCAGGAACTAGCATACTCATGAAATATGCACCTAGTTCGCTTGTCCCTCATTTTCAAATCCAATTCGTAGGATCGTTCTAGTATACTCAGCTGCATTTTTCCTAAAAATTCCTCAATTCGTAGACACTCCTAATAATATACTCACCTACTATGACGTCATCCTAAATTTATTTCAGTATCTAAACTACTTAGTTTTAACATATCCTCCACCCCGTTCAGGATGACATCCACCTTGAGTAAAAAGCTTAGCTATATCTTTGTACCAAAACTAAGCCCAGCAAACTTTTTATTAAAGTCACTGATATTTTTATTAGATTGGTTAACAACATTTCCAGATTCTTTAGTCCATGCTGGATGTTTCCTATAATCAACATCCATCAGAATCTCTTCTGCATGACCACCGGAATTTGTTTCAAAAACATCCTTACTGATAATAATTTTGAATTTTTTATATTTTGGGTGTATTCCAGTTTTCATAATGAAGCACCAACTTTTTTTTCAGCTATCTTTCTTTTAATTACCTGTGCTTTATCTGAGAGTACATCACATGATATTTTAAGCATATATGCATCAAAACCACCTACTTTCTCAACAGAACGCATACATTTGGCATTTACCGAAAGCTTATATTCTTGCTTCGTCAGATCACTTACAAACCTCACCACCCTTAGGTTAGGTTCAAATCGTCTTCTAGTTTTTCTTTGTGAGTGTGATACTTTATTACCATATAAAACACCTACTCCACTAAGCTCACATCTACGAGACATCGTGATCTCCCTTCCCATAATTTATAACACAGGATTATACTATATAATAAGACCTTATGTCAATGTATATTATATATTTTCATGGAAATTTTTATGCAAACTTTATGCAAAAATCGTCAACATTTTTGAAGTAGCGAGAACATATCACGCATTGAATAAAGACCGGCTGGTTTATCAAATAACCAAACGGCAGCCTGAATTGCACCATCAGCAAATGATTCTTTACTTAATGCTTGATGTTTTATACTAAGAACTTGGTTATTACCTAAAAATAACACTTCATGCTCCCCATGTACCTGCCCTCCTCTAATAGAACTAATACCAATTTCATCAGGCTGTCTTTGACTTTTTTGACTACGATTCAATACTGCATATTCATCAAAATCTAAATTTCTAGCCTTAGCTACAGCCTTACCCAACATTATAGCTGTACCAGAAGGGGCGTCTTTCTTCATACGATGGTGACAATCTAGAATCTCTATATCGTAAGTATTATCTAGAATTTTTGCTGCCTTTTCTGCCAGTACTGTAAGTAAGTTCGCACCTAAACTCATATTAGCTGAATATAATATAGCCAAGCTTTTGGAAGCTACGTTTAAGTGATCAAGCTGATATTGAGTCAAACCAGTAGTGCCAATAACTAATTTATTGTTGTAGCTAATAGCATAATCAAGTAATTTTTCTAATATTTCACTGCTAGAAAAGTCGATAATTACATCAGAATTCTGACAAAACTCAGCAAGATCATCTATGCTATTTTTTCTAGTAAATGTTGTAGAAAGTGTACAAGCATTAAATCCATTCATTCTTTGAATTATCATCTGCCCCATTTTACCAGTTGCACCACAAACACCTATACAAACAGTCATTTTAATCCTCTATATTGTCTTAAACAATGTATTAGTGGGTTTAAGTTACTGTTCACTATAGTATTTATCACCTCACCAATCAATATAACATGATCTCCCACTTCATATTGACTAAACTTGTTGCATTCAATATGGCAAACTGCCCCCTCAATCAAAGGACAATTAGTAGCACACCCTAAATTATACGAAATACCCGCAAATTTATCAGTGTTAAACTTAGAAAAATGCCTAGAAATATCTTCTTGATTCTCAGCTAGAATACTAACAGCAAAATACTCACTACTAGTAAAAGCACTCATACTAAAAGCTTGTTTATCAAGACAAAACGATACCAAAGGTGGTAACAAGGAAACTGAGGTAAAGGAATCTGCAGTAAAACCAAATAGCTTATTATTGTATAAAGTAGTGATAATAGTAACACCTGTAGGCAAAGTGCTAAGAGCTTGTTTAAATCGTTCGGAATTCACTGTTGAAGCCATTTTTTAGTAATACGGCTAATTGTCCCATCTTCTGTCAATTTAGCAATAGCTTTATTAACACTCTCAATAAGTTTAGAATTTTTTGGCATAGCGATAGCTAGTTCAGATGAAAACTCTGTTAAACTGAAGCTAGCAAGATCAGGATTATTTTCAATAAATTTCTTAGATTGGGATGCCTCTAGTACCACCGCATCTATAACTTTTGACTTTAACTCTTCAACTAGCATTAAATTATTTGATAAATAATTTATTCTAATATTAAACCGCTTAGCTAAATCCTGAACTATTACCGCCCATGTTGTACCAAGTTGTACACCCACAGCTTTATTATCCAAATCTCCAGTATTCTTTAAATTATCTGCTGATCTATACAATATTGACACATTCGTTGATATATAAGGCACTGAAAAGCTAATATGTTTTTTACGCTCTTCGGTTACCGATAACCCAGCTATCACTATATCAACATTTTCAGTAGTCAAGGATGCAAGTAAACCATTAAAATCAAAATTTTTAATTATAACTTTTTTCCCTATTTGTTCTCCTATAGCATTAATAATATCAATATCAAATCCTACTATTTGACCATTTTGGATAAATTCGTAAGGGGGGTTATCTGCAGAAGTTGCAACTATTAAATTTTGTTCCTTAGATTGATTATCACAACCAGTCATCAAAAAGGAACAACATATAACAAGAAAGAATAGCTTTATTAGTTTCATAAAAATCAAATAACTGTTTTAATTAATCTGAGTTCGATGTAATAATTATCCTTCCATACTGGGTATAATGTCATTCCCACGTAGGCGGGAATCCAAAAAATAACCTGCAAAGGATATTAGATATTATGGATTCCAGCCTACACGGGAATGACATCGAGGGGATTAGAATCGAACTCATGTTAATTATTATCGCACTTCTTATAAGTATATACAATAGACTTTTTTAAAATTTAGCCCTTTACATCCTATTATAATTGTTGTAGCATAAAATTGCTGCTTTTGTAGCTATAGTAATAAACGTGATTTAGAATAGAGGTTGCGGACTCGGGGGCGGTACCCGACGCTTCCACCAAATTAAGTTGTGATAGAAGGATATTACAGGTTCTATCCATAAGCTTTCATGGGGGCGAAATAGGATCGACGTGCTTAATAAAAAAATTATCTTTACTCGGTATAATTCCGCCGGACCTTGTGTCGTTGGGTTAAAAAAAAGAAACGCAAATGATAATGAACGTTTCGTAGGAACTGCAGCACTAGCTGCCTAATCCTACGCGGTTGGGGGCTTAACCGGGCAACAGAAAAAGCCCCGCTAGAATTTTATCTTGCATAACTAGAGATATACAAAACCTCATGTGAATAAGGCTTGAATAAGACTATTTAAATTTTGTTCAGCCTATAGCTAACCTGAAAAGGTTTTAGTTATATGTTAATGTTACCTAGCTAGAAAATATGTCATTCCCGCAAAAGCGGGTAATGACATCAAGGTTATTACTATGGATCAAACATTTTCGGATTAGCTATATCTAGTTTTGTGTTATTTTCTTTATTTAGTTTATAACTATGAACACCCCATATCAACAATTTCTTAACGCATGTATGTTGGAATTTGTAAAAAAGATTCTTTCAAAAATTCGTACCGATAAGTTGCAGATAAATCAACTATTGTATATTTCTTACAGAACTGATAATCCTGCAGTAGTTTTATCTTCTAGGATAAAAGAACGTTATCCAAAAGAAATCACTATAGTAATACAACATCAATTTGAAGATTTAACTGCAGGACTCAATGGCTTTTCTGTAACAATTAGTTTTGATGGTATCAAAGAAACTATCTATGTACCATTTGATTCGCTTATCAGCTTTGTTGATCCTAATAATGGTTACAGCCTAAAGTTTAAGCTAGAAACAATCAAATCTAATGAATTGCCTAACGAGAAGAAAAGAGAAACAATTAAGGTATCTAGCGATTCTAAAAGTAAATCTAATTCAGCAGATAATATAATAGTTTTGGACAAATTTCGGAACCCCAGTAAACCCATGTAGATAATCTACATAAACTGAGTTCGATGTAACAAGTTAGCCTCTCCTGTTAGGGTTGATGTTACCATGACGAAAGCAGGGGTCTAGAAAAGTCTAAATAACCTCAGTTCGATATAAGAATTAATAATTCTTATATCGAATTCAGGTTAAAATAATAACACTATTATTCATTAGAGTTATATAATTTCATCCCTTCATGTGTTGCTTCAAAACCAAGTCTTTCATAGAACTGTTTGGCTCTTGGACGTTTTTTATTAGTTGTGAGCTGAACAATGGAGACACCTTTTGATTTGCCATATTTCATTGCAATACTCATCATCCATTCACCGAAATGTTGCCCTCTATACTTTTCTAAGATACGAACAGCTTCAATTTGCATCCTAGTTGAACCTATGAAAGTTAGCGAGGGCATAATGGTCAGATGGCAAGTACCAACTATTTCTTTATTCATTTCAACTATCATCAAATATTGATGTGGATCACTATCTATCTTGTAGAACGCATCAATATAAGCTTGATCCAATTCTGCTGAAAACTGTTCTCTTGTTTGTCCAAGTTCATCTTCTAAAAGAAGGTTGACAATTGTTTTTAAGTCAGCAATTGTGGCTTTGCGATGGGTAAGGTTTTGATTCATTGTAATCCTAATTCACTCGATTAGTTTCAACTTGCTTCAATAACTCCTCAACTTTGTAAGCATTATCAAATCCGTGATCATAATGAAAACGAATTTCCGGTGAATATTTTAAATTAATCTTAGCAGTTATAAAGTTTCTTATAGCATATTTCGAATTATTTAAAGATTCAGTAAGTTGTATCTCATTAAAAGTAGTATTAAATGGTAAAAAGTAACAATCTGCTACTTTTAAATCAGAAGTAACTAAGACTTTAGTAATAGTTACTGGACAATTAATCAGACGTTCATCTAACATCTTACCACGCCTTAGTACTTCCACTAATGCTTCATTTATTAATATTGCCACTTTTTTTTGCCTTTGTGACCTATTTTGTGACTTGTCTTTATCAGAAAGTTTTTGCATTTACAGTAACTGTTTTTTTTCTTCAATAATTTCAAAGACTTCTACTATATCACCTTCTTTTATAGCATCATAATTTTCAAAAGCGATACCACATTCAAAATTCTCGTGAACTTCTTTAACATCATCTTTAAAACGTTTTAGAGTCTTAAGTTTTCCTTCGTGAATAACAATATTATCTCGTAACAAGCGAACTCCAGCACCTCTTTTAATAGTACCCTTGGTAACATAACTACCTGCAACTTTACCAACTTTTGAGACAATGAATACCTGTCTAATCTCTACTGTACCGATATATTGCTCACGAATAATTGGTGAAAGCATACCACTCATTATTGATTTAATATCATCTAACAAATTATAGATAATGGAATAATATCTAATATCCACTTTTTCTCTTTCTGCCATAGCCAAAGCATTATTATTAGTTCTAACGTTAAAACCAACAATAATAGCATTGGATGCTTTAGCTAAAGTAACATCTGACTCCAATATTCCACCTACTGCGTGATGTAAAATTCTTAAACGAACTTCATCATTTGGCAACTTTAATAGACTAGTGTTAATTGCTTCAATTGAACCTTGCACATCGCCTTTAACAATTATAGGTAACTCTTTTACCATACCACTATTACCGGAGGCTTTTAGGAATAATTCTTCTATACTTGATCTTTGGGTAACAGAAATTTTCTTTTCTTTTGCAAGGCGTTCACGATACTCTACAATATCTCTAGCCTGCTTTTCATTCTGCACTACATTAAACTGATCTCCTGCTCGCGGAACTTCATTTAACCCATAAATCTCTACTGGTAAAGTTGGTTCTGCCTCGGTAAGATCTAATCCTTTATCATTATTCATCCTCTTAATTCTACCATATTTCGTTCCAGCAACTACTATGTCTCCATTTCTTAGAATACCACGTTGTACCAATATAGTAGCCACCGCTCCTTTACCTTTATCAACTCTTGCTTCTATGACAACCCCAGCAGTAAGTCCGCTAAAGTTAGCCTTAAGATCCTGCATTTCTGCAACCAATAATATAGCCTCTTCTAACTTATCTAAATTAGTTTTCTTTAAAGCTGAAATTGGTACAACTATAGTATCACCTCCCAACTCTTCACTAACTAAACCATAAATTAATAGATCATTTTTAATTCGGTCAAGATTAATATCCGGTTTATCTATCTTATTTATTGCAACGATTATAGGAACATTTGCCGCCTTAGCGTGATTAATTGCTTCAATCGTTTGCGGCTTTATTCCATCATCTGCAGCAACTACTATAACCACTATATCCGTTACCTTTGCCCCTCTAGTTCTCATATCTGAAAACGCTTCATGTCCTGGAGTATCAATGAAAGTAATAGCTCTACCATCAGCCAAGGTTACTCGATAAGCACCAATATGCTGGGTAATCCCACCTGTTTCCTGACTTGCCAAATCAGTTGACTTTAAAGCATCAAGCAACGAAGTTTTACCGTGGTCGACATGTCCCATAATCGTTACAATAGGAGCCCTATGCTTTAAATCTTCTTCTTTATCAGCTTCACTAATCAATATATTTTCAACATCGGACTCTTGAACCCTTTTTACTGTATGCCCTAAGGTCGTAGCAACAAGATCTGCTGTATCTGCATCAATTGTTTGGATGGTCGTAGCCATAATACCAAGCTTCATCAATTCTTTTATAACATCCGTGGCTCGCTCAGACATTTTATTGGCTAGATCTCCTACAGAAATAGCTTCCGGAATAATAACTTCCCTATATACTTTGTCTGGTGTTTGTTGCTCGGTTTTACGTTTTTCTTTTTCTCTAGCTCTTTTTATTGATGCAAGGCTTCTAGTTCTACCAGTATTATCGCTTCCATCTGCATCAAGCATATTGAAGATATCTGCCTTTTTTAATTTTTTAGGTTCCTCAACTTTAACCTTTGGCACTACTATTTTATTATCACCAGTCTTATCTGCCCCAGAAACATCTTCAGGGGCAACGCCAAAATTACTCTGAGAACCAATCAGTGTTGATCTAACAAAAGACTTTGATGGGTTGTTATCCTGTGAAGATGTAGGTGCTAATGTAGTAGGTGGTATTTCAGAATCATTTTCGATATCTTGTGACTCATCCTGAACATTTTCTTCAATATCGTCTATATAGTCTTTTTTCACAGGTTGATTGATAGTTGCAAGTTTACTCAGAGTGCTAATCTTACTATCAGTACTCTGAGATTTTGCATCTTCTGCTGCTTTTTTTAAAATAGTTAGGCGTCTATTAAATTCTTCTCCAGCAGTAGATTCGCCGCCTTGAGAAGTAGAACCACTAGACCAAAGTTTGTTAAAAGACAAAGTATTAGTTGGAGTGCTACTCTTCCTAACTTCTACAATTGTTTTTGCAGAACTAACAAAACCTCTAGTAACATTGGTGGGTTGGGCTGGCTTATTAAGCGAGAGTTTAGAGCCACCAAGTGTTAGTTTCTTTGGTTTAGGTTCTTGGTTATACGTCATAAATATTAAACCTTTAAATAGCAATTATATTTGTGATAAAGTTTTTTAAATAATTTTGCTATGTGATTAATGATTAACTGATATACTATTCTGCTTTAAAGAATTGGCTTCTGCAAATACTTGCGGGGATTTAGTGTACTCACTACTAGACGTACAGCTAGTACGTTCCCTTACTATTATCCACTTATCCACATCCTTCAGGATGACGTCCCACTAGTCCAAAGATGTAGGTAATAGTAAGGTACGCTCATCCCTTGTTTGTTGTCTCCATTCTTCAAATCATTTGAGTATATCGAATAATTTACAAATTTACCAAGTGTGCAAGTTTTGTTAACTTAAGTAGCCCCGGTATCATCCCCGCAAAGACTTTGTTGTATGGATCAAGAACTCCAACGTTAGTATGGTACTTACAGAACCAAAAACGATGTCATTCCCGCGTAGGCGGGAATCCAAAAAATAATCTGCAAAGGCTATTAGATATTATGGATTCCTGCCTACGCGGGAATGACATCAACCCTTAAGGACTATTATACTCACTTAAACTTGCACACTTAGATTTTTTCTCTTGCACTTGCATCTCATGCTTACACTATAATACCAGTTTTTTTAAGGAAATTGTTAATTTTTTCTTTACCCAAAATTAAATTACCAAGTTTCTGTTATTAGAAATGGCTAATTTTGCTGGTAGTTCTTCAGTTATATCAATAAAATTCTTAGCACTAATACTTAATGTTAAATTTTTTAAAATTTTCTTGCTTTGACTGACAACTATTAGACATTTTAGATTCCCGCCGTTGCTAAGAATGATGGTATGGACGAGTAAGTAAAAGAAACTTTACTTACTACCGTGATCACGAATATAATTCGGTCACATAATTATACTATTTAATAATTAAAAAGGAGTCCATACCATGAAAGATATTAACATACTAGGCATTGATTTAGCAAAAACAATTTTTCATATTGTTGCATTAAATAAAGATGGTGAAAAAATATTAGCTAAAAAATTACACAGAGAAGAATTTGAAGACTACATTTTAACAAACATTCCCAAGAATAGTTTATTGGTAATGGAAGCATGTGGCAGTTGTCATTATTGGAGCAATAAGTTTATGGAATCAGGTTTTACAGTAAAATTACTTAAACCATGTGATGTAAAAGCTTTTGCAAAAACTCGGCAAAAAAATGATACAAATGATGCTTTGGCAATAGCAAGAGCAGGAAAAGATCCGGAGTTAAAATCGGTTCGTATAAAAAATATATCACAACAAGAGATTAGTTGGTTACATAAACGTCGGCAACATATTATTAGACAAAGAGTACAATATAGTAATGGTTTAATGAGTGATTTACTTGAATTTGGTTATTACATAAAAATGAGTAAATCTAAATTTGCCCGTGAGGCATTAAATATAGTAGAAGATGCCAAAAATGCTGGTGTGATTTCAGAGAGAATGTATAAGGAAATGAAGGTAATAGCTGAAGAAATTGCTACGTTATTAATACAAGAATCAGCAATAGATAAACAGCTAATAGCAATAAATAAAGAATCTGAAACAGCTACTTTATTAAAAACAATACCAGGTATTGGAGAAATTAATGCTAATATACTAAGCATAGCAGCTTATGAAAATTATGATGATTGTCGAAGTTTTGCTGCAAGTTTGGGATTAGTGCCTAAGCAAAATAGCACAGGTGGTAAAACAAGTCTTGGATCTATCACTAAGAAAGGAGATAGATATGTTAGAACTATGCTGATACAAGGAGCAAGGTCTATTGCAATCAGAGCAAAAATACAAAAGGACCCCACTGATCATTTAGTGCTATGGGCAAAAAAATTGTTGGGAAGGATGAGCTTTAATAAGGCTGCTGTGGCAATAGCAAACAAATTAGCTAGAATAGCGTATGTATGTGTTACAAGAAAATGTGCATATGCTTGATAGTTGGTGGTGTATATAGATTTATCTGTATTTTATCTATATAAAAGAAGAAGTAAGTAAATAGGATTTAAGAGGTACGATATAAGCGAAAGTGATTGGAGATAATAAATGGGCATTCCAAAAACAAGTCCGAGATTTTATGTCAAGGCTCTAGAAGCCGTAAGAATGAGTGGATAACTCCAAGGATTGCGTGGAATGCGAAAACTATTATGGCACTAGATGCCGAATATATGACAGCTTATTTTTTTATTACTCCCGCATCATTTTTCTTATTGACTTACTTACTCGTCCATATATGACATACTAGTGATCCATACAACGCCTTCCCGCGTAGGCGGGAATGACATCTTTCTTTTCTAGAATGATACTGAGGTTGCTTAAATTTATTCATCTTCACGAGTACGAGCTGTACGAATCAGTAATTCTATATCATCATCTACCATGTTAGAATTAGGCACTAATGATTTAAATTCATTAACTGTCAATTCTCCCAAATCTTCTATAGTCTTTACACCATACTCAGCTAATTTTAATATGAATTCTGGTTGTAAATCCAATACATCAATTAATTCTTGTTCAACACCTAAAGCTTCGAGTTTAATAATAATTTTTTCATTTTTAGCATTTACATAATTTATTGCTCGTTCTCTTATCTCAGTTGCTAATTCTTCTTCAAAGCCTTCAATATTCATTAAAGTTTCAATTTTACTGGAAGCTAACTGTTCTAGAGAAGTAAAACCTTGTGCAGATAACAGTTGTGCTATCACTTCTTCAACATCTAAGGTCTCCATAAATAACTCAGTAGCAGAGCAAAACTCATCATTTCTCCGTTTGGATTCTTGATCTTCCGTCATTATATTAATATTCCAGCCAGTAAGTTTAGAGGCTAAACGAACATTTTGACCTCTTCTACCAATTGCAAGACTCAAATTATCTTGAGACACGACTACATCAACTATATTCTTATCTTCATCAATAACAATTTTTGCAATTGCTGCAGGAGCAAGTGCATTCATAATAAATTGGGCAATATTCTTGCTCCATAATATTACATCTATTTTTTCGCCATTAAGCTCATTACTAATAGCCTTAATCCTATTACCTCTAGGTCCTACACATGGACCTATAGGATCAAAATTGGAGTCAGAAGCAAAGACTGCAACTTTTGCCTTTGATCCAGGATCACGAGCTACAGCTCGCAATTCAATTATATTATCATAAATCTCTGGAATCTCTAATTCAAATAATTTTATTAGCATTTGGTCGTCAGTTCTAGATAGAAAAATTTGCGGTCCTTTAGACGATAATCTTACATCTTGTACATAAGCTTTAATACGATCATTAACCTTAAAGCTTTCTCCTCTAATGAGCTGCTCCTTTTTAATCATTGCTTCAGCACGACCACCAAGGTCAACTATGATATTATTAAACTCTACTCTCTTAACAGTGCCGTTTAAAATCTCACCTTTCTTATCTTTAAAATCTTCATATTGTTTTTCTCTTTCCTCTTCACCAACGCGTTGTATTATTATTTGCTTAGCTGCCTGAGCTGCAACACGTCCAAGATCAATAGGCGGTAAGAATTCATAAATCTCATCGCCAATTTTAGCATCGGCTTTCTTTTCAACAGCATCCTTTAAAGAAATTTGAGTAAAATAATTCTCTACATCATCCACTACATCAAGGATTCTAAAAAGACTAATATTACCATTTTTCCTATCAATCTCAGCTTTTATATTATGCTCATTTCCATATTTTCTGCGTCCTGCAATCTGTACAGCCTGTTCCATTGCCGAAAGTAGTGCTTCCTTAGGAAGACTCTTTTCTCTAGCTACAGAATCTATGATCTGCAGAATTTCTATGTTACCAATATTAACCATAAATTCACTGCCTTTTAAGATTAGACTTCTTGCATAATTCTACTTACCCCAATTTGGGATAAGAATTAGTTAATTCTTATCCCAAATTCGCGTTACTTCTACTGGTAATTTGTGCGTCGGTACTAGACTCGAATCCGTAACAGAATTTGAGTACGCTGCGAGTCGAGATTCCAATCCTCCTACAAATTCCTGAGCTAGAGCAAATTCTCCAGGAAGTCTATTTTTTATTCATTAAATTCCTAAACATTTCATCTGTTAATACCAAAGAGGCTTTTTTTATCATATCAAATGAAAACACTATGTCTTCACCATGGTTATTCAGATGAATTTTATTATCTTCAGCTTTAACTATCTTTCCCTGATATCGAGTTTGACCATTTAATAATTCTTTTAATTTTATGGTAGCCTCCCTACCGAAGAATCTAGTATAGTCTTCAAATTTTATTAATGGGCGTTCAATACCTGCTGAAGAAACTTCTAAAAAATATTTATCACTAATTATATCTTCAACATCTAAAAGGGCTGAGATAATTCTACTGCTATTCCGACAATCTATTATATTAACCTTTTCGCCATCCAACCTATCTATTAATATTTCAAGTACTTTATGGGTTGAACCCTTTAAAGTTACTTTTACTAAGTCGAAACCAAGATCTTTCAGGTTATCTTGCACCGCATCAATAATTTGTTGCTCTATAGTTTGCATTACAACACAAATATTTAAAGATTCTAATAAAAAAGGTGGGGTTAACCCCACCTTTGTTTTTTCAACTTTATTTACAAAAATTTCAACCCGCAAAGCTAGAATACAATATTTTTATGATATTAGCAACAATTAAAAAAATGTTATAATTACCAAGTGTGTAAGTTTAAGTAAGCATAATAATCCTTAAGGGTTGATGTCATTCCTACGTAGGCGGGAATCCAAAATATCTAAAGCACCCTTCCTGTCTGTTTTTTTAGATTCCGCTACTTTCGCAGAATGACATCGTTTCATCGTATATGTCCCTACTTCGTTCATCCCTGCTTCCCATAACTGTCGAAAGTTAGTAAATACACCTTCCCTATACGTCATTGCGAGGAGGCTGTAAGGCCGACGAAGCAATCCAGTAACATCATTTATCTATAGATTGTTTCCTAGATTGCTTCGCTTACGCTCGCAATGACGCTGTGGTATAGATGTTTGTAAACTTTCAACGTGACCTGCTTCCCTTTATGTCATTCCCGCTTCAGTGCGGAATCTATAATATCTAATAGCCTTTGCAGGTTATTTTTTAGATTCCCGTCGCAGCTCGAATGACATACTAGTGATCCACACGGGCAAAGCCTCCGCAGGCATGACATCAAGGCTACTTAACAAAACTTGCACTACTATGGTATAATATTATATAGTTGTAATTTTATCATTAAAATAACAAAATTTGTCTGACTAATCATAGTTATTTACGAAAATTTGTTACATTATGGTTTATCTTCTGCTATAAATACTCCAATATAGGAATGTATATACGTTCAATGGGCTAGGCTATATAAAAAAGAATATAATGAATAAAAAGTTTTGGTATTACTATGAAAAAATTAATAATGTTACTCTGTGTTTCTTGTTTGTCTAGCACAGCCTTGAGTAGTTCTACTCCTCCACCTGATGCTGCTTCAGATACTGAAATAAAATTAGAAGGTTTTTTTGGTTTCCAAGCTGGTTATAGTGCTCAAGGTAAATTATCGTCAGAACAAAGTAAATATATCACTGATAATAAGAAAAAGCTTGGATTTTATAGCGAAGCGGCTTTCTCTGCCACTGCTAAGCAAGAATTTAATGATGTAATAGCTGGAGCTAAAATAATTTTACTAACAACAAGTAAACCAAAGGGTTCTGCAAGTGTCAATGGTTCTCACATTTTCTTAGAGACAGACTATGGTAAAGTAGAGTTAGGCTCTCCTTATGATGCTGCAAATAAGATGGGTATTAGTGGTGCTAAAGTTGCAGTAGCCAGTTGTGGTTTTAGTTGGAGTAAGTATGTATCACTAGACGATAGCAGTATGCAATATAAAGGTATGAAACCACAATTTGAGGTAGTCCCACCCACTTTCATAGACTCATTTACCAATAGCTTCGATGATATAAGTAAAGGAACAGAGCCATCTAGAAAAGTCTCTTATTATACGCCAAAGATACAAGGCTTTCAATTTGGTATTTCTTATATTCCTGATTCAGCAAATACTGGTGGTCATCGTAGTATAAAAAACTTAGATAGTAAAACGGGTCGTAGTACATTAAAGACTGGTATAACTGAAGTAACACTACCAGGTATAGATGGTGGTACAGGTAATACAGTAATTTATAATTACAATGTCAAAGATGCCATTTCTGCAGGGATATCCTATAAGTACGAGATTTTAGATGATATGGCGGTAGAAGTTGGTGTTACAGGAGAACGGGCCAAACCAGCTCGCAAACTTATAGTATTAGATCCTAATGGAAAGATAGTATCTAGCAACAAGCTATCAGATCTAAACGCTTACAATTTAGGTGCAGTCTTAACTTATGGTAATATTTCTTGTGCAGCTTCTTATGGTAGTTTAGGTAAAAGTTTGACTTCAAAAACTTATCATAAAGTTGGTCGTGATACGAAATATTATAATGGTACAATTGCTTATGGGCAAGGTCCTATTAAAACAAGTCTTTCCTATTTTAAATCACTAAAGTATAAAAATACGGTGGATACAGTAAGTCTAGGTACTGAATATAAGATAACACCAGGCTTATTGCCTTACGCTGAAATCTCCTATTTTCAAGCTAAAGGTAAGCCAGTTTACCTTATTGAAGCTCCTAAGAAAAAAACTAAAGGTACAGTTGCTCTTATTGGTGCAAAGCTTAAATTTTAACCTTTAATAAAATAAGCCCTCGTTGTCGTTCCCATGTAGGCGGGAATCCATAATACCTAATAGCCTTTGCAGGCTATTTTTTGGATTCCCGCCTACGCGGGAATGACATCGTTTTTGGTTCTGTAAGTACCATTACTTACGTTGCCTTTTTGATCCACGCGGGCAATGCGTTCGCAGGGATTGACAGCTTTTTTACATAAGATATTTTTGTAATAATGCTTGCAAAATTGCCACAGTCTCGACATCTAATACTCCAGAAAAATTCTTTGGGCGAAAATGCATTTGGAACGATACTATGACATTAGTTGTTTGTTGATCAATTACTCCTGTCGGCTGCAACACATAACCATATTTGCTAAATTGTTCTTGGATTAACTTTACATTAGACATATCTACCTTAGGTATTAGAGCATTAACAGTATCTTGATCATACCAAGCTCCGATATTATTATCATATAATTGTTTCCATGGGAATAGAGGTCCTGGGTCTTGTTTCCTTCCCGGAGCGGCATCAGAATGACCGATCACACAAGTGGGGTCAATATCATAGCGAGCTATAATATCTTGACAAAGGGCAATTACTGATTCAATCTGATCTGATGCGTAAGGATGCCAAGTGATCTCTCCTTGAGTATTTTGAGTATAGCCAAGATGTACTATTTCAATACCGATAGAAGTATCGTTTAGGTTTTGATGTCCTTGCCAACTACTACTACCAGCATGCCAAGCTCGTTTGGATTCGTCTACTAATTGGAATATATGATTGGGATTAGTATCAGAAACTAGATAGTGACTACTAACTTCTGAACCCAATAATAGCTTTAAGGATATCTCTATATCTCTTTCAGTGTAATGCAGTACTAAGAACTTAACTCTTTCATTAAAGGACGCAGCTCTGTAGGTTGTTCTATCAATTATTATCATTTCTGAAAAACCTATTTTATAAGTTGCATTAATTCATCCCATTCTCTTTTGTTTATGCCACTAGATTCTTGAGTAATTTCTTCATTATTGAGTAGTTTTTTTATAACAGCAAGTCCTTTTTTAGAAATATTATTTCCTCCTAGCCTATATTCCTCGAAAGCATCATAAGTAAAAGGTACCCAAGCTTTTACTATTTCTAGCATTTTTTCTGCATATACTCTGATTTCATATTGGGCATGAGAATCCCCGCGTAACAGTAGAAAATGTAACAGATTATGCAAATTAATCTTCCAATACCATTCTGTATAATAGTTTAAGGTTAAATTCATTCTTGCAAGTTCCCTAGTAATACCTATAGTGTTTTCATCGATAATGTTGCCATATTCATCCTGGTTCATCATTTCAGTATAATGCTGATAACATAGTTTAGCATCTTTTTCTAGTAGCACTAAGACTTTATCTGCAATTTCTTTTGGCACTTCTTCATCACTTCTTCCTTGTTTATTTATTGTGGATTGAGCAGCAAGATTCTGTTTTTCTGGTAAATAAAATTCATTTCCTAATATAGAATATCTAGCTGAATATTCATTAACACTAGCGGTTCTGTGACGTATCCATTGTCTTGCAACAAAAATAGGCAGTTTAATATGAAATTTGATATCACACATTTCAAATGGTGTTGTATGGTGGTGACGCATTAGGTAATTGATTAAACCTTTATCTTGGCTTAGTTGTTTTGTACCTTTACCATATGATACTCGTGCTGCTTGGACGATGCTACTATCATCACCCATATAATCAATAATTCTGATAAAACCATGATCTAGTATTTTTATGGGTTCAAATAATAATTCTTCTAGAGCTGGTACTGTAGCTCTTTTTGTCTTGTAATTATTGTCGTGCATTCTTTTCTCTATTATTCTGTTTGAAAATTTGTTAATTCCAGCATCAAATATTCATCCATAGGAATCTTATCTTGATTAAGCATTTTGTTGATATTAGAACCAAGTGCCTTAAATGACTTACCTTTGGCAATTACTGTTCTAGTGCCAACTGGCACTTTACCATGTAGAGCATATGAAACGATTAATGGATAATTAATATCACCAATTTTTATATCTAATTTCTTACCTTTCTGTGCTGAATCATAAATTACCTGACCATTCGATAATTTAGTAATCTTTACGTCAACCCCTACTCTATCTCCACATAATAATGGCATTCTATAAGCTATTTCATCATCAAATATCTTTACTTCATTACTATCAACAAAATTATTAGGTAATATTGAATTTAAGACAATATTAACTCTATAAGGTACATCATGCTCTCTATCTTCTTCTTTATATTGCTGGTTATAATATGCATATTTTGCAGGAAGCACCGCTTGTCTTGTTTGTCCAACCATCATACCTACTACTACAGAATCAAGGCCTGGCATGATCTCTCTAGAACCAAGTGTAAAGGTTTTGGTATTTTCGCTAAGTAAATTATTGTTAATATCCAATAATTGATAACGTAATGTGACTACGTGACCACAAGTAGCTGGCCCTTTAGTCCCATTACCAAAGCTATTAATCTTAAACATTGGTTGTATTAAGTCTCTATTAACCTCTATAGTATATTTACCATCAGCAATAGGTTTGTTCGTTGGTTGTAATAAATGCTCAAAAAATAGTCGACCTTCTTCTGTCTTAAGAGCATTTATCAAAACCTTTGAAACAGTTTTTTCAAGAAAATTACCAGTTAATGGTATATTTGCTTGTTCAGGAACAGCTTTAGTATTTTTATTATTCTCAGCATCATTAGTAGTCTGAACTTTAGGGTCTTTATCCTCGGGAGGAGAGAGCATCTTCATTTGAACAATAGAGTAAATAATTGCTGCAGCAATTATAAGACTTAAAGCTTTTTGCATATAATAACCTCGATCCAATTGTTAGGTTCTTGCCATCAACCTAAAGAGACACAGTAAATTCTGCAGTAGTTTTTGCAGTAATTTCTTCTAAACTTACATCATTTGGTTTTTGGACTAAGCACATACCATCCCTAGTAATATCAAAAATTCCAATATCTGTTATTACCCTATCTACTACCTTAACGCCAGTTAGAGGTAATGTACATTTCTTCAATAACTTCATGCTACCATCTTTAGCTATATGTTCCATGATCACGACTACACGTTTGACATTTGCCACCAAATCCATAGCTCCTCCCATACCTTTAACCATTTTCCCTGGTATCGTCCAATTGGCAAGATCTCCATCTTGAGTAACCTGCATAGCTCCTAAAATAGTTAAGTCTATGTGAGAACCTCTAATCATGGCAAATGATGAGGCACTATCAAAATAGCTAGTTTGCGGAATTAAAGTTATTGTTTGTTTCCCTGCATTAATTAAATCAGGGTCTTCTTCTCCTGCAAAAGGAAACTCCCCCATTCCAAGCATACCATTCTCGCTTTGAAATATGATATCCATATTTGGTGGAATATAATTTGCCACGTTTGTCGGTATTCCGATACCAAGATTGACGTATAGACCTTGGCTTAGTTCAAGATTCGCCGCTATTTGACACATTTGCTCTTTAGTCCATGCCATTTTGTACTTATTTCTCTCTAGTTGTTATATGTTCTATACGTTTTTCATATTTTTCACCGAGTACTAGCCTATTTATGAAAATATTAGGTGTATGAATATTATTAGGATCAAGTCTACCTGTCTCAACTATCTCTTCTACTTCACAGACTGTTATAGTAGCGGCAGTTGCCATTATGGGATTGAAATTCCTAGCTGTTTTATTGTAAATTACATTGGCACTTTTATCAGCTTTCCAACCTTTAACAATCGCTAAATCTGCAAAAAGAGCGGTTTCCATAAGGTATTTCTCACCATTAAATTCACGTACTTCTTTTCCCTCTTCTACTATCGTACCAACTCCTGTCCGTGTATAAAATGCTGGAATTCCTGCACCAGCAGCTCTAATTCTTTCCGATAACGTCCCTTGCGGGTTTAATTCAAGTTCTAAAGAACCATTAATATATTGTTGCTCAAAAAGTTTGTTCTCTCCTACATAGGAAGAAATCATTTTTTTTATTTGACCAGTTTGCAGTAATAAACCAAGACCAAAATTATCTATGCCACAATTATTACTGATCACCGTTAAATTCTTTACTTTTGACTTTAATATAGTATTAATCAAATTTTCAGGTATACCACAAAGACCAAAACCTCCAGCCATAATAGTCATGCCATCATGCAGTAAATCAGCTAAAGCTAATTCAGAAGAGGAGTATAATTTATTCATATTACTGTTTATTCTTTTAATAGTTCTATTCTTTCTACGGGTAGTTCCGTAAATTCAATGATTTCATCTATGGATTTTCCCTTAGCCAACATTTTTTTTGCTATTTTTATTTTTTGTTCTTCCAAAGCAGCCACCATATAATCACGTTCTTTTAAGTTTTCATTGACATAACTCTGATAGTGTTGACGTTCTTCCGGAGTCATTTTTAAAACACTCAGACGCTTCGCTACCTTTTTCATATAAGGTGACTTAAAGTCATCTTTAACTTCACAATGTTTAGCAAAATATAACCACTCATCTAACTCATCTTTTATAACATCATTAAATAGTGGTACAGAAATAATAAAATATTCAGGAAATATATTATAAATATCAAAAAACCTGAGTCTCATATCAGCAAGGTGCAGGTCTACTGGATGTTCGTTATCCATTTTTCTAAATATAGTTTGACCGTGATACAATGGTGAATCTATATTGCTCGAGAGAAAATATATTAAGTTGATATGGAATATTTTCTTAATATCCTTATAATCCTGATCAGAATTAATATTATCAACAATCAACCGACAACTATTAAAACATGCTTTGTGGAGAAAAGTGTGAGTAATTGAGCGATCTATTTCAACAATATATTTATGACCTTGCTGGTCTTCAACAATAACATCAGCTACGCTTTTTTTTAGGGCTCTACGCTCTTTATTACTCTCGCTCTCTAGTAAAGCGGTGATTTTCACAGCAGAATAGCCAGCATCCTTAAGCACAGCCGAAATAAAGCCCTCGACTATTTCATAATCATTTTTATCCTTTAATAGATATTTAATCGCATAATCAAGCGATATCAATGTTTTTTCTGTCATAAAAGTACTAATTGCTTCTCACTGATTGGTTATTTTAAAACATTTAAGTATAAGTTTCAAATATTTCCATTAAACATATTATATTGGTTATCATCAATGCGAGACGTAGGGCTTGCTATTCCAAGATGATCAAAAGCATTTTTGGTAATAATTCTGCCCCTAGAAGTACGTTGTAATAACCCTATTTGTATTAAATATGGTTCTATAGTCTCTTCAACAGCATCACGTTGTTCTGATAGAGCTGCGGCAATTGTTTCTATACCAACCGGACCTCCAGCATAATTATCAGCAATAAATTTTAAGTATCTATAATCATTACTGTCTAAACCTATTTTGTCAACTTCTAATCGATTTAGGGAGATATTAGCAATATTTTTATCAATTTCTAGCTTATCATCGACAGAAGCAAAATCTCTCACCCGTCTAACTAGCCTAAGAGCAATTCTTGGTGTTCCTCTACTACGCTTAGCTATCTCTTCTAATGCCTCATCGGTTAAATTAATTGCTAGCAATTTACTAGCTCTACTCAAAACAAGTTTTAATTCAGCCACGTTATAAAAATGCAAACGCAATGGTATACCAAATCTATCTCTCAAAGGATTGCTGAGTAAACCGAGCCTAGTAGTTGCTCCAACTAAAGTGAAATTGGGTAGATTAATTTTTACTGACCTTGCTGAAGGCCCTTCACCAATAACTATGTCCAAAGCAAAATCTTCCATTGCTTGGTACAATACTTCTTCAATATTTGTACTAAGACGGTGAATTTCATCGATAAATAACACATCATTATCTTGCAAATTAGTAAGTATAGCAGCCAGGTCAGCCGCTTTTGATATAGCAGGTCCTGAGGTGGATTTAAAATTTACTCCCATTTCCTTAGAAATAATTTGTGCAAGAGTGGTTTTACCAAGTCCAGGAGGACCGTAAAATAATGTATGATCTAAATGTTCAGACCTATTTTTAGCTGCTTGAATAAAAATAGATAAATTCTCCTTAATTTGTTGTTGTCCGACAAATTCTCTTAAATAGCTAGGTCGTAGAGAAAATTCTTGATCGCTCGGAAGTATATCAGCTGACAAAACATTTTTAGACATTGGATCCACGTGCTTTTAGCGCAAGTTTAATTAGTTCATTAATAGAGAGATTAGAATTTTCTGCAATAATTCCCTGTACTAAATTCTGTGCTTCAGTTTTACCAATACCAAGCGAGGTTAACACTAATGTGGCATCAGATGATATCTTAGCTAAGTCAGTATCATTGTTATCCATAGTAAGGTTGTTAGTAAAATTAGTTAAGGCTTTATCCTTTAACTCTATGATAATTCGTTCAGCTAGTTTTAGCCCAACACCAGAAATGGCTTTAAAAGCTTCTTTATCCCTTCTTGCTATCGCTGATTGGATTTGCTCGGGTGATAAATTTGATAAAATAGCTAAAGCCATTCTTGTACCAATACCGTTTACCGATTGTAATAAATTAAAAAAAGCCTTCTCTTCGAGAGATAAAAAGCCGTAAAGATTAATATGATCTTCTCTTACATGTGTTTCAATAAATAATTGACAAAACTCATTAACGACTAACTTATTTAAAGTTTTACTAGAACAATACACTAAATATCCAACACCACTAACATCAATAATGACATAATCATTAAAACATGCATCTATTTTACCTTTTAATTTACCAATCATAATTTATTTAGTATCAGATTTTACTTTTGGTTTACGATTTTTTGTACATATATGTGCTATTACTGGCAATATAGTTACTATCGAAGCTAAAATATAATGTAGTAACGTTGGAGTTTCAGTGCAATGGCATTGACCATCATCAGGAAATGTTGATATAAGTATAATTTTCGCAGCAACCCAAGTAATCACTATATATATAAGCAAGTATACTACATATTTAACCTTTTCCCAAATACTCTTAATCATAATCTTCTCTTCTACTATAGCTAACCATTATATAACAATAATAGATATGTTAGCTTCTGTGAATATTTCTATCTAATGGTCTTATCGATCATTATTTTCGTTCTCGAATCCGTAACGGAATTTAGTACGCTGCGGTTCTTGCTTAGCGAAAATGCCTATAAATCTATAGTACCCTACATTTTTTATATAACCACTACTAAAATGACTGCTGATCGTCATTGCGAGGAGTCGCTGAAAGCGGCGACGTGGCAATCCAAGATACGCGAAGCGTACTAGAAAAAACAGCTTTGCTGTTTACCTGGATCGCCACGGCATCTAAAGATGCCTCGCGATGACGATTATAGAAACAATGTAGGGTACTATGAAATCTACTCATTACATAGAAATGTTCACAGCAACCTAGTAAATGATAGACTTAATTAACTCACCTTACGCATAACCCCCACAACTGTCGAAAGTTAGTAAATACAGCTTCCCTATACGTCATTGCGAACGTAAGCGAAGCAATCCAGTAACATCATTTATCTATAGATTGTTTCCTAGATTGCTTTGTTTTTTATGTTGTCACAAGTCTTAGTCATCTCTCCTGTCATACTATTTATGGCATCAAACATTTGCATTGAAGTATCGGATGCCATACTGGCAAACTCTTTAATGTTATTGATTGAAGTCTCGCAAGTCGACTTAAGGTATTTTTGCTGACATTCGGCTATTTGGTTTAAATCTCCAGAAGCTATTGCATCTTTTGTAGAATTCAGCATATTCATAGCATTGTTCTGAAAAGCCTCTGAATTTTTTTGGATCATAGACTGCAGTGATTCAGTAATAATCTGATTTGTTGTAGTAAGTATTTTAGTACTTTTCTTGATAGTATCTGACATAGCAGAAAAATCCATAACAGGTAAGTTTTTTACGGAATTCATGTAAACTTCTGGATTCATAAAAGATTTCATTAAATCTAAAAATTGGGTAGTACTATTAGTCATTGTAAATCCTCTAAATTAAGTGATTCTATTTATTGTGTAAATCATAAACTTCATGCTAGCACTTATAAAAACATGAGTCAATAGCTGGTTAATAATAATCTTAATATAGTCAATTGATTATATACTGCTATGATTTCAAGAGTTGGGTAGACGATAGTATAACTTCAAGAAGAGCTAGAAGTGTCAAAGTCGAGCAGCGGAGCGTACATTAGTACGTGACAGCACAGATCTTTGACCGCGGGAACGCCAATTATTGAAGTTCTACCTGAGTATCCCAAAAACCCTAAATACAAATACTATATCATCGGCTGCTTCTTTTAGATAATCGAAACGACTAGAAGCCCCTTTATGTCCTGAATCCATATTAGTTTTTAGCAATAATATATTATCGTCGAGTTTTGTTGCACGAATCCTTGCTGCCCATTTAGCCGCTTCCCAATACCCAACTCTTGGGTCAGAGATTCCAGCAGTAATAAATAGACTTGGATAATTTTGTGGCTTTATATTATCGTACGGAGAATAAGACTTAATATAGTTAAAATAGTCTAATTCTTTAGGATTTCCCCACTCTTTAAACTCACTGGGGGTTAATGGCAATTGTTCATCGAGCATGGTATTTAACATATCAACAAAAGGTACATGGGCAAGTGCTGCTTTAAATAATTGTGGTTGCTCATTAATTACCGCTCCAATTAACAACCCCCCTGCACTTCCGCCACAGATTACTATATTACCTTGGCTAGTATATTTTTCTTTAATTAGCTCTTTACTAACCGCAATAAAGTCGTCAAAAGTTCTTTTTTTATTGAGGAATTTGGCAGCCTCATACCAATCATGTCCAAGATCATCTCCACCTCTAATATGGGCAAGAGCGTAGACAAACCCACGATCTACAAGAGAAATAGCTGTATTCCGAAAAGATACTGGTATGCTAATACCATATGAACCATAGCCATACAAATATAAAGGATTTTCCCCATCTTTTTTAAACAGTGCTTTTTTATATAATAAGGTAATTGGCACTTTAACCCCCTCATTATCAGCAAATATCCTTTCTACCGTATATTCTTCAGGGTTGAAACCACTTGGTATTTCTTGCACTTTCAATATTGACAATTGATCACTATCAAAATCATAACTATAAGTGGTGTTTGGTCTAGCAAGTGAAGAATAATTTACTCTAATATCATCTGCCTCAAAATTAGTAGACAAAGCGTAGGCAGTAAAAGAAGTATCCGGAAAGTGAATAACTTTTTCCTCCTGTTCTTTAAGATATTTTATTTTAATAACAGGCAATCCTTGGTCACGATAATTAAGTATCAAATAATTTCTAGTGATGTCAAAGCTTGATAAATATCTACCCGAATCTTCCGGTATATAATCATTTTTCCACAAATCATTTTGGAAATTATTTACATTTACTAGTACTATACGAAAGTTTTTTGCCCCTTCATTGGTCTTAATATAAAAATTATCACCATTATGCTCAACATCATAAAAAATCTCTTCTTTTGACGCTCTAATCAGTTTAGGCTGAAAGCTATGATCATGCATTTGCACCGCATATATTTCATTTTCATTATGACCAAAGCTATTAACAAAAATATATTGTCGACTAGCTGACTTTGTAGCGTCCAGCTGATATAATGGGTCTGTTATATGGAGTACTAACTTATCATCTGAAACTACATCACCTAAAGAGTGGAACATTAATTTATCATGACGAAAATTCTCATTAATAGGCATATAAAAAAATCCCTTGAGATCTTCATGCCAAATTATATTACTACTAACGTTATTTATTTCATCTAGTAAATATTCTTTAGTCTTTAAGTTATAAACCCTAATTATATATTTTTCATCACCGGAAAAATCAGCACTATAAGCCATTAACGTATGATCAGGAGAGACTGCTACTTGCCCTACATCAGTAAATTTATTACCTTTAGAGATGCTATTAACATCTAATATAATTTCTTCATAAGCATCTACTGACCCCATTTTTCGGCAATATATAGGATATTCTGTAGTTTCTTCAGTTCTAGTATAATAGTAATAATTATCTTTCTTTACGTAAGTTGACTGATCCTCGAGCTTAATCCTACCTTTTAGCTCTTCAAATATTTTATCTTTTTCTTGTTGTAATTGTACAAAAAATTGCTCGGAATATTTATTTTCTGCCTGTAAATATTCTATAATTTTTTTATTATTAACATTAGGCCATTCACTATCCCTAAGCCAAGCATACTCATCTGTAATTTTTTGACCATGTAATACAAAATTATAATCAATCTTATCGGCTATGGGGGGCTTCACTTTAATTCTCCTCTACTACTTGTAATCAATAATATGGTAAAAATAATTAATAATATCATTACTACCAACAAACCGGTTGACTGATTATGCCAAGATTTCATTTTACGTAAAGTACTTTTTTCTATTCTGTCAAAAATAGGGTAGTCCGCCCCTATTTTATCATAAAACTCTTGCACCACTAAGTTATATTTAAAATAAATACGACGAATATTATTTTCAACAAACTGAAATAAGTCTAAATTTATGTTGGCAGTTGAACGCCTAGAAATCGTTTTACTAAGAACTAAGGCAAATATTATACCTATTACTATTATTACCATTTGTTTTACTAAATCCAACCAATTTGTATCAATTATTTCAACAGGATAAGAGGACCATAGTAGTTTCAAACCTTCTTCTAAACAAAAGCTAGTTACTAATAGAAACGATAACATGACAAATAAACTAACTTTAGTGAGAATATTTAACTTAAGGTAAAAACCACTAATCAAAGATTTATATTTAACCGTAGAAAATAAAGCGATGCATGTGACAATCTTGAGTAGGAAAATAGCATAATAATTAATATCTTGGTCCAAAGCATTGGTCACAACAATTTTGGTAACAAAACTAGCAAAAGGAGGCAAGGCTATAATGAACAATACACTAACTATTAAACTAACAAACAACAAATGATTTTTGGGCAAGTAAATTCCTTTTATCTCAGAACAATTCTCTATATTTTCTTTGTCTATTAATATAGCAACGTATAAACCAAATAAAGCTTTATACAGTATATGGACAAAAAGAAAAACTATGATTCCTAAATTTGCTTGTTGAGATTTTGTGCCAATAGCAATTAGCATGAATCCAAGCTGAGAAATAGTAAGATAACCTACTAATCTTTTGATGTTATCTTCTAGGCAAGCATAAACCCCTCCATATATAATCATTAATAATCCAAAGAATTTAAGTATTTCTAAGCCACTAAATAGTTTAAGGAGTATAATTATCGATATTTTACTAGTAAAGCTAGTTAAATATATCATCCCTGAGCTTGAAGCAAATGGATAGCAATTAACAATCCACCCAGAGAAAGGTATGCTAGCTACATTAATCAAACAACCACAAAGTATTAGAGCATAAAATATAAAACCAGCCCCTTGATTTTCTGTCAATGAGGTAAGAGAAACAATTTGTGAACTAGATGTGTGAGTAATTATATAACTAATCCCTATTAAAATAAGACTACCACTTATAAGATGGGTAAGCAAATATTGTCTTGCTGCTCTAACACTATTTTTGTAATTGCCATAAAAAATCAACAAAGCAGCAAATATCATCATCATTTCTAGAGAAGCAAACATCGAAACAAAATCCCCAGCAAATAAACAGACCAAAGAACTAGCTGAATATAGGCTACCTATAAGTACCTCGAATTTTCTATTTTTACTTATGGCATATAAGTTAGTAGCCAACGTTACAACAATAAAAGCAAGTGCTATTAACTTATTTTCACTACTAAAATTAATAACAAAACTATTATTGTATAAATTAATTACCATCTCATCTTTGTTGTTAATTAATAATATGCCAGCAACTATTGGATATATTATTGAAATAATATAAAATATTTTATAAAATGCCTTTCTCATTATTTAGCCTCAATTTGATATAAGAGATAGGTTAACCTAATTCGATATAAAATATCAGTTTAATAGTATCGATGTCATTCCTGCGTAGGCAGGAATCTTAAAAAAACATCCTAAGATGACTTGTTAAATATTCTAGATCCCTGCTTTCGCAGGGATGACCTAAACCCTTAGGGGATGCTACTTATAGTGCTTAAGTTGACACCCATGTGCGAAGGCAGAGGTCTAAAATATATAGAAACCCTTCAGGACATTTTTTTAGATCCCCGCCGTTGCTAAGAATGATGGTATGGACGAGTAAGTAAAAGAAACTTTACTTACTACCGTGATCACGAATATAATTCGGTCACATAATTATACTATTTAATAATTAAAAAGGAGTCCATACCATGAAAGATATTAACATACTAGGCATTGATTTAGCAAAAACAATTTTTCATATTGTTGCATTAAATAAAGATGGTGAAAAAATATTAGCTAAAAAATTACACAGAGAAGAATTTGAAGACTACATTTTAACAAACATTCCCAAGAATAGTTTATTGGTAATGGAAGCATGTGGCAGTTGTCATTATTGGAGCAATAAGTTTATGGAATCAGGTTTTACAGTAAAATTACTTAAACCATGTGATGTAAAAGCTTTTGCAAAAACTCGGCAAAAAAATGATACAAATGATGCTTTGGCAATAGCAAGAGCAGGAAAAGATCCGGAGTTAAAATCGGTTCGTATAAAAAATATATCACAACAAGAGATTAGTTGGTTACATAAACGTCGGCAACATATTATTAGACAAAGAGTACAATATAGTAATGGTTTAATGAGTGATTTACTTGAATTTGGTTATTACATAAAAATGAGTAAATCTAAATTTGCCCGTGAGGCATTAAATATAGTAGAAGATGCCAAAAATGCTGGTGTGATTTCAGAGAGAATGTATAAGGAAATGAAGGTAATAGCTGAAGAAATTGCTACGTTATTAATACAAGAATCAGCAATAGATAAACAGCTAATAGCAATAAATAAAGAATCTGAAACAGCTACTTTATTAAAAACAATACCAGGTATTGGAGAAATTAATGCTAATATACTAAGCATAGCAGCTTATGAAAATTATGATGATTGTCGAAGTTTTGCTGCAAGTTTGGGATTAGTGCCTAAGCAAAATAGCACAGGTGGTAAAACAAGTCTTGGATCTATCACTAAGAAAGGAGATAGATATGTTAGAACTATGCTGATACAAGGAGCAAGGTCTATTGCAATCAGAGCAAAAATACAAAAGGACCCCACTGATCATTTAGTGCTATGGGCAAAAAAATTGTTGGGAAGGATGAGCTTTAATAAGGCTGCTGTGGCAATAGCAAACAAATTAGCTAGAATAGCGTATGTATGTGTTACAAGAAAATGTGCATATGCTTGATAGTTGGTGGTGTATATAGATTTATCTGTATTTTATCTATATAAAAGAAGAAGTAAGTAAATAGGATTTAAGAGGTACGATATAAGCGAAAGTGATTGGAGATAATAAATGGGCATTCCAAAAACAAGTCCGAGATTTTATGTCAAGGCTCTAGAAGCCGTAAGAATGAGTGGATAACTCCAAGGATTGCGTGGAATGCGAAAACTATTATGGCACTAGATGCCGAATATATGACAGCTTATTTTTTTATTACTCCCGCATCATTTTTCTTATTGACTTACTTACTCGTCCATATATGACATCGTTTTTGGTCCTGTAAGTACCATACGCACTTCATGTACACTCCGCTTACTCGCCCCTCATTTTTAAATCCAAATCGAATTCAAGTTATAAATACCAAAAACTTCTTAATAAAAATCTGTATAAAATAAAATAATACCACCATGCACGAGCATATAACTAAACTCAATAGCATAGAATTAGGCAATTTATTTTCTATAGAAAATATTTTAGAATTATTATCAATAGGCTTATAAATAAATATTATTAACTTTGCTAAATACAATGCAGAGAATAGCGTACTTAAAGCTAGTACTACCATAACTAATATTTGATTTTGTTCTGCAGCAGCTAACATAATATAAAATTTACTAATAAAACCACCAAAAGGAGGAATGCCTATTAAGGATAAACTGGCAATGAGTACCATAAAGCTGGTTTTGGGCATTTCTTTAGCAGTACCTATAAGATCAGAGACTTGGTTGGTATTCTTTAAGCTATAAATACTTCCCATTCCATAAAATAAACAGATTTTAGTAAATGAATGTGAACATAAATGTAGGATAGAAGCTCCCATAGATTTTGATGTAAACATGAAGCTACTAAGTAAAGCTATAGATAATTGGTTAATGGTAGAATAGGCTAATATCTTCTTAATATTATCACTTTTTAACGCTTTAAAAGAACTATAAATTATAGTTATAATTGGTAAGAAAATAACCCAGTTAAATTCTGCAAAAAGAGATTGCAAATATTTAAGACCAAAAATATACATCAGAATTTTATAAATGCAAAAAAGTCCAGTTTTAACAACTACCACAGCATGTAGCAAGGCACTTACTGGGTAATGTGCTACCATCGCGGCTGGTAACCATTGATGTACAGGAAATAAAGCTGCTTTTGATATACCAAAAATAAACATTAATAACAAAATTATTGTTTGATTCTTGGAGAAATAATACTTGATAAAACCTTGCGATGTAAAATCTCCATGACCCGCTTTAGCATAAATAATTATTAGTGCTGGCAAGAATAGTAATATCCCTGAAATCATTAATATTTTTAAATATTTATAAACCCCTGCCATAACTTTATCTCCACCACTGTGACCAATTAGTGGAGCAGTTGATAATGTTAATAGTTCATAAAAAATAAACATAGTAAAAAGATTCGAAGATAATGCTGCCATCCCGCCAAATAACACACTTAGATTAAGGAAGAATAGAAAACGACTTGAATTATCGATATTATTGATTGCCAAATATTTTGTTGTGTAAATCAAAGCACAAATCCACAAAAAGCTCAGCAACGTTAAAAAAATAAGAGTGAGTGCTTCTAAATGCAGCCCTATAAAAAAATTACCATATATGTTTATTGACAGATTTGCTTTTACGCCTTTCAGAAATAACCAGTCAATAATTAAAATATTGACAAAAAAGAAGCTGCTAATAGTAATTAATAAAGAGTTACGGGTGTTATTATTACTATTACTGATAAGGGGAGTTACTAAATTTAGCATAGCTAGCAGTAAAGTCGATAAAATCAAAAAACTAGGGGTAATAGCAGAATACATTACTGCCCTCCCCTTATGTCATTCCCGCTCCCCTTTATGTCATCCCTGCGAAGGCAGGGATCTAAAATATCTAAAGCACCCTTCCTGTCTATTTCTTTAGATTCCCGCTTAAGCGGGAATGACATCGTTCTAGAAGCAATATATCTCATATCGTTTTCATGACTCCTAAAAAAAGTTTAAGAATATTGGTAGAAAAAATTGCATTATACTAATAAAAATCAGCCCACCATACTTAGTGTTCGATTTTAATCGTGTATAATCGTAGTGATCCCAACATAGTTTTTTGGCAATTTTATAGTGATAAAGTAACGACATAGCAGAACTTATAACAACAATACCAAACTCTAACCACATATTTTCAACAATCAACAACTCAAAAATACTAATCTTAATGAAAAACATACTACTTATTGGCAAACCACAGCTGTAAATTAGACTAAAAACTACCAAAACACGCCATAACATACTAAACGGTTTCGAAACATCAGAATAAGCAATGATCAGAAATAAAGCGATCTTGTTAAGGCTATCAGCAAACAAAAAGGGAAATAACAGTGATTCACCTCTAGGAATAACTAAAAGCAAAAACATATAACCAATTTGCACCGCAGAAGAATATATAACAATATTTCTGACTTTTTGGTTTCTGTAAGCACAATATGTACATAAAGTAATAGTTACCAAAGCGATTAAGCTGATAAAATTTGATAGATCCTTAATGATCACATTGTAATCAATAGTAAAATGAATGAACCTCAAGATTATATAAATACCAATTATACTGGATATACTAGCAAGATATGTCAGAATAACCGGAGCAGCTGAACTATAGGCTCTGATCATCCAAAAATGCATAGGAAAAAAAGCTGTTTTTAGTATAGAGCCAATTAGAAAAAAACTAATGCCTAGCATCACTATTTTAGAGTCATAATGCGTCTTAAGAAGCATTGAAACATCTAACATATTAAGGCTGCCTGTGCTACTTAATAAAAATCCAATGCCTATTAATATCAAAGTAGCCCCGACAGTACCAAGCATAAGATAATCGAAAGCACCGATAACAGCCCTAGGATTATTGCCCTGTGCCATTAATACATAGCTACTTAATGAAGATATTTCAATGAATACATAAAGATTAAAGAGGTCATTAGTGCTTACAATACCAAGATAGCCGCTATGGGCAAATAATAAAACTGCATAAAATAACGATTGTCTTTTTCTATCAAGAAATTTAAGTATGGTATTTGTAACCAATTTGTTACAAAAGATTAGAAAAAATAATAATACGCCATTAATATAGATAATTATAGGTTGGTTCAGATAGTCTAGCCGATATTCAATACCCATAGGGGCATGCCAATCACCAAAATTATATGATACGACCTCTTTATTAATTACAGATAAACCGTAAATACTTAAAAATAAACTTAGTGCAATCGATATAACTGCTATAATTCGAGTAGCTAGCCTATAGCGAAAAGTTAGTATTGAGAATAACGCTCCAAAAAATGGTAGCAATACTTGCAGAGCAGGAAAATGTTTAATTAATGTCATTCATTTCGATCATTAGTCGTTTCACTAAAATTAATCTCACCTTCTGATATAGTATTAAATTGCTTAGAAATACGGTAAATCAAGCTAAGACCCAATGATAAAGTAGCAAATCCAACAACAATAGCCGTGAGCATTAACACCTGAGGGAGTGGGCTTGAATAGCTATGTAGTATTGTACGTTCAATTGGTACAATACCTCCACTTACCTTACCAAGCATAAGGTAAAAAATTAGCACCGAACTTTGCATTACACTAAGCCCAATAATTTTACGAACATAATTATCACTGGTTAGCATTATAAATAAACCACTAACTAACACTAGCAGTGTAAAAAAATATAAAATTTTTGAGATATATATAGTTTCTAAAAACATTATTGCTTAACTTAATTATTTCCGGATCGAGTAAAAACACTTTCGATGTCATTCCCGCGTATGCCTGCATGAATCGCTAGTATGTCATTCCCGCGTAGGCGGGAATCCAAAAAATAACCTGCAAAGGCTATTAGATATTATAGATTCCCGCCTACGCGGGAATGACATCAACCTTCACAGGGATGATATTTTCCTTGCATATATGAGGTTTAATACGGCTTAAATGCTTCATTAAACACACACACTATTTTTTTACCATGACGTATTGACAGTTTGTGAAATACTTGTTCGATAATCACCATATTAGCGTTATCTTGGGAGAGTCGATAATTTACCATCGACTCTCTAAGAGCTTCATCAACTGCAAAAATAGCTGGTAACTCAACATTTTTATCTCTGAATTGTAGGTAAGTATACACTCCATCATCAAAAATTTTAATTGGTGCAATCGATTCATTACCACTTATGGAATAATTAAAATTATATTTTTCAGGATGCGATAAATCAAGGTTAGCTGAAGATGTAACGTAACTTTGTAAGTGATCTCCAGAATTTTCATCATCAGGATAAATAAACCTTAAATTAAAAACCATATCTGGGTCTCTCATATCTAAGGCTTCTGTAGCATATAGTTCAAAAAAGTAAGTTCGCTTATTAGTAATAAGCGTCATGTTAGTTGTAGCATCTTGTTCCATCGGTTTAATGAAGATCCTATAACCCGCTGGTACTATTTGCCAAGAAGTGGTATCTCCCATGGAAATACTAACTATTTCTTCATCTTTTGCTAGCTCTATACTAGCCTGATAACCATAATATCCAGTAAACTTAAATACATCATCAGGACTATAAACCATCACCCTGATTCTACTATCAATCGGCATTGGTCTAGATTCCCTAACGGCTAACGCAGTATTTACAAAAAATACTACTACAAAAAATATTATTAGTTGCTTCATCTTATTTTTTTACTTTTATCTTCTATTAACTTAAGTTTGTAACCAGTAACAGCAAAATTAAATCTTGAGTTAGACGGTAGATGTATATTAATTGCATCTATTTCAAAATTTATTGTAGCTTGCCACACCATATTTTCTAAAATATCACTAGAAGCGTTTTTTGCCAAAGATGTAAATGTAACTTCAGCCTTATTATTTTTATGATAAACCACTGATAATATATTAACAGAACGCTTTAAGGACTTTTGGTAACGCATAACTGGAGACAATGGATTGTCAATATTCATAAAATTGGCAAATTGTCTAAATATTATACGCGTAGAATTATTCTGCATAAATATATACTGAGGACGAAGTAAATCATAGTCATATGATTCCCTATGTATAACGTAATTTCTAATCATAATATCTGCAATAGAATTAATTGCATCATGCTTAATATGATTAGCGTTAGTTATTGTTGCACTTTTAAGGGATTTAGCACTAATTGCATATCTCACCTGACGCTTTACTGGTAATAAAGTCTCAAAATTAATCACCACACTTAGAAATAATACAAATAGAACTACACTAAATATCAACAAAAATGTTCTGTGTACAAGTGGATATACATATTCAAAATTATACCATCTTTTAGCATCAACAAAATATTCACCAGACTTAATATATTCTTGAACAGAACTTAACACCTTATCCATTAGCTTTAAATAATTGCTTACCTATATCGGATTCTAACACATATTAGAAAAGATGTTATTATTTTTTGTAAAAATTATTCTTTTAGCCTATTCAAAAAGCTAATTTTGTGTCTACAATACCAATAAAGATCATATTAAGAATAGTCAAATTAAAAAGAATATTTGACTCAGGAAATGTTTGTTGTTATAAGCTCTGTGTATACACTAGTATTAATAATGGGGCGTGGCCAAGTGGTAAGGCAACGGTTTTTGGTATCGTCATTCGGTGGTTCGAATCCATCCGCCCCAGCCATTCTTCGATTTTAGTACATTTTGTGAACATATAAAACGGTGGACGTAGCATAAAGTCTAGCTTTCCGTCTTTTAATTCTAGGTTCGAAAATACAAAATTTAACAATCCTAATTTTTTATAATCTAAAAAATCCTGTTTTATTTGCCCGTGAAATTATATAGAATAAACAATAAACTATGGTGTTTATTACCGTAATTATTGGGGTAATTGGTATGTCAAGATATAATGACACTACTAAGCCAAGGAAGTCTACAATTAAAGCTACGATAACTGAATTGATAATCATTTGTGCTGGATTACTAGAAATCATCCTAGCGGTCATGGCTGGAATCAGCAAAATACTAGTAACGAGTAATGCCCCAACAATCTTAATAGTCGAGAATACTGATAAAGATAACAGTAACAAAAATGCCAATTCAATCGTTCTTACTTTCACCCCCTTAATTTGTGCAATATCTCTATTAATGACAATTAGAATAATCTGACTATAGAAATACCAAACGAAAGAAATAACGAATATAAGTATAATTGATAAGGTTAATATATCATTTAAAGAGGCAGATAAAATATCGCCAAATAATAGGTTAGTGATCTTAATCTGTAGTGGGTACATATAACCTACTACTAAGGCTAAAGATAACATAAAACTTGATATTAACATTACCACACTACTACCACCTGACCTATGTTTTAACGTAAACACCAAGATAGCAAATATAACGGCAACAACTAGTCCTGAATAAACAACAGGCAAATGGACAAGGATACTAATACTTCCAGCAAGTAAACTTGCGTGCGAAAGACCATCACCAAAATAAATATATTTTTTCCATAAGCTTATACAACCAAGAGGAGCAAAAATTAGACTGATTAGAATTATAGTTAATATTATTATAGTCATTTTATACGATTTTTGGTAGATAATTTGAGAATAGCACTTAGTGCTTCATGATTTTTGTGGTATATTAGGAATGGATTCTATAAGCAGTGAAGAAATATGTCTACAAAATCTTCTATTAATCAAATAGAACTAGAAAAGTTTAGTAAAATTTCTAGCGGGTGGTGGCAGGAAGATGGAGAGTTTAAAATTCTTCATCAAATAAATCCTATTCGTCTTGGTTACATAATAGATAAGATAAAAGATCATTTTAATATAGATGATGATGTAGTACTACCTTCAAAATTAGATATTTTAGACATAGGATGTGGCGGGGGATTAATTACCTCTGCTCTCTGTAAACTAAATGGCACAGTCACTGGCATAGATGCACTACAAAGTAATATAGATATTGCGATGCAGCATGCTGAAGAAGAAAATTTGAATATACAATATTTTAAATCGACTGCTGAGGAATTAGTATACTCAAATAGCAAACAGTATGATGTGGTATTATGCTTAGAAGTCATAGAACATATAGACAATCCTAGTGATTTTGTAAAAAACCTTGCTAGTTTAGTAAAACCAAATGGCATGATTATAATTTCAACAATTAACCGTACTGTAAAAGCTTATATGTTAGCTATTTTAATGGCAGAATACGTGCTTAGTTGGATACCAAAAAAAACCCATGACCATAGTAAATTTCTTAAACCATCTGAAATTTATTCTATGTTTAGTAAAAATAACATAGAGCTTAAAGAGCTTAAGGGCTTAACCTATAATATCGTCAATAGAAATTGGCAGTTGAGTGATGATATAGAGGTAAATTATTTTGCTTATTTAACTAGACCTCTTGCAAAACCCGCTCTGAATTGACTTTAAAGGAAATACTATGACTATAATTACCAGATTCGCTCCCTCCCCTACTGGCTTCTTGCATATTGGTGGGGCAAGGACAGCATTGTTTAATTATTTATTTGCCAAACACCATAATGGCAAATTTTTACTTCGAATTGAGGATACTGATAAAACAAGATCAACCGAAGATGCAGTAGATGCTATATTTTCCGGTTTGAAATGGCTTAGTTTGGACTGGGACGGTGAGGTGGTTTTTCAGTCTAAAAGAAATGATTTATACAAAAAAGCAGCTCTGAAATTACTAGATGAAGGAAAAGCTTATTATTGTTTTACGCCTCAAGAAGAAATAGATCGGCAACGAGATAATGCTATAGCTAATAAACAACATTTTTTATTTCAAAGCCCTTGGCGAGATGCTGATCCTTCTAACTTTCCGAAAGGTTACCAATCCACAAAAGCAGTGATTAGGCTGAAAGCTCCAAGAACTGGCTATACAACTATCCATGATGCTTTACAAGGGGATGTTACTATTGAAAACTCCCACCTAGATGATATGGTGCTGTTACGTAGCGATGGAAGTAGCACCTATATGTTGGCGGTAGTAGTGGACGACCACGATATGCAGATTACCCATATTATTAGGGGGGATGACCATTTAACTAACGCTGCTCGTCAAATCCTACTTTATCAAGCCTTTGGTTGGTATGTACCACATATGGTACATATACCGTTAATACATGGTGATGATGGGGCAAAATTATCTAAAAGACATGGAGCTCTTGGAATAAAAGCATACCAAGATATGGGATATTTACCCGAGAGCTTGTGTAATTATTTACTAAGGTTAGGATGGAGTCACAAAGATGATGAGATTATTGCAAGACAACAAGCTATAGAATGGTTTGACCTTGAAGGACTTGGCAAATCGCCTTCTCGTCTTGATTTTGCCAAAATGGATAATTTAAACGCTCATTATCTACGTCAGCTTGATGCTACGCTATTAACAAAAATGATTTGTGAGAGTTTGCAAAAAACTTATAAAATTACCACGGAAGAAACGGAATATATTAAGCAAGCAATGCCAAACTTGAAGATAAGAAGCACAAATTTAGTCGAATTAGCTGAACTAGCCAAGATTTATTTGATTAACGTTCCTATTATCTACTCTGAGGAAGCCAAAGAGATAATCAAAAATTGTGATAAAAATTTACTTAACCAAGTTATTGAGGAATTAGAGAATTTACAAAATTTTGATAAAGACTCAATTCAAATAAAATTTAAAGAAATAGCTAAGAATAATAATATTAAACTTGCAGATCTCATGCAATCCATTAGATCTCTAATAACAGGCATGAGTGCTTCTCCAAGTATTTTTGAAATTATCGCCATAATTGGTAAAGAAAATGCTATTGTTAGATTGAAATGTACCCAAATGATTTAATAACAAGAATAGACTTAAATGATCCTACGAATGAGGACAATAAACAAGGGGTGAGCGGACTAGGCGTACATGAAGTGCATGAGTACGCAAATACCCCGCAAGTATTTGCAAGAGCCAATTCGGAGGATCACCTGAGTATATTTCACAACCTAGTTGGAACATATGCTATTACGAGAATTTTAGGCAATTATGGTACAGCTAAAGGAATAGCTTACTTTATAGAAGATAAAGAACATATATACTCACCTCTTTCACGTATATTATACAGAGAGGAGCTTGATGTTAAATACTATGGTAATACCAATAAGGTAAAAGCTTTTAAGGAGTATCTATACTCTCTAGAGCAAAACAAAATTGTTAAATATTTTGTTAATGAAAATAACAATGGTTTATTTTACCAATTACATTTTATCTCTAATACTCCTTTTCAGGCTGAAGGTACACATCAATGCAACTTGGATCTTTATCAAGCTAATTATACATTCTTGAATAAGAATTCTTTTGAACTGAGTTATAAAGTTTTAGGCCCTAACAAAAACTATACGATAACAACTAGTTTTACTAGAATAACCTCAGTTCGATATAAGAATTAATAATTCTTATATCGAACTGGCTTTGTTATAAGGAAAAATGCACTCTTGAAGCGGCTGACGCGAGTGCATTTTAACTTTTTTCATCATTCAATATGTGATTTTAATTATTAAAATCACATATTGAATGGAGTGTTATATTTTAACAATCAGGTGGGCAGCCGCTTCAAACCTGATTGTTTCTATATATAACACGAAAGTTCGATGTAACAAGTTACATCGAATTCAGGTTAGAATATCCTGAATTCAATAGATCTCTTTCGAAATTCGCTTATGCTGAGGAATTTAAAGAAGCCACTTCACTGCGAACCGCAGCGTACTGAGATGCACATGAGGAGCAGAGTACCGGTAACACGAATAAATTACCAGCAAAAGTAGAGTTTCGAAAGAGATATAATATAACATTACCGTACCTTCGATATCACCCCCACCTACAGGGTAATTTAAAAGTCACACTCTAGAGTTGAAATAAGTAATTATTAAGAACATCAAACGTCATTGCGAGACCACGTGAGTGTAGTGGCAATCCACATTTATTGGATTGCTTCGTCACGCGAATTCGGGATAAGAATTAACTAATTCTTATCCCGAATTGGGGTTTCGTCGCCACCAAAGTGGCTCCTCGCAATGACTCTAGGCTATTTTCTCTATGACTTTTAAATGCCATGCGTAAGTAAGGTAGGTAGGTAGGTAGGTAGCGTAAATTATCGTAAATAACCTCAAGTATCGATGTAATAAATTAATAGTAGGCTTAAGTAATCATCCCCATTAGGGGTGATGTCACCCACAACTGTCGAAAGTTCGAAGAGGAAGCGGTTTTAGACGTCATAATGGCAGTTTAAAAGTTGTGGGCTTATAACCGCTGTCATTGCGAGAAGGCGTAAGCCGACGAAGTAATCCACTTATGGTTACTTTTTGGATTGCTTCGTCGACCTACGGTCTTTCTCGCAATGACGTTACCCTATTTAAAACCCCTTCCTCTTCGAACTTTCGACAGTTGTGGAATGTCACCCCTGCCGCCATTATGTCATTCCCGCGTAAGCAAGGATATAGAATATCTAAAGCACCCTTCCTTCCTGTCTATTTCTTTAGATTCCTGCTTTCGCAGGAATGACATCGTTTCATCGTACATGTCATCCCTGCGTAGGCAGGAATCTAAAACTATATAAAATAGCTCTCTATGCTATTTTTTAGCCCCCTGCGTAAGCAAGGGTGACATCCGAAAGTGCAGAGATGACATCCTAGGCTATTAAACCGATGTCTTACATCAAATTGAGGTTAAGTAAAATTTACAAATCAGCCTTACGACAATTTGAAGTTTCGAGAATTCCGACTCGAGCGTTCACACCGAAGGCTCTCACTTGTCTAGGATGTGACGTGTCCCAACTTAAACCGAATACCAGTGTGCCTTCGCAGGAATGACAGCTCTGTGTAGTAACTACAACTGTAGTACTAGTTTCTTCTACTACCAAAGAATCTTAGAAGATGTAAGAACAAATTAATAAAGTCTAAATACAAATTAAAAGCAGCCATTATAGACATTTTTTGTCCTAACTCTCCACCTCCAGACATAAAATACATAGACTTAATTTTTTGAGTATCCCATGCAATAATACCCATAAATATGCCAACCCCAATGAGAGACGTTGCAAAATATATAGCTGAGCTTTGTAAAAACATGTTGACTAGCGACACAATGATAAGACCAAATAATCCCATGATAAGAAATGAACCCATTGATGTCAAATCCCTATTGGTACTATACCCATAAAGGCTCATTGCACCAAAAACAGATGAACAAATAAAGAAAGTTCGAGCAATTGACTCTCCTGTATAGATAAACCCGAGGGATGCCAAAGACATACCAGTTAAAGCAGCATAAACCCAAAACAATACTTTAGTAGTATCTAGACTCATCCTGCCAAATCCCATAAAAAAGTACAAAGCAATTCCCACAGGAGAAATCATTACCAACGTTCCCAAACCGGTATAGCCCATGAACTGTCCATTTGCTTCAACTTGAAATAAAAGCCTAGTTAATGGCTCAAATGATATAGTAGCAAAAGCCATTACTCCAGTTAGCACAAGAGCTAAAGCCATATAATTATAGACTTTCAGCATGTATTCTCTCAGTCCAACATCATATGTTTTCTGAGTAGCAGTAAAAGTCTTGGTGTAATCAATCATAAGAAACCCCATGAATCATGTTATTATTTATACTATAATAGTATAAGCTTCATACCTTTTCTTTTCAAGAAGAAAATTGTGAAATATTTATTTAAATTATCATGAAACGCTTATAAAAGCAAAGAAAAGATTAGAGAACCTCAGTTCGATATAAGAATTAATAATTCTTATATCGAACTGGCTTTGTTATAAGGAAAAATGCACTCTTGAAGCGGCTGACGCGAGTGCATTTTAACTTTTTTCATCATTCAATATGTGATTTTAATTATTAAAATCACATATTGAATGGAGTGTTATATTTTAACAATCAGGTGGGCAGCCGCTTCAAACCTGATTGTTTCTATACATAACACGAAAGTTCGATGTAACAAGTTACATCGAATCAGGTTAGAGAGAAAATTTTATAATCAGTTTCCTAGATTAATATTTATTATTCAGCCTGAAAGGCTATTAAGAATACGGATTCCCGCCGTTGCTAAGAATGACATCGTTTTTGATCCTGTAAGTACCATTACTTACGTTGGCTTTTTGATCCATGTGGGCAATGCCTACGCAGGAATGACATCGAATTATCGAGGGCATACTGAAAGCTGTATCCCTTACTTTACAAGCCCTACAGCCTAATTTTTAAATTATTCTGAGGTAAATACCAACTATTAGTTGCGACTTTTAAATTACCCTGATAAGCTCAGGTAATTTAGTTGTTTACATGATACAAAGATATTGCTATTTTGTCTACAAAACTTAAAAAATATGATCTAATTTTTAGGGATTTAATGCCTCTGTGGTGGAATGGTAGACACGGTAGACTCAAAATCTACAGCTCAAAAGGCGTGCTGGTTCAAGTCCGGCCAGAGGTACCATCATTGTGACCAAGGCAATTTGAAAGCTAGACTTATCCCAGTGAGGGTTGATGTCAGAGTAATGTTATACCGAATTCAGGTTATTCACGAAGCTAATTTGAAGACACATTCAAATATATACAAAAACAATATTTAGGCAATGAAGGTTAGTTACATCCAATGAGTACACATAACAATATTAATGATGTTGTAGAAATTACAGCACAAAGCGGTTCATCAATTTTCTCTATGATATCATCCACTGATATTATAGGAAAATCTGTTATGATAATTTTGGTAATTGCTTCAATTTGGGCATGGACAATAATTATAGATAAGATAGTTCATTTAGTTCAAATAAGAAAGAAAATTGCAATTTTTGAAGCTACTTTTTGGTCTGGAGCAGTTTTAGATCAGTTATATGAAACTATTAAAAGAACAATGAATAATCCTCTTGCCGCAGTTTTTGTAGCAGCTATGAACGAATGTAAACGCCAAAATCCTAACAACCTCACTGATGCACTTAAAATTAGCCATAAAGAGCGAATAATACAATCTATGTACTTGATAAGGAATCGTGAACTTGAACGATTAGAGCAAAATTTAGGTTTTTTGGCAACTGTTGCTTCTAGTACACCATTTATAGGGTTATTTGGTACTGTTTGGGGGATTATGCATAGTTTTCAATCTATTGCAGCATCAAAAAATACCTCACTTGCTATCGTAGCTCCTGGCATTGCAGAAGCTCTACTTGCAACGGCAATAGGTCTATTTGCGGCAATTCCGGCGGTGATTTTTTATAACTACCTTTCTTCACAAATAATTAAGATTAATAACAAAATTGATGATTTCATTAATGAGCTTAGTTCTATACTATCAAGAGCCATAGATGAAGGGAAAATGTAATGGCTATACAATTACCAAATTCAAACAATCAAATATCTAGACGTAATTTAGTCAGTGAGATCAACGTTACACCACTCGTTGACGTCATGTTAGTGCTATTGATCATCTTTATGATAACCTCTCCAATGCTAGTGTCCGGTATTAATGTTGATTTACCAGAAACAACTTATAGCCAACTGCCAGGGCAAGATGAACCGTTAGTGATCAGTATTAACAACAAAGGAGAATTATATTTATTGGAATCTAAAATAGAGAGACAAAATTTAGCTACTAAGCTAACTAATATTACAAAAGAAAAAAAAGATATTAGAATTTTTGTAAGAGGCGACAAAAATGTGCCATATGGCGAGGTAGTTAGCGTTGTATCTGAAATCCATGCAGCAGGCTTTTCTAAGGTAGCACTAGTTTCAAATATTAAATATAATGAAAAATAATAATATTTTTTCTATTTCTTTTATTTGCTCCGTAGTACTTCATTTACTAATAATATATTTCTTCTTATTTGGTCTTCCATCATTGTTTAAAAAACCTCCTGAAGAACAAGTAATAGTTTTTGAAATGTTACCAATTAATAGTAAATCTAATGTACCCAATAAAATAAAACAGTCTGAAAAAACTATAGAAAATCAAGATACAAAAAAAGTAGAACAAAGCAAACCTGATGATACAGAAGAGAAGAAACCTTTAGAGAAGCCTCTAGAAAAACTTCTAGAAGAAAAGAAACCTCTAGAAGACAAGCTTCCTATCAAGGAAGAGAAGGTTATAGATAAAAAACCTATAGAAGAGAAGAAGCCTCTTGAAGACAAACTTCCTATCGAGGAAAAGAAGGTTATAGATACAAAGCCTATAGAAGAGAAGAAGCCTGCAGAAGAAAAAAAACCTGTAGAAACAAAGAAGCCACTCGAGAAAAAAAAGAAAATTCCTAATAAAAGTAACTTAGATTCTTTGCTTAAAAATTTAGAACAATCATCTGAAGGGTCGAGTGCAAAATCAAATAAACAAGCTAGATCCAAAGAAAATAAAGAAACCCAAGAATCAAAAGGTCCTTACGATGACACATTGCCTCTTTCCATCAGTGAAATATCTTTAATTAAACAACAAATAGAGAGAGTATGGAACAAACCTATTGGGATACAAAACCTTGAGCAGCTACGGGTAACTTTGTATATAGCTTTAAATCAAGATGGCAGTGTCAAAGAAGTAAAAGTCAAAGAAACAATATGCCCAAATATAACAAAAATAGCTTGTGACGCTCTATCTAACAGTGCAATGAGGGCAGTATGGCAAGCAAGTCCTATTAATAATCTAGACCCTCAGCGTTACAATAGCTGGAAAGAATTTAATTTTCTTTTTGATCCAAGTATGTAAAATATACTACTCGTAAATGAAGAGTTGATAGACGAAGATCAAAATTATGAAGTGCTAGGAGTCGAAGGGTCGAGGAGCGGAGCGTACATTTAGTACGTGAGCACCGAAGATCCCTGAAGACGACAACGCAATTCTTGATTTTCATCGAGTATATTTGAAGAATTATTATATTTTTTAAGATTTATACTTAGTGCTAGTCAAATTTCCTCTATATTAGTATTAATTTCCGGATTTGGGATTAGTACTACAGTTGTAGTACTAACGTCAAAACGATGTCATTCCCGCGTAGGCGGGAATCCAAAAAATAGCCTGCAAAGGCTATTAGATATTATAGATTCCCGCCTACGCGGAATGACAGCTCTGTGTAGTAACTACAACTGTAGGATTAGGATAAAACCAAATAAAGAGTACGGCAAATAATAAAGATAGGTTTAGTAGTAAATTCCATTCTGTCATAGATATACCAAATAATTTAACTGCCGGTTTTGTGCAAGTCGCAATAGGTTGGCTATAAAATATTTCTTTAATATCTTGGATGGATAAGTGCTTTGGAATATGGATTAAAGTTGAACAAAGACTACTTGGTTCAAATATCCCTCTTTCCACTCCACTATGATAGCCTGCTAATATGCAAGCACCTAATAAGTTTAGAACGATAAAAAATAAAGTATATTTGCTTATTTTCTTGATAAGAATCGCTACAACTGAAATCTTGATTATAAATAAATATGGGAATCTTTGATAAATACACAAAGGGCAAGGTGAAAAATGTAATATATATTCGACAAAATAAGCCAAAGATAAGGCAAAAATGCACGTACAAACTAGAGTTATATGTAAAACTCTAAAACTATCTTTGCGAAAAAAATGTACAATAGAAGAAATTAGCATAAGTAAATATTATTTTTTTAACTCGCTATTGTCTAGGAATATTACCAAAAACTCAAGAGATAATTTATAAGTTTACAGAAAACCAAGTATACGTATAATCTCAGTGGGTATAATCAAACTACATGGAATATATAGATGTCAGAATTAGAAATTTTAGAAAATGCCGTTAAATCAAACGCTTGGCCTTTTTTAGAAGCAAAAAAAATATTAGATCAACTGGGTAACAAAACTCCAGCTAAAGGTTATGTATTATTTGAAACTGGTTATGGACCGTCAGGGATACCACATATAGGTACATTTGCAGAAGTTGCTAGATCTATAATGGTGCAAGAAGCATTTAAACAACTATCCAATATCCCAACTAAGATTATCTGTTTTTCTGATGATATGGATGGTTTGCGTAAAGTCCCAAATAATATCCCAAATCCTGATATGGTGGCATCACATATTGGCAAGCCTTTAACATCTATTCCCGATCCTTTTGGTAAATGTGAAAGTTATGGACATTATATGAATGCTAAGCTTCGCTCATTTTTAGATAGGTTTGGCTTTAAATATGAATTTTTTAGTAGTACAGAATGTTATAAATCCGGTTTATTTGATCAGATGATGCTTAAAGTCATAGACAAATATGATGAAATAATGGCTCTAATGTTACCAAGCTTTAGAGAGGAAAGAAAAGCCACCTACTCACCTTTTATGCCAATTTGTCCAAAAACCGGTATTGTACTACAAGTACCTATTGCAAAGATCGATCGCTTAGCCGCTACTATTACCTATAAAGACGATGAAGGGAAATTTGTGGAAGTTCCTGTGACAAAGGGACATTGTAAGCTGCAATGGAAACCTGATTTTGGTATGCGCTGGGCCGGCTTGCAAGTTAATTATGAAATGTATGGTAAGGAGCATATGCCTAATGCTGGCTTATATTCTGGGATTTGTCGAATCTTAGAGGGAATCCCACCAGTTCAATTTTTTTATGAATTATTTCTTAACGAAAGCGGAGAGAAAATCTCTAAATCTACAGGCAATGGCATTACTGTTGATCAATGGCTGCAATATGCACCAGTGGAAAGTATGTCGTTATTTATGTACCAAAATCCAACAAGAGCCAAACGTTTACATTTTGATGTGATACCTAAAAATGTTGATGAATATATTACCTTCAATAAAAAATATCATTTAGAAACAGAGCAAGTAAAGCGTTTTGCTAATCCAGTACATCATATTCATCACGGGAATGTGCCTAATATCGAAACTTTTGGCATTAGTTTTAGCTTATTGCTAAACCTCGCATCGGTTTGCAATCCTGAAGATAAATCGGTACTTTGGGGATTTATCAGTAAGTACGCCCCGAGTGCGACGAAACAAAATGCCCCGTACCTTGATCATTTGACAGATTTTGCCACTCGTTATTATAATGACTTTATTAAAGCTAATAAGTGCTATTTAGTTCCTAATGATCAGCAGAAAATTATCTTACAAGACATTATCTCTATGTTAGATGTTTTGCCGGAAGATATTACTTCCGAGCAAATCCAAGAAAAAATTTATGATATTGGTAATAAGCATGGTTATAATAATTTAAGAGATTATTTTAAAGAATTATATCAAATATTACTTGGACAAAATGAAGGACCAAGGCTTGGGTCTTTTATTAAACTTTTTGGTATTAAGGACTCTATAAATTTGATTCAACAGAAATTAATTTAGCCCTAGTTGATGACATCAAGCCTGTTACATCGAACTCAGGTTTAAGTTACTATGAAGATTTATGAAAAAAATAAGACTTGACCAGTATCTAGTAGAATCCAAATTAGTTGATGATATTAACATAGCACGAAGCTTAATAGTGCAAGGCAAAGTATATATCAACCAGTACCAAAATACCAAACCAGGTACAGGAATATTGCCTGATACTCCTGATATTATTATAAAACACCCAGTACATGATTATGTATCACGAGGTGCTTTGAAATTAATTGCTGCTCTAGACTATTTCAATATTGATCCACAAGATTTAGTTTGTCTAGATATAGGCTCTAGCACTGGTGGTTTTACTGAGGTTTTACTCCGTAGAAATGCCAAAAAGATTTTTGCAGTAGATGTAGGATATGGTGAACTACATTATAAATTGCGTAATAATCCTAAAATTTCAGTAATTGAAAGAACTAACGCCCGCTATCTAACAGTTGAGCAAATTAGCTTACCACTAGACCTTATCGTTTGTGATGCCAGCTTCATTAGTCTTACCACTATATTACCCACTTCATTTGGTCTAGCAAAAGATAATTGTAGTCTAGTTGCCCTAATTAAACCGCAATTCGAAGTAGCAAGGGATGAAGTCGGGAGCGGTGGAATTGTCAGAAGCCAATTCTTACACCAAAGAGTATGTGACCATATTCAACAATGGCTAGAATCAAACCATAACTTTAATATATACGGGATAATACCCAGCCCTATTTTAGGGGCAAAAGGCAATCAGGAGTTTTTAATTTATGGACAGCGTAACAAAAAACTATAATTAATTGATTCAAAAAATTAGATCCCTCCCATATATTTTTCAAACTTATTTTCCTCGTCTTGATATTTATCTGCATCCGGTAGAGCTGGTTTTTTAATAGTAATATTCGACCAAATGCTTGAGAAAAATTTAGCTCTCTCTATCCAATCAATCAGCTGTTCTGACTCCGGCTTAATAGCTTTAACCGGACACTCAAGCTCGCATACTCCACAATCAATACATTCATCGGGATTAATCACCAACATTAACTCCCCTTCATAGAAACAATCGACAGGACACACTTCTACACAATCGGTATATTTACATTTTATGCACTCATCGGTAACAACATAAGTCATGAATTATCATATTCCTTGAATTTGGCTATTAAAACACAAGATCTCAAACCTAAAACTAATAGAAAATATAGTATACTACTTATAAACATTAGCACTAAGGGCAATAACATAGAATTATGAATTGTCGGGCTACCTAGCCGTAAAACACTTGCTGGTTGGTGCAAACTATACCAAATATTTACCGAAAATTTTACTATGGGGATATTGATAAAACCAATCAAGGCAATCACTGAAGCTGGTCTTTCAGCACGCCTTATATTATCACCACTATTAACAACTACTATATAACTTAAATATAGTAAGAATAATACTAACATTGAGGTAAGTCTAGCATCCCAAACCCACCAAGTCCCCCAAATAGGCTTTCCCCATAACGAACCTGTAACCATACTAATCAGGCAAAAAACTGCACCAATAGGGCTACTGGCCACCGCCATTAAGAAAGACATTTTAGTCTTCCACACTAGATTACACAAGCTACAAATAGCCATAAATGTATAAATCCCTAGTGCCATCCAAGAAGCTGGCACATGAATATACATAATCCTGACCATCTCACCTTGCTGGTAATCTTGTGGTGAGACTATCAAAGCTTGGTATAACCCCAGCCCCATTAATATCAACATGGAAACTAGCAATAATGGTATCATGGTTTGTATTAACTTACTAAAAAAATAAGGATTTAGTAATTTAAACATTTAGCTACTTGGTTAATTATTTTTAAATATTGATTATAGTATAAATCATCGTTAATGTCAGTTATTCTCCAATTCTCGCTTTCAACTTCTACTATCTCTGCTTTAAAATTTTTATAAATTCGAACATCTTGCTCGAGACTTAATAATAAACATTTACTATTGGACATAGCTAATAAATGCTCAAGATTACTGATATATTTAAGGCTTTTTTGATCAGAATTATATAATTTTGCAACGCTTTTTTGGCTATTATCAAAAAAATATTCTAGACTATCACTAAGTAAAATAACATCTGTCAAAGGTCTTAATTTTTCATTTTTGATTTTCGTAAGTCTCTCTATTTGTTTTTTTGCCTTATCAAGATTTTGGTAAATATCTGAACTAATCTCAGGAAATCGTTCCGCTAATATCTTAGATAATTGTTCTAACGCTACTTTTACATTATCTAAATCAAGCCAAATATGCCAATTACTATATGAGTCATTACTAATAATTTTTAGCCCCGTAAAATTACTAATTTTAATAACATTTTTACTATGACCATTCATTAGCTTCCCAGCAAAACCATCAAATTGCTCATCTATATAAAATACAATATCTGCATCTTTGACTTTTTTAAGGTCACTAGGTTTTAAATTATAATGGTGCGGACAATCATCATTATTAGCAATAGCTACAATCTCTGCTTGATCTTTAACTAGCATAGCTATAATAGCTGCTAGCGGAGTTATACTAGTAACAATTTTCACTTTACCACTGGCAAAAGCTGCATAATTAAACAATATCATCATCATAGCAATAAAAATGCTAGCACTAATAGTAATTTTCATTATTTTCCAATAATTTAAGTAATTGATTCTTATTAAGTGTAAAATCACTTTCTATCCAATCTTTTTTTAATTTGTCCAGCAATATGCCAATAGCTTTACCATGAATATTTAATTTTTGCAAGTCATGACCCTTTATAGGAAATATTGGACGGGCTTTAGAGCTATATCTATCTAGAAATTTCTTGGCTACCGTTCTATCTACTTTGCCTAATGATACTAGAACACTTATATACTGCAAATAATCATCATTTTTCCACCAAATTTCTCTTAATACAAATTCGTTTATTTCTCTATTAATAACTTTAAGTATAGTAGTGATTTTTAGGGCGATTTGCCGGGAAAATTTTAAATTTAGTAAATTACTTAGTGATAAGTTCTTTATGTGATAAAATAAAAGTGAATACCTAGTGTAAATTGCAAGAGACAGGGGCATTTGAACTTCTTCGATGTCATCCCTGCTTCCCTTTCTGTCATCCCTACTCACCATTATGTCATCCGAGCTGCGGCGGAAATCTAGAATATCTAAAGCACCCTTCCTGTCTGTTTCTTTAGATTCCTGCTTCCGCAGGAATGACATCGTTCCATCGTATATGTCACCCTGTTCAAAAGAACCAAAGCTAATTGCTTCTGACAAATATTTTTTATCAAACTGGCTAACTGGCAATATTATTTGCAATATACCATTATCAAACATTTGCTGCAAAATATCAGGACTATTATCTGAGATAATCAATTTGTCCATTTCCCATTTTATCCGTTCTTTTGATAGTAATTTTAAATTTTCTTGCAATTTAATACAAGCATTTAGCCCATCTAGATCCAGCTGTGCGGCATAATAGCAGGAAAAACGAAAAAACCGTAAAATACGCAAAAAATCTTCTTGGATTCGTTCAAATGCCTGTCCTATAAATATTACTTTCGATTGTCGTAAATCATCTATGCCACCAAAATAATCATAAATTTTATGTTCAAATGGGCAATAACTGAGGGCATTAATAGTAAAATCTCTTCTAGCAGCATCCTCCATAAAATCATCAGTAAAGATAACTTCTGCACTCCTACCATCACATTTTATATCTTTTCTAAGTGTAGTAATCTCAAATTTTTCATTCTTTACTAAAGCCGTAACTGTACCATGTTTTATGCCAGTTGGTATGACCGTAATGTTGGCTTTTGATAAAATATCTGTTACTTGTTTTGGTAATAAATTTGTTGCTATATCAATGTCGTAGTTGACAACATTAAGAATAGCATCCCGAACAGCCCCCCCAACAATTCTAGCCACCCCTCCATTTAGTTTCAGTATTGACAAAATTTCTTTGTAATAGCGTGATTGGATAGATAATTCTTTTGTTACAACGTGCATTATAGAAACACCTTATTTTTGAGAAACATTATTAGACCTTACACTAGATAATCAAGTTTTTATTGAGTTATATAATTCAGGACAGTTTAAAAGTCATGAAAAGAAGCCGAGAAGATGTCATTCCCGCGTAAGCGGGAATCCATAATACTTAATAGTCTTTCAGGCTTATTTTTTTAGATTCCCGCCGTTGCTAAGAATGACATCGGTGGTGGTTAAATTTATATCTATAACAACTATTAATTGTGACTTTTAAATTACCCTGTCTATATTTAATAGTTAATTTCCTACTAAACTACTGGCAAATAAAACCGGATCAAACGATTTTAAATCATCTATTTTCTCTCCTATCCCTATAAAATATACCGGTAAGGTGAATTGCTGTACAACACCAACTATTACGCCAGCTTTTGCTGTACCATCTAATTTAGTAACTATAAGACCTTTTATGTTAGCAATAGCCGAAAATTGTTCGACTTGGTTATATACATTCTGCCCAGTAGTAGCATCAATTACCAATATACTATGGTGAGGTGCTGTATCATCAATCTTCTTGATAACCCGAACAATTTTTCCAAGCTCTTCCATCAGATTTTTTTGGTTATGTAACCTGCCAGCTGTATCAATAAATAATATATCCACATCGTTTTTTATTGAGGACTGCATAGAAGTGTAAGCAACACTAGCAGGATCAGCTGATTCTTCTCCTGTAATAAACATAGCTCCACTTCTATCAGCCCAACTAGATAATTGGCTAACAGCCGCAGCTCTAAATGTATCACAAGCTGCAATAGCCACTTTTTTACCTTGCCCACTATAAATGGCGGCAAGCTTTCCTATCGTAGTAGTTTTACCTGAACCATTAACACCACAAACTAGGATTACATTAAGCTTTTTATCATACAATTCAAAAGGCTTGCTAGTTTTTATCAATAATTGCCCAATAATATCGGCAAGTTTTTCTTTGATTACCAAGCTACTCACTTCTTTGTCAAATTTGATAGATCTTAGTTTACTGACAAGTTCTATCGCAACAGATGGAGTTATATCTGAAGATATTAACAACTCTTCTAGCTCATTTAAAGTTTGCTCATCTAGCTTTTTCTTATAAAATATTTGATCAATGCCCGAAGATATTTTATCCGAACTATTGATTAATGCCTGTTTTAATTTAGTAAATATAGAAGTCATATAGATATACTGCTCGTAAATGAAGAGTTGATAGACGAAGATCAAAATCATGAAGTGCTAGGAGTCGAAGGGTCGAGGTGCGGAGCGTACATATAGTACGTGAGCACCGAAGATCCCTGAAGACGACAACGCAATTCTTGATTTTCATCGAGTATATCATTTTATTGCAGCCCTTTTAAGCCTATCATTGATCGCAACTCCGATAGCAACTTCCGGAATGGGAGCAACAGCAATTGCTAATCCATTTAATTCCGCATAATTGTCCAATATTCTAAGGTTGGCAAATAGGTTACTAGCTGCTTCAATTAAATCACCAGTTAAACTTAAGTTAAGCGATAATTTGCCCTCAAGCTTACTATTAGCAAAATTAAGCCCTACCTCATTAGCTTCTAAACTATCTGCATTCAGCCTTATTCTAGCTTTTGGAGAGTAGTGTTTATTCATCATACCTGGAGCTTTAATTTGCATCAAGCTAGATGTTTTACCTAGTTTCTTACCAAGAACCTTCTCTAACGCTTCCAGCGTGATAAAACCATCTCGCAAAATAGTTAAGTTATTAGTAGTACTATCCACTATGGTTGATTCTATACCATACTGACAGATATAATCGTCATTCGAGCTGCGGCGGGAATCTAGATCCTCGCTTACGCAAGGATGACATCGAAGGCTATTAAGTATCATAGATTCTGCACCAAGCGGGAATGACATCTTTTTTGCTATTGAATTGACTATATCTAAGTTCAAATTATCACCTAAAATAAAAACATCTTTCTCATCTAAAAAATGTTCTTTTACATGTTCCAAAGCCGTGCTACTAATATAACCTGATGGGTTAGCACTAGGTGCTGCTATAGCCGTGCCAGATTTTCTTATTAGCTCTAAAGCAATATTATGTGATGGTATACGGAGTGCAACCGTTGTCAGTCCCGCTAATACTGACCCCGCTATATTTGCACCGCTTTTTAATGGTACAACAATAGATAAAGGTCCTGGCCAAAAGACATTACTTAACTTAAGAGCATCTGCATTAAATTCCCCTATAGTTTTAGCTTGCCTCATAGTTGCCACGTGGACAATCAGAGGATTTATACTTGGACGCTTTTTTATTTTAAAAATCTTTTGACAAGCTTGTTCGTTACTAGCATCTGCACCAAGTCCATATACTGTTTCTGTTGGAAAAGCTACCACATTACCAAGTTTTACGAATTTGACAGCCTGCTTTAATGTATCAGTCATAAGAAACTAAATTTTGCTAATTTATCAAATAATTGCGTAACCATTCTGAGCAACAATAAACGATTATTGGCAATGTTATAATCTTGATCTTTGACCAAAACATTATCAAAAAACTCATTGACAGGTTTTAATATCTCTAGTAATAGGCTAAGAGTCTTAGTAAAATCTTTTTCTACAATATAACTATCAATTTGCTGAGAAATAACTCCTAATGATAAAAATAATTCTTGTTCATATTTGGAAATAAAAGCATCTTGGTTAACCTCTCCTTCTATATTACTACCTTCTAGTATATTGTTTGCTCTTTTGTAAATAGTTAATAAATTCTCACCATCATCCTTAGTCAGAAACTCCTGTAAGGAGGCAAGCTTTATTTCACTAACAACTAGGTCTTCTTCAATATCAAAATCAAGCACAGCATTAATTAACGATATATCATAGTGATTTTTTAAATAATATTTTGCTCTTTCTTCTAAAAAATCTAGAATTATCTGCCTAGTTTTATTTAGCCCACTATCATCCCCGCTTGCCTTACTAGGGGGTGGGAGGAAATGACGGTGCGATACAATGTCTTCAAACATAGTTTGATATAAGTGAACTACATAAGCCACTAATTGCTTAATATTTATACTCAGTCTATTACCTAAAATTATCCTAATAATACCTAGTGCTTGCCGCCTGAGTGAGTAAGGGTCTCTTGAACCACTTGGCTCTTCTCCTATTAATACCAAACCTACTAAACTATCCAATTTATCAGCAATAGCCAATATTGCTGCATCTCCTACTGGCAAACTATCCGATGGACCTTGTGGTTTATAATGATCCCTGATTGCCGCTGCGATTTCCTCCCCTAGCCGATCTTCTTTAGCATAATAATATCCCATAATTCCTTGCAGCTCAGGAAATTCTCCAACCATTTCGCTAGTGAGATCACTTTTACAAAGTCTAGCGGCTATTTGTAAATTCTGATTTCTTGGTATACTCTTCTGCTTTGAAGAATTGGTTTCGCAAAACTGCGGGGCATTCGCGTACTCACGTACTTCATGTACGTTCCGTTCGCTCACCCCTTGTTTTACGTTCCAATTCTCCAAATCATTTGAGTATATGATATAATTACAAATATCAGCAACCCTTTCAGTTTTTTGTTTTACATTACCAAGCTTGGCATGAAATGTTATCCTTTCAAGTTTTGGCAATTTTGATTGTAAACTATTAGATAAATCCTGCTGATAAAAATACAAGGCATCAGAGAGTCTAGCAGATAATACTTTCTCGTTGCCAGCTACAATAATATCCTTATCATGAGGCATATTACTGACGAAAAGAAAATAAGGGGCAAAATTACCAATCTCATCAAAAGTACTAAAATATTTTTGATGGTTGCGCATTGAGCTAACCAGCACCTCTCTAGGTAACTTCAAAAAGTGAGATGGTATTTTACCCACCATAACAACTGGCAATTCTACTAATCCTGTTACTTCTTCTAATAATTTCTCATCCTCTTTTATCACTAAATTAAGTGATTTGGCTATTATTAATAATTGGCTTTTAATTATCTCCTTGCGACCATCTTGATCAATAATGACATTACTTTCCCGCAGCTTAATCTGGTACTCAGAAAAACTGTCTATAGTAATCGATTCAGGACTGATAAATCTATGCCCAAAGGTAATATTATTAGCCGTCAAATGGCCATATTTAATTGCTAGTATTTCTCCATCAAATATACATAAAATATTCCTAAGAGGTCTAATCCAGCTTATATCATAGTTCCCCCAATACATAGATTTTGGCCAAATATACTTACTAATTGCTTTAGGAATCATATCTTCCAATAGCACTCGTATATCGGTTTCTTTAGTATTTTTTACTATTATATAATATAATTGCCCTTGCACTAATAGTGTAGATAATTTTTTTTGCTCAATATTATTTGAGCGACAAAACCCTTCTATAGCCTGCGATGTAGCTGAAACTTTTGGTCCTCTTATGGTAATTTCTTTTGGCGGTATAGATTTCGGTAAATTGGTAATATATACGGCAATTCGCCTAGGTCCAATAAATACCTGAACATCCCCTACTAGCCTACTATCTTGCAAGATTGTAGTAAATATGGTTTTATAGCTTTCCGCTGCATTTTTCTGCATCAAAGCTGGTATTTCTTCACTAAACAATTCTAACAATAACTCACTCATATTAACTCTTCTTCTCTTCTAATTCTAACCACTTATTACAGCATAGCTTTGCCAAATTTCGTACCCTGAGTATGTAAGATGCTCTCTCTGTTACGCTAATCACCCCCCGAGCATTTAACAGGTTAAAAAGATGGCTAGCTTGAATACAATAATCATAAGCTGGCAACGGTAAATCTGCAGCAATCAAATCATTACATTGTTTTTCACTATCAATAAAATGTTGAGATAATATTGCTATGTCAGCCAATTCTAAATTAAACTTTGAAAATTGTTTTTCAGCGGCAAAATCTACTTCACCATAGGTTAAAGCCTTTTCTCCAACCTGCCCATTCCAGTCAAGACTTTTGACCTCATCGATCCCTTGTATATAAAGTGCTAGACGTTCTAAACCATAGGTAATTTCACCAGCAACCGGGCGACATTCAATACCACCAATTTGTTGCATATAAGTAAATTGCGATACTTCCATACCATCACACCATACTTCCCAACCAAGTCCAGCTGCTCCAAGAGTAGGAGATTCCCAATCATCTTCAACAAACCTAATATCATGTTTCTGCAAATCTATACCAAGACATTCGAGACTCTTTAAATATAGCTCTTGTATATCATCAGGAGATGGTTTTAATATAACTTGGAATTGATAATAATGTTGCATTCTATTGGGATGTTGAGCGTATCTACTATCATTAGGACGCCTAGATGGCTGAACATAAGCTACAAACCAAGGTTTTTTGCCAAGACTTCGTAATACAGTGGCAGGATGAAAAGTACCAGCTCCAACATGCGAATCATATGGTTGTAAAATCGCACAACCATATGATGCCCAGTAATTCTGCAAGGTTAATATAATTTGCTGAAATGATAATTTTTGCATATTGGTAAATTTGTTTGTTTATTTTTTAGACGAACACTCCCTATTTTACAATTAGAGAACTTCCTGCACCTTCGATGTCACCCCACAACTGTTGAAAATTTACAAATACCTATACCATAGCGTCATTGCGAGCGTAAGCGAAGCAATCTAGGAAACAATCTATAGATAAATGATGTTACTGGATTGCTTCGTCGACCTACGGTCTCCTCGCAATGACAATTTTTTAACTTTCAACAGTTGTGCCCTGAAGACGACAACGCCAATTCTTGAAGTTCTACCTGAGTATACCTAAATCTTACTCCATGTTCCTACTGGACTCTGTTTATAACAATCAATTATCGGTGTTGCAATAGTTAGTTCATTTATTGTTTTAATTACTAAACTTAAATTATCTAAAGCATCGTATATTATAATTATTCTCTGAAAATGTGCGATATAATGTTTGTTATTAAGAATTTCTTGTATATCAAATGGGGCAATGATTATTAGGATGGTAGCTTGATTAGGATTCTCTAACTGATGAGTAATATAAACTGGTTGTTTTTCTGGTAATGGATCAAGTTTACTGCCATGCGGAATAAACTGTTTCCTAGAATATGTCCATATCATCTTGTTTAGTGCTTCTTGTACCTCAAGATCCGGAGCTAAAACTACAATCCTTAAATTACTATGATAAGATTTTTCTACTAAAAGGCAGGTTGTCTTATATAGTAATCCTTCAGCAGTATGGTAAAGACTAAATTGTTGCATGATAATTCTCTTAAATTTAAAACTTATCTAATTAATACTACAGTTGTAGCTACTCACAATATTGTCATCCCTGCTTTGGTGCGGGATCTAGAATATCTAAAATACCCTTCCTGTCTATTTCTTTAGATCCCGCACCGAAGCAGGGATGACATAGTACAGGTCACTCCTACTCGTCCATATATGAACATCGATTCTATCATTCCTATACCTCAAACATTTCCCGGGTTAGCCATATCTATTAAAAGACCTCTATCTCTACCTTCCAAATCCTTATAAACTTGCTTAACCGTATAACCATAACTAACAAAAATTTCTGTAACAGCTGCCAATTGATTAAAACCAATCTCTAAGAATAATTTACCATTTTGTTTTAAAAATCCCTTGGCTTCTTTAGCGATTATGTAATATGAAGCTAATCCATTATCTTCGGCAAATAAGGCTAAATGGGGTTCATATTTTAAAGTCTCAGGAGACATATAAACAGTATCATCAAAAGAAATATATGGTGGATTACTTACGATAATATCAAATTTTTGCTTTTCCAAATTTTCAAACCAGTTACTATTAATTATTTTAAATCTATCAGAAACTTTATGTTTTATAGCATTTTGACAAGCTATAGCAATCGCTTCGTTACTTATATCAGTCGCAGTTACATTGCTATTTGGCATTTCCAGTAACAAACTCAAAGCTATACAACCACTACCTGTGCCAAGTTCCAATATTGTTAGCTCTTCCTTGATGGCATCCCTGCGAATGCAGCTATCTAGATTCCCGTCGCAGCTCGAATAATGACTAGGAATGCTAATCGGATCAGTTATAACATCCTTTAAAATCGCATCTACAAGTACCTCAGTATCTTGCCTAGGAATAAGCACTTTATTATCTATGATAAATTGGTAACCATAAAACTCTTTATACCCTATAATGTAGGCTATTGGTTCTAATAATATGCGTCTATTAATTAAATTTTTAAAAATAATTTGTTCTAGCTCGGTCAATCCTTCTTCTGATCTTGCTAATAAATATTCAATAGATTTACCAGTTACATGCTGCATCAGTATGCGTGATTCTAGGTTTGCTGATTTAATACCTACTGTTTGTAATTTGCTACTAGCATAAATTAGGCTCTGTCCAAAAAACTGTGTAAATTCGAAAAAATAGGTCATTAAATTTTGTTAAGCCTATCCTCAAATTTAATCATCAAATGAGCCATAGCTTCATTCCAGTTTGGAATGGGCATAGTCCATTTTTTGGTCATATAGTCAATTGTCAAATATAAACTTTTAAAAACAGCATTATCATTAGGAAAAACCCGCTTATTATTTGTTACTTTACGCAATTGACTATTGACAGATTCAACTGAATTAGTTGTATAAATTACCTTTCTAATTGACTCAGGATACCCTAGAAAAATCATTAGATTGTCCCAATTATTATACCATGATTTGGCAATTTGTGGATATTGTTTATTCCATTTTTCTTCAAAAGATACTAAAGCTAAATGGGCTTGTTCTTCCGTTACTGCAGTATATATCGGCTTTAAATCGCTAGACAGTTGCTTCCTATCTTTATACGACACATATTTTAAACTATTTCTAATCTGATGTACAATACACAATTGATGTTCTGTTTTTGGATAAACTGCTTCTATTGCCTCAGACATATCAGTAAGATTATCGCTACAGGCAATCAGTATATCTTTTAGCCCTCTATTTTTCATTTCGGTAAAATTACCGAGCCAAAATTTTGCCCCTTCATTTTCACTGATCCATAATCCCAATATATCTTTTTTACCAGATAAATCAATTCCTAATGCAACATATACTGCCTTATTGATTATCCTTTTATCTTGCCTGACTTTTACTACTAAACAATCAAAAAATACTATCGGATATATCTCTTCTAATGGTCGACTCTGCCAAGCTTTAACCTCATCCATTACATCATCAGTAATTTGGCTGATTAAGCCTTCACTTATTTCAACACTGTATAACTCCTGTAACTGAATCTTAATATCAGATATACTCATGCCTTTAGCATATAATGATAGTACTTTATCGTCAAAACCATCAAAACGTTTCTGGCGTTTTGGTAGTATTGCGGGTTCAAAGGTATTATGCCTATCCCTTGGTACTTCTATTTCTACAGCTCCATGTTCGGAGATCAGTTTTTTGCTAGTTATACCATTACGAGCATTATCATTATCTGCACGACTGTATTTATCATAGCCTAGATGATTATTCATTTCTGACTGCAGTGCCTTCTCTATTAAACGTTTGGTCAATTCTTTTAATAAACCTCCTTCTTTCAGTATTGTACTTACATCTGTATCATTATCTATTAATAAATCTACTGCTTGCTTTATTGATTCATTAGTTTTTTTATTCATGTAATTTCCTTTTTTGTTATACTTTTATATATAACCTATTTCGAAATTTACACAGTTTTTTGGACAGAGCCTAGATATTTTCTTCCCTGATAGGTTGAATTTTAAAGTATGATATTCTATACTGACACAGTTCAGCGAATGTTCTCCCAAACTCGTATGGCTTGTTTAATTTCCCTTTACCAATACACTCTACCTCCGGGGCATGAAAACTATATAATATTTTATTATCTTCTTTATATTGTTCTTTTTCTGCTTTACTCAGTATAGATTGCACCTGTATCTTCTTTATCTTATTTAGTATTTCTTGTTGGTTTGCCGATAAACTTAATTTTGCTTTAGCTATTTCTCGCTGACATATCCTAACTAAACGACCCAACAACACTTTTAAATGCTTCATTATTTTCTTACGCTTTTTGGCTTTACTATTATCTTTATATTTCCATAATTTTAATATGTCTTTTTTATATTGCTTGGCATATGTTTCATTTAACTTGATGCCTAAGGCATGACATAACTTTACTAGCTCTATTCTTGCCTTATCCATCAAATATACATCATGTGGATACTTAATATTCTTAATTTGTACAGTAGTATCAATGATTATCGATGCTAAGTCTTTTTTTTTACTACACCAGCTTTGCAGCCGATTCTTATCAGCTCCTTTAATATCTCATTATAGCCATCTTCTTCTAATATAGCACGAAACCGCCGGATACTAGATTCTGATATCTCAGCATCTTTCTGCAAATATTCCCAACCACAAAAATACTGCCAATATACGTTCTCTCTTAGCTCTTCCTCAGAAGCTGCATCTGACAGGTTATACATCGCTTGCAGCATAGTCACTCCAAGTAACAGACGGTGACATCTGCGATTCCTACCAAATTTCTTGATATCAACATTCGCCAACAACCACTCCTCTAAACTAGACCAATTTATTAACGATCTTAATTTATATAACTTATTATTAGGGTTTAATTCCTCGGTCAATTTATAACCAAAAAGTTGTCCTTGTCTTTGTGATTTCTCTATATTTTCCATCGGCATAAATCAACTAATCCATAAGGTTTATGCCCATATTATAGCATTTTCTTATGGATTCTCTATATTTTTTTACTCGCTAAACATATTAGATATTATATCTCTAGACTTCTGACGGGGAGACTAGTTAATAATGGGAAATGGTATTACACTAAAAAGTAAATTACTTCTAAAGATTTGTTATTTATACTCTTCTGTTTCTAGATTCTTCCAAATTCTATTTTTAGAGATATAGAAGAAAATTATAAAAATTACTAAGAACATCATCACTTTCAAACCCATGGATTTACGGTTTTCCATTTCAGGTTCAGCAGCCCATTGTAAAAATGTCGTAACATCCATAGCCATTTGTTCGACTGATGAGTTTGTTCCGTCTATATACTTTACTTGTCCATCTGACAAGGGAGCTGGCATGGCAATCTGACTATGTGGAAAATATGGGTTGTAATTTAATCCTGGCATTAGTTTAAAATTTTCAGGAGGATCACTATAACCAGTAAGTATAGAATATAAATAATTTGCTCCATCAGGTCTTGCTTTGATAATCAACGATAAATCAGGCGGATCTGCTCCATTGTTGGCAGCTCTTGCTGCTTGTTCATTAGGGTAGGGACGAACAAATGGATCGGAGGGTAGAGCAGGTCTTTCAAACATTTCTCCTGCATCATTTGGACCATCTTGTACAGTATAATTTTTGGCTATTTCTTTAATTTCTTCATCTAAAAATCCTAGATCTTTAAGATTACGATAATATAAATTATAAAGACCATGACAGCTACTGCATACTTCTTTATATACTTGGAATCCACGCTGTGCAGCTTTCCTGTCAACAGTTGCAAAAACTCCATCAAATGGCCAAGCAATCTTTTTTGCAGGTAGTGCTTCGTTTGCGATAGAGATGTTTGATAGTAATAATATGAATAGACAAATAATAGAGTTTCTCCATGACAGAAAAGAAAGGCCATTAAGTATAATAGATCCCTGCTTTCGTAGGGATGACATCGGTTTAAATATCATAGATTCCGCCGTTGCTAAGAATGATAGCCCTTGATCTACACGGGCAAAGCCTTTAGCTAGGGATGACATCTTTTTTGCTATAAAGCTGAAGTTCAAATGTCCCTGTATAATTTTGTTGTCTTTCATATAGAATCCGGTAATGGCAGAGTTTTTTCATATTTGCTAATTAGGGGTACTGCAATTAAAAAATGAAAAAAATAATAAGTAGCAGCAAACCGGCTTAAGGTAATGTAAGGTTCTTCTGCTGGTTGTCCTCCAAGATACCCAAGTGTCAAGCAGTCAAATATGAACAGCCAAAAAGCTATACGGAACATTGGTCTATAATTGCTACTCCTAACTTTTGAACTATCAAGCCAAGGTAAAACAAATAATAACAAAATACTAGAGAACATTAATATTACGCCACCTAGCTTTGACGGTACTGCACGTAAAATGGCATAAAATGGCAGAAAATACCATTCGGGAACTATATGAGCTGGAGTAACCAAAGGATTAGCTGGTATGTAATTGTCAGGATGCCCTAGATAATTTGGTTGGTAAAAGACAAAAAAGGCAAATATTAAAAAGTAGACACCGAATCCAACGAAGTCTTTTACCGTATAATACGGGTGAAAAGGAATAGTATCTTTAGATGACTTAACATCGATCCCTTTGGGGTTATTTGATCCATGAATATGTAGTGCTACTAAATGGAGTAGTACTAAAGCTACTATAATAAACGGCAATAAATAATGTAAAGCAAAAAATCTGTTAAGTGTAGGGTTATCAACTGAAAATCCTCCCCAAAGCCAAGTAACTATCGATTTGCCAATAATAGGTATAGCTGAAAATAAATTGGTGATTACAGTTGCTCCCCAGTAACTCATTTGTCCCCAAGGTAGTACATATCCCATGAAAGCAGTAGCCATCATAGTAAGAAAAATTATTATGCCTATATGCCACAACAACTCTCTAGGTTTTTTGTACGAGCCATAATATAATCCTCTACAGATATGTAGATAAACTGCAGCAAAAAACATTGATGCTCCAACTGAGTGTATATAACGTATTAACCAGCCGTAATTGACATTACGCATAATTTTTTCAACACTCTCAAAGGCGTAATCGACATGAGGAGTGTAATGCATAGCTAAAATAATGCCAGTGATTATCTGAATTACTAAAGCGATACCAGCTATTGATCCTAAGTTCCATAGGTAACTTAAATTTTTGGGTGTTTGGTATTCGCCTAAATGTTTAAGGAACGAGAAAACAGGTAGTCTATAGTCTATCCATTCTATAACGGGGTTTGATTTTTTAGGATTATTAGTTTCATTCATAAATAACTATCCGATTTTAATTTTTGTATCGGAAATAAACTCATATGGTGGGACAGCCAAATTTAAAGGAGCTGGTCCTTTACGAATGCGACCAGATGAGTCGTATTGAGAGCCGTGGCATGGACAAAACCAACCATCATAATCACCCTGGTTTGCAAGTGGTACACAACCTAAATGTGTACAAATGCCGATAGTTACTAACCATTTATCATGTCCAGCTTTAACTCGTACTTGATCAAGTTCGGGATCTATTAACTCGGAAAGGTTTACATTTCTTGCTTCAGCAATTTTTTCAGGAGTCCTGTTAGTAATAAAAACCGGTTTACCTTGCCATTTAACAGTAAGAGTTTGACCTGGTTGTATGTGAGATAAATCCACTTCTATTGAAGATAGGGCAAGAACATCCGCTGAAGGGTTGAATGAATCAACAAGAGGCCAAGTAGCACATGCAGCTCCAACCACAACCATACTGCTGGCAGTTAAGGTTATAAAATCTCTACGAGTTGCCTTATCATAATCATTAGTATTTGACATAAACTGACTAGTATATTTAATATAATAATCTCAAATATCGATGTAAGACATCGGTTTAATAGCCCCGCTACCTTCAATGTCATCTCTGTTTTAGTAGCAGGATCTAAAATATCTAAAACCACAGCGTCATTGCGAGCGTAAGCGAAGCAATCTATAGGTAAATGATGTTACTGGATTGCTTCGTTGCATCTTACAGCCTTCTCGCTAATAGACGTATAAAGAAGCTGTATTTACTAACTTTCAACAGTTATGGGATGACATCACCCCTAATGGAGATGATACTGATCCTAGTATTAATTTGTTACATCGATACTTGAGTTTATAATAGATTACTGGAAAAATAACAAAAAATCAAGGGTAGCTTCAGCAATTAACAGTGAAGTATTACCCTAATTTTGCTTAGATTATTCTCAATTAACGCCAATTCGGGATAAGAATTTGTCAATTCTTATCCCGAATTGGGGTAATTACCATCGGTTTATTTACCATCACTATCTGTAGAATCTCTAGGAGAATCATAAGGATTGCGATATGGAAGCATTTCTGGTACTGTCTTATCTTTAGGCAATAACTTATTTAATCCATCCTCTAAAGCTTTTTCACCTGTTTCTTCTTCTTTAATCTCGTATTTTGGTGGGTCTCCTAAACATTTCCAAAAATTGGTTAAGCTCTCAAAGTTGGGACCTAATTTTGTAGTACAGTTTTGTGCAATTGATTTAGATGTATAAAGAATTTCAGTTGTAGCATTGGTCATATATTTTATAAATCCAATTTGTTCAAGACCCTTGGCTACCCAAAATAATACTATCAAAGAGGTAACTGCTATCATAAAGTACCATTTAGCTATGATACTCCATAAAAACATCCCCATAGGGTTAGCTGCTATTAGTCTTCTTAAAGCTTGCCACATATATAACTACCAAAAAATGGTTAAAAAACTATGACTAAATTACATGAATAATAAAAAAATAACAATTTTTTTATTAGTGAAGGGGTCAGTATGGTGTATAATATAAATTAAATGTTGTAAATATTCTTAATTAAATATGATGAGAGATAAAATATGGTTGGTAAAAGAAGCATATTGATACCAATCATAACAAAAATTAGGCTTATATTCTCAAGATTTTGTAAAACAAGACCGGTAAGTATTATGTTGGGTACTAATAGTGGCATGATTAATATTGCTAGCAGGTTAGTATTTGACCTAAAATAGCTTTGAATAGATCCAATTAAAACTAGTAGGCTACTAGACAAAGTTAATAGCAAAGTTAGAGTGATAAAAAGATAGGTTACTGTTATTAGATCAAGATCGAAAATAATATAAATTATCGGGATATTTAATAAAGAGCTAGTAAGTGAACTAAAAAATATAGCAAATAATTTAGATGTAACAATTTCATTCTCACTGAAACTGGATAATAGTAGCTCTAAACTTCCGTCCTCCACATCTTGCTTTAATATTAGACTAGAGAAGCCAATTAGGGCTATTGGTAAAAAAATTACTGAAAAAATAACCCCAAATTTCTTAATATCTGCTTGGTCATTGATTAAAGCAGTGCTGAAAATACAAAATAAAAAAAATATAAATAGATATTTGCTAAGATTATTAATACGATTTTGAATTAAGTATTCCCATTTTATTAGCTGTATTAGTTTATACATATTATAACCTCAAGTATTGATGTAATAAATTAATAGTAGGCTCAAGTAATCATCGCCATTAGGGGTGGCATCATGGCGTTTATGTCATCCCTGCGAAGGCAGGGATCTAAAAAGGTTGAGTAGTCTTCTTGGCGATTTTTTAGACCCCTGCATACGCAGGGGTGACATCCCAAGGTGCAGGGACACCCTAGGCTATTAAACCGATGTTTTACATCAATAGTTGAGGTTATTATAAGTTTCAAGTCTAATATGAGGTGGTTTTCTTCTCTATATCCTGTTCCAATTGCCTCTAGCATAAGAGCCAAATAATTGACTTACCTTTAGCTGTTCTTTAACAATATTGTTACGTTTTTACAGTACTCATTATAGAATATATTAAACACATAACCGATGCAACGCAAAGTCCAACGCCAATTTCAATTATAAAGATACCAATATGTTGAGCTAATAATTTGTCATTTGCAAGAGAATAGTAGTTTAAGTAATTATCGTCAAATAATATTGATACCATACCGGTCATGGCATAGATAAGTACCCCGATAGTAGCCATACCAACTAGTAAATCAGTAGAAAAATATTGTTTTAATTTAAACTGACCATGAACTAAATCAAAACCAATTATCATAGAAGCAAATATAGCCCCAGCTTGGAATCCGCCTCCTGGTGATGCATCACCATTAATTTGAATATATAGACCATATAAGAATATATAAGGTAAGATAAAAAGAATAGAATGTTTTATAATGATAAAATCTTTAAGCATGTTCATTACTTTTTTGTGAAAATAGCAATAATACCGATATTCCAGCAATTAAAATGACTGCCGTTTCTCCAAGAGTATCATAACCTCTGTAGCTAGCTAGTAGTGCTGCTACAAAAGAGGGAATACCAATATCACTTTTAGTGTTTTCAATATAATATTTGCTTAGGTGACTTTGCATAGGAGGATCTATAGATCCATATTCTAGTAAATCAAGTCCTGCAAAGCTTAACACTACTATAAAAATTACACATATAATGGATGAACTTATTACTCGTGTTGGTTTAGGATTACATTTCTGTATGGTTGGCAATTTGCTTAAAAATCCTAAAAATACACAACTAGATAAACAGCTACCTAGAGCTACCTCAGTCATTGCCACGTCTGGAGCGTCCATAAGAAGATAAGATAAAACAATAAGTAAGCTAAAAATAGAATTTATTACTACTGTTTCTAATAAAGAATTACAAAATATAATCTTAATTGATACGATGGCAAGCATTATAAGGATTACCATAAGCAACCAGCTAGCTAGTTGAAAATTTATTATTTCTGGTATCATAAATAAACGATCAATTATTTTAGGTTAGTTTTTCCTAATAAAGCAGCCTTGCCAATTGCATGAGTAGATACCGGGTTTAATATTAAAACCAATATAGAGGCAAAAACTAATTTAAAAGAGCTAGTAAAATCATTTTGTAAAAAGGCAAGACCAACAAGTGATAAAGGTACGCCGCAACATTCAATTACACTAGCAGCATGAATTTTTGTATAGAAATCAGGAAATCTAAAAAGTCCAACAATCCCGGAAAATATTGCTATAATTCCGAGTAAGATTAATCCATAACCGATAACAACTATCATAAATATCCTCGCATAAATATCCGTAAAAATTAAATTCTCATACCTCGACTATTACTTCGTCATTGCGAGGAGCCACTTTAGTAGCGACGAAGCAATCTAGGAAAGTGATTAGATTTGGATTGCTTCGTTGCCACTAAAGTGGCTTCTCGCAATGACGTTTGGGAGATTTTGCTTCGTTGGTTTATGCCTAATAGATGGAGTAACACTATTCTCCTTGAGCAAGCGAATATCCAGCTTTCCCATCAAATTCAAATAGATTTTCAATTTTAATAAAATCTACTTTTGCCTTACTTAGAGCTTCAAGTAAATGGGCTATAGATAAATGCGTTACTCTTTTCCCATCTTTCTTTGCCATAAAGCGGCAACACCAATGGTCAGACAGTAGTTCAAATCTCTCATCTCTTGGCCATAATTTAAGTCCCATGGAAGCTATGGTTTTTAATTCTAAGTCACCTAAATTGATAGTTTGAATTTTTGCTGCTACATCATGGGCAGTCAAAGCCTCCATCTGTATGAATATATCACTACCTACCAATTCTTTAGTTTCTTTAGTATTAATCGAATATATCTTGTCAATAGTTTCTTGTGCAGTTGATGATGAATATGCAGCTTCTGCGAGCTTAGAAGGTTTGAAACCTAGTCTTTTCACTACTTCATCAGCAAATTCCTTAGTTCCAACTTTTCTGCTAGATATTTTCTCATCATAGATATCCCCAGTATGAACTCCGTCCTCAATGGTTTTTTTCCAAGCATTTTCTATTAATGCAGCAATATCATTTTGCTTAATATGAACTAGCATCATAATTGCTGCGTTAAGTAAACCAGAAGGATTAGCTAGATTACGATCTGCAATATCCGGGGCAGAGCCATGTACAGCTTCAAATAAAGCATAATTTTGACCTATATTGGCAGAACCGCTAAGTCCTACTGATCCAGAAATTTCTGCTACTACGTCAGATATAATATCCCCATACAGATTTGAGGTTACAACGACGTCAAATAATCCTGGCTGAGTTGCCAGTCTTGCAGTGCCTATGTCTATTATATAATAGTCACTTTGAATCTGCTTATATCTACTTGCCATTTCATCAAAGACTTTATGAAAAATTCCGTCAGAAAGTTTCATAATATTATCTTTACTAAAACATGTGACTTTTTTACGGTTATTTTTTATCGCATATTCAAAGGCATATCTAATAATTCTTTCACTACCAACTCTGCTGATTAGTTTAAGAGATTCATAAACATTGTGAGTTTGGCGATATTCAATTCCAGCATATAAGTCTTCAACATTTTCCCGTACTATAACCGTATTTAAGTCTGGATGGAGTGTTTTAACAAAAGGAGCATAAGAGACAGAAGGGCGAACATTTGCATAAAGAGAGAGGGCTTTTCTAAGAGTTACATTTAAACTTTTATACCCACCACCTAAAGGAGTGGTAATAGGGGCTTTTAGAAGAATCTTAGTTCTTGCCAGTGATTCCCAAGTATCTTGTGCTATCCCTGAAGTATAATGCTTCTTGTATAATTTCTCTCCTACTTCCACCATTTCTATACGTATTCTTGCTTCAGCTTCTTTTAAAATATACAGTACTGCTTGCATTATTTCTGGACCTATACCATCACCATAAGCTACTGTAATAGGAGTAAATTCTGTCATTGATAAACCTCTATAACAAATTATTCGTATTTAATTGTAACATGTTTTAGTTTATTATTTAGTTCTGCTATTACTTCTTGCGTAATATTCAGACTATTTTTAGCAAATAAAATTTGAGTATTAGGTATAACTAGATCAAGATTATACTTTTCTGCTAAAGCACTTATAATCTTTGTTATTGCTTCTTGTACTTTCCCTATGCCCTCAGCATGGGCTTGCTCAAGACGTACTTTCCTATCTCGTATTTCTTTTTGTGCTATATTTATTTTATTTTCAAAAAGACTAAATTCTTGTTCAAAAGCTGATTCACTTAAAGAGTTACGTTTTCCCATTAATAGATTCTCTATTTCTTTTAGTTCTCCATCCTTCTTTGATAGATCTTGTCGAATTTTTTCGCTTATTTGGTCTACCGATTTTCTTATAGACTGGATTGCTATAGAATGTTCTAGAATAGAGTGTATATCTACAATAGCAATCTTTGTCGCAAATCTATTTTCAATATTTGTATTAGAAGCATAAATAATTGAATAGCTGTTAATTATTAAACAAAATATTATTGTTAACCAGCTATAATATTTTTTATTTTCTTTCATGCCATCTCCACGAGGACTGATGTCTCTTCTAAATTCTTCAATTTTTTGCAGTATATACCAAAAATTTCTTCCACTAATATGTTTTTACAAGAATAATATCTTTTTTTGCTATTTAATTCAATTTGAATAACTAAGCTGAGTTCAATATAAGACATCGGTTTAATAGCCTAGGGTGTTTCCCTGCCTCTCCTTTTATGTCACCCCTACTCGCCATTATGTCATCCCAGCGAAAGCTGGTATCTAATAATGTTTAATTGTCTTTTACTCGATAATCAAGTTTTTATTGAGTTATATAATTCATGGCAGTTTAAAAGTCATGAAAAGAACTCGAGAAGATGTCATTCCTGCGTAGGCGGGAATGACATCCACAACTGTCGAAAGTTAGAAGAGGAAGGGGTTTTAGAAGTCATAATGACAGTTTAAAAGTTGTGGGCTTATAACCGCTGTCATTGCGAGAAGGCGTAAGCCGACGAAGCAATCCACTTATGGTTACTTTTTTGGATTGCTTCGTCGACCTACGGCCTGCCTCGCAATGACGTTACCCTATTTAAAACCCCTTCCTCTTCTAACTTTCGACAGTTATGGAATGACATCCCTGGGTAGTAACTACAACTGTAGTATTAGCGTAGTTAATAATGGGAATATATAAGTTAAGTCAAAAAACTCTAAGAACGTTCCGATAGAAAGTAACCCGACAGCTTCTTTTTGTTCTCTAGTAAGGTGGGTCTGGGTATATATAACCCTGCCATTTGCTTGGATAAATTTACTCATACCTTCAACTATTCCTACTTATTTTAGCTAAGTTCGATGTAACAAGTTAATACTAGGTTCAGTATCATCCCTGATGTCACCCCTGCGAAAGTAGCGGTATCTAAAAAATATCCTAAAGGGTTGTTTATATTGCACGAGGCGGTAACTGGAATTTCTCTTGTTCATTAACAATAGTACTATTCACTCTATTATTAGTGTCGTTTTTACCAACTTTCCCATTAGGGTCATTTACCTTTACATCATCATAATCTTCACTAAGAAATTTTCTTTTCATTTCTGATTTATTGAGTACACTCTTAGTTTTATTAGTTTCTAGCTTTTTAATTGTTTTATGACTATCTGTTTCTATTGGTAACATATCAGCACTTTGTGTTTTAGCATTTTTTCCCGCAGGACAACTATACTTTTCTAAATCTTTTTTAGTTTCATGCAGCATAGCTTTAATTTGCTCTAGCTCTTTGTGCAACTTACTGTTTGCCTCATCACTATTCCGCTTTTTCACCCTATCACTTGCCAAGTTCAATGAAGGATAATCTTTGTCTTGATTTAACTTCTGCCTTCTTTTACGATCTGCATCCTGTTTTACCATCTTAAGATACATCTGACGATTTCTTAAAGTTGGATTGATTGTTTCCGTATCATCTTCACTAAGTAAATCTTCATCATCGTCATCAAAATTTCCTTCCATGACGTTCCTTTTTGCCGTTGATATATACTTCTTATTATAAAGAGGCGGACGCTTACCACCTTCAAAACCTTTGGTATCTATAATTTTATTATTAGCAGATTTTTTAAAATATCCTCTAAAACCATCAGTACAACCTGAAAGTAGGAACAATCCCAAAACTGTAATAATAATTTTCTTTAACATAACCTAATCCGATAATTTTCTATTAATATTAATTAATGACACAAAATTATTAAAACTGCAAGAATCAGCTTATTATTTCTTCTACTGCGTCAGCTAAAGTCTTACTACCATCATTTTTCCTTTTTAATAACTCATTAGATGTTTTTTTTAATATATCACGATTTTTTACTAGCACTAAGAGTTTATTGGCTAATTTTTCTGCTGTGATTGTACTTTGTTCAAAACACCACCCTGCCCCACTATCTTCTAGAGCCTTGGCATTATAGAATTGATGGTTTTCGCTAGCTGAAGGTAGTGGAATAAAAATCGCCGGCAATCCCACATAGCAAAGCTCAGAAATAGTCGACGCCCCAGCTCTTGATATTACTAATTCTTGATTGGCATATTGCTGATCCATATCATAAAAAAAATCTGCCAACTTATATGGAATTTTCAACTGAGCATAAATTTTAGCAATATTATCATGATCTTCTAGGGAAGCTTGTTGGGTAATATGCAGTTTAATATCAGGATTTGATTGCGCTAATATCTGAATAGCTTCAGGCACTAAAGTAGAGAAAATCTTTGCTCCTTGACTTCCTCCAAAAATAAATATTCGGAAAATATCATTATTAAAATTTTCCCTAACTTTCAGGTTTTTAACATTCTCCCGTACTATATTTCCTATAACCAATTTCTTATTCTTATCAAGAATATTATAATTTTTAGTTTCATCATATGTAAGAGCAACTTTTCTAGCATATTTTAAGAAAAATCTATTAGCTTTACCAATAAAGCAATTTTGTTCATAAATTATGATAGGAATACGTAAAAATACTGCAGCGAGCAATGGAGGAAAAGTCGGATAGCCACCAAACCCAATTATAGCATATGGTTTAATCTTCACTAATAGCAATAACATCTTAAAAGTTATAATTAATAAAGAAATCAATAATTTAAACTTATTAAATAAACCTTTAGGTGGCAATCTAAAATTTATTATATGTGGTATAAGCTTTAAATCTTCAGTTAAATATTTTTGGCATCTAACATCGGTGATAAGATACGACTCATACCCACGCTCCATTAATTCTTCACCTAAAGCAATAGCGGGGAACAAATGACCAGCCGTACCACCACCAACAACAATTATATTCTTCATATGTCAATATCTTGAATTTTATATTTACTAAGAGAGGTTTTATGTTTGGTAAAACCAAGCAGCATCCCCGTAGCAATGGCTATGGCAAGAGTTGAAGAACCACCATAACTAATAAAGGGTAACGTCATACCTTTGGTTGGCAATAAATTCAAGGTTACACCAATATTAACGATTGCTTGTAACCCTATTTGGGAAATAATACCACTTGCTGCTAATTGAATAAATTTATCTTCTTCATTAATAAGTTTAAGTAAACTACGAATAACTATAAAAGCAAATATCCCTACAATGATTAAACAAATAATTGCCCCAAATTCTTCACCAGCAACAGCAAAGATAAAATCAGTATGCGAATCCGGCAATACTTGTTTTACCGCCCCTTCACCAGGACCACGACCGTATAAACCTCCATGCTCAAACGCCCTGATTGACTTACCAACTTGGTAATTACTACTACTATCAGGATCCAAGAAACTATTAATCCTTTTTGTTACATGAGGAAGCCAAAAGTAAGCTGCTGTAACCCCAAATACCAACATAAAAGCAGCAAGTATAATCCAAAATATCGGCATACCAGCAATAAAAAGTTGAATACCAAAAACAGCAGTAACCATCACTAACATACCAAAATCTGGCTGGATAATTAATAATAAAGCAACTATACTATAAAGACTTATGCAAATAGAAAAACTTGGAAATTCACCTTCAAATTTCAGCGATAATATCCAGCCTGCCACCACTGCAAAAAATGGTTTTACAAATTCTGAAGGTTGCATAGAGAGACCTAGAATATTAATCCAACGAGTAGCCCCCTTAACCTCATAACCATAAAATCTAACTAAAATTAATAATAATATACTACCAATAAATCCTAGAATTGAGAATCTCTTTAACCATTTTTTTGAGAAAAAAGAAAAAAAAATGATTAGTAACAAAGCACTAGCAAGGTAGAATAATTGTCTAGATGCAAAATAATACTCATTAAGTCCAATTCTATTTGCTACTGCTGATCCTGATGTGGTAACCAACATCATACTAAACACAAATAGGATTACTAAAGCAATAATCATTTGCTGGTCAATACTACGCCACCACCATTTTATATAGTTGTTAGACAATTCATTATTATTATCTTTAGCCATGATTAATAATAGCATTATATAATTTAATAAATAATTCTCCGCGTTCCTCAAAATTTTTAAATTGATCGTAGGAAGCACAAGCTGGGGCTAGCAGAATATTCTTTATACCCCCCGTATCCTCTATTGCATCTCTAAAGGCAGAATTAAAAGCCTCCGTTAAATCTTGACAAATTTGGTAATCTACCTTGCCATTAAGAAATGATGCAAAAAGATCTTTGTCTTGACCAAAAAGATAAGCCTTACGAATTTTATAAAACCATGGCTCTAGCTCTGTTATCCCTCCTTCTTTTGCTATCCCCCCAGCTAACCAATATATATTATCAAGCGATGAGATGGATTTAGAGGCAGCCATGCTATTGGTAGCTTTGCTATCGTTATAAAAATTTATATTCGTAGGAACATTTAAATATAGCTTTTGTACTGTACCAACATATTGCATTCTATGTGGTAACCCCTTAAATAGCCCGATAGCGGCAATTATTTGTTCTGGTCTTGCCCCTATAACTCGACAAGCTGCATAACTAGCGGCAATATTCTCTTGATTATGCATACCTTGTAGATAGTTATTATTATGGAGATTAATAGTAATCGGTTCAAAAATATTGTCATAAATAATATTATTACAAATTGATATTCCTTTATTAAGAATTTCATAAATAGAGATTGGTACTACATTTGTTCTATTTTCCTTTTGTAATTCTAGAAAAATATTCTTGGTAATTTCATTATCAACACTAATTATAGCAAATGAATCTTTATCCATTCGATTAAATATCTTTTTTTTAGCCGCAATATAGCCTTGCATATTATTATGTCGGTCTAAATGATCTTTCGTGATATTAAGAAGCACCACAATTTTGGCTTTAAAACTGTTTAATAAATCTAATTGGAATGAGGATAGCTCCAATACATATCCTTTACTATCTAACCTCATAGCCAAAACAGGAAAACCAATATTTCCTCCAACTTGATAATCAAAACCACAAAATTGTAAAATATGGCCGGTTAAAGCAGTGGTAGTACTCTTACCATTAGTACCAGTTATGCCAATGAAATTAGCTGCCTCAAGCTCTCTTAACCTAACTTCCTCAAATAACAGATCTATATCTGAAGTTATCGGTATATTATGGGAATTAGCCATTGTAACAATGTCATGAGACAAAGGAATACCTGGACTCAGTAGAATCTTATCAAGATTTTGCCACTGCAGATCAGATAAGCTAACAAGACTATCACTCCCATAGATTTTGGTAAAAGCATCCCGACTGCTACTTGCTTGATCATAGCAAATTACTTTAGCTACTTTATTCAGTACTTCCCAAGCAGCTATACCAGTCTTACCTAAACCAACTATACCTATATTCTTATGTTTTTGCGAAAGAAATGATGACATAATTTTTAGGATCACCTTGTTTTACTTATGTTTACTATACGTCTATAAAACGTCATTGCGAGGAGACCATAAGGTCGACGAAGCAATTGTATGACAGTTTCATGGATTGCCACGCTCACGTATGTTCGCTCGCAATGACATATACGTCTATAAATAAGAAACGAGAACTATATTAACTCCTTAAAATTTCAAAAGAATTTTGTTGCTGAATTTTCAGCAATCTCTGACTTATTATCAAGCTCACTACTTAAAGACTTTACATTACTTTTAAATTGTTTAAATTTTGCTAATTGCTTGCCAGCAAGTTCTATACCTGGACTAGATTTAACGTGCATAGGGTTTATGTTCTTACCACCTATTTTAACCTCATAATGTAAATGTGGCCCCGTAGTTCTACCAGTACTACCAACATACGCAATAACTTGACCTTGTTTAACTATACTTCCTGGCTTAAGATTTTTAGCAAAATTAGAAGCATGAGCATAAGCAGTTGATAGATTTTGACTATGTTTGATCTGTATAAATTTTCCATAGCCAGATTTCCATCCTATTTCAGTTATCACCCCATTACCTGCAGCATAAATCGGCGTACCAGTTGGAGCAGCAAAATCAACACCTTTGTGCATTTTGGTATAGCCTAAAGTAGGATGATGTCTATTACCATAATGAGAAGAAATTCTAACTAATTTAACAGGGGTTCTAAGCAAACTTCTTTTTACACTTTTACCATCTTCAGAAAAGAAATCATGATTATTGGGTGTATTGTCTAGAGAATACCGGAAAATATTATATTCTTTACCTGACAAATTAAGCGATACATATAAAACCTTACCATGATGAGAAAATTTACCTTCCTTGGTAACAAATTTTTCGGTTATAACAGTTACCGTATCACCACTTTTAATTTGACGTTGAAAATCAATCTGATAACTATACGAGTTAATCAGCTCAATTATACTATTACTTGATAATCCCAACGATTTTAAGGCCGACATAAAACTTGAATTAATAACCACAGAAGATTTAGTTATTAATTTATTTAGAACTTTGGTCACATCTTTCGCATAAAAACTTTCCTCTTCTCTAATAATTTCTAAAGATTTAACATTATCATACGCTATGGTTATTTTATTCAATATACGTGACTCAGAAGCAAGATCTTCATCGTCTTGTTCAGTAATTTTTATTTCATAATCAAAAACAAGTTGCTGTCCTATCTTCAGGGAAGATTCAATATTCTTGTCTTTTACTAGTTTTATGATTTGGTTTATTTCATTATTTGGAATTTGTTGCCGTAAAAGTATTGCCTTTAATGTATCACCTTTTTTGACTGTTATAACTTGAGAGATTTCATTTGATAGTTCTTCTGAAGATTCAAGCTCTGGCTCTGCTATAGTAATTGACATAGTATCACTAACGAACTTATTGATCGATAAAGATACAAAAGTAGCAAACCCCATAAAAAGGAATATAGAAAAGTACGAGAAAATGACCCTAAATTTAGACTTAATCTGCGGGTTTGTTAATATAAGGCAGATAATAGCTTGCATTAATGCTCACTTAAGTGATATTGATTTATGAAAAAATAACTAACTAACCAAAAATTTATTTAAATATTTTTAGTTTTTATTTGATCTTTTATGTAGTGATCCTACCAATATGGAGTATAGAGAAATAAATTACAATAAAAATATTACTAAAGTTTTACTTATTTTAAACTAACCTCAAGTATTGATGTAAGACATCGGTTTAATAGCCTAGGGTGTCATCCCTGCGAAGGCAGGTATCTTAAAAATGCTCAACTGTCCCATTAGGCTATTTCTTTAGCCCCCTGCTTTCGCAGGGGTGACATCACCCCTAATGGCGATGATTACTTGAGCCTACTATTAATTTATTACATCAATACTTGAGGTTAAACTACTAGCGATGAATCACACTACCACAAAATTTTATATATACAATTTTGCTACATGCTAGTATAATTCAGCATAGTCCAAATTATAACTTAAAGAATTGTTATTTTCGCATGTTGCAGAAATTGATGAAGCACCTTATATTTGCCAATATAATGGGGTTTTTATGCATTCTTTCTTCTTATGGACAAGCTGAAGATACTGCTCAAAATATGGAATTCCTTGATACTACAGATGAAAGTAATGAATTAGAAAAAGATAATAATTTTACTGAGCATGTTGCTGATTCTAATAATTTGCTAAATATACAAAATAGTGTTGAACATTCAGAATTAAAAACTTGCAGTCTTGGTAAGATTATTGCTTTAAATAAAATCACAGCAACATCAAAGGAGCTGGTATTAAAGCCTAATGAACCACAATATTTTGGTAATATTCAAATTAAACTTCATAAATGTATTAAAAATCTTGATCCTTATAATGAAGATAATTACATGCTATTAACCATTACAGAGCATAAAATTGATGAGGATGCTATGTTAATTTTCCAAGGATGGCTTATCTCGTCAAGTATTTCAGTCTCCACCTTTGAACATCCTATTTATGAAATCTTTGCTAAAAATTGTTTATAGGATATTTTAAGTAATGATATACTCAAATGATTTGAAGAATGGGGACAATAAACAAGGGGAGAGTGAGCGGAACGTACATTTAGTACGTGAGTACACGAATGCCCCGCAAGTATTTGCAAAAACCAATTATTTAAAGCAGAAGAGTATACAATCCATGATCTGCCTATTAGTTATGTTATTCCCAGTAGTTGGATTGATTTCTGGTTTTTCTGCTGCAGTAACAGTTCCTATGTTGTTATTAACTATATTAATTGCTTTGCGAGATAAAATCTTTATTCATTTGAAATACGCTACTATTAAAGAAACTTTGTTATCCAATTGGAAACTGGAATTACTATTTTGTCTTTGGTGTCTTATAACAAATTTTTATTCACCTAATTACCCCTCCTCTTTATTTAACTATCTACAGGTTTGTTTAATTGTTCTAATAGGGTTTATCGTAAATAGCAATATTGACAAATTATCCATAAATGTAACTAAAATAAAAATATACTTTATTATAGGAATAACAGCAGCAATTGCTCTGTTTTTTATAGAATACGCATCTCACGGTATTATAACAAGGGCTTTCCGTACTGTTTTTCAGCCAAAATCTTCATGTCAATTCTTTTTATTCATTCTTGACCGTGGATGTTCTTTATTATCAGTTCTTTCATGGGTAGCTATAGCTATAATTATATCATATCATAGATATTTATTAGCACTAATATATTACCTGATAATTTTTTATTTGCTCTATATCTCAGATAGCCTTGCAAGCTCTTTAGCATTTACCGTAGCTGGATTAGTATTTTTAACAAATAGGCTGTTAGTAACCAAATCACTGCAATCTGTTTTTTTGAAATTATTTACCCTTGCTATGATATCTGGTTCAATATTGATGCCGATAATTGCATATAAAATACAACCACATTATGCCTCAGATCACTATGCCAAATTTCTACCAGACTCTGCTAAGCACCGTGTATTTATTTGGCACTTTGTTGCCGAACAAATTATCAAGAAACCAATTTTGGGTCATGGATTTGCTTCATCAAGAAATTTTAAAATTGATGAGAAACAAATGATTAGCTATAACCAGTGGACGTGGTCCCCCCTTCCTCTACACCCACATGATAATATAATGCAAATTTTATTGGAAACGGGCTTAATAGGTTTGATACTATTTTTATCTTTAATTTACAAATATATTCAAAAAATTAGTAATATATCCTTAGTGCAGTCTTCTAAAAGTGGTAAGATAAATCGAACGAAGGAGGATAACAAAATAGCTATAGATGTATTAAATTACAAGTCAGTTGCCTATGCTTGCTTTATAAATTATTATATAATAGGTATGATTTCATTTAACATTTGGCAAATATGGTGGGTTTGTAGCTCTTTTGGAGCGATGATTTTGTTTAAGTTACTTCTTTCAAAATCACAGGAGTATAATTATTAATGTTGGAAACATCTAATATTTTACAGGAATACTTGCCTATAGCTGTGTTTTTTGGTATAGCATCAGTTTTGTCGTTGGTAATAGTTACATTGCCAAGGCTTTTAGCTCCTCAAAAATATAATAAGGCTAAGTTGGATAGTTATGAATGCGGATTTGAACCTTTTGGTGATGCTAGAAGCAAATTTGATGTACGTTTTTATTTAGTAGCTATTTTATTTATTATTTTTGATCTAGAAATAACTTTTTTGGTGCCATGGGCTATTACGCTTGGACAAATTGGTAAATTTGGTTTCTTCTCAATGATGTTTTTCTTATTGGTACTTACCATCGGTTTTGTATATGAATGGAAAAAAGGAGCTTTAGACTGGGAGTAATGACATGCAAGCAAAGATAGATCTATATGAATACGATCAAGATAAGCTCCTTGAAGAAGAAATTTCAAACCGAGGATTCCTTATAACTAAACTCGATGATTTGATAGGCTGGGCTAGATCTAATTCACTTTGGCCTATGAGTTTTGGTCTTGCATGTTGTGCAGTAGAAATGATGCAAGCTGCTTCTAGCCGCTATGATATGGATCGTTTTGGCATGTTGTTTAGACCAAGTCCACGTCAATCTGATTTAATGATAGTTGCAGGGACATTAACAAATAAGATGGCTCCAGCTCTTAGAAAAGTTTATGACCAAATGACTGAACCTAAGTGGGTTCTATCAATGGGAAGCTGTGCCAATGGTGGTGGTTATTATCACTATTCATACTCAGTAGTACGCGGCTGTGATCAGATTGTTCCAGTAGACGTATACGTGCCAGGCTGCCCTCCAACTGCTGAAGCTTTGATTTATGGTTTAATGCAGTTACAAAAGAAGATTAGAAGAACTACTAGATTTAGAGAAGGTGAAAATATGACTTTTAAATTACCTTAGGCAACAAATGAAAAATATCATTGACGACTTAATAAAAAATCAGGAGCTTGAGATAACTGCTTTGCCTGTAAATGATTTGAATACACATTTTATTAGCTATAAAGCTGGTATAGAAAGTTTGCTACCATTTTTATCGGCAATTAAGGAATCTGAGGATTTGCGTTTTACTGTGCTAACAGATATATTTGCTGCTGATTTCCTAAACCGTTTGAAACGGTTTGAAATAGTATATAATTTACTGAGTCTTAAATTAAATAAACGTATATTAGTAAAAATTGAGGCTGGAGAACATGACATAATCCCCTCAGTTAGCAAAATATTTAGTGCTGCTTGCTGGTATGAACGCGAAGCATATGATATGTTTGGAGTAATTTTTGGCGGTAGTCATGATAATCGTCGTATTCTAACAGATTATGATTTTGTCGGTCATCCTCTCAGAAAAGACTTCCCATTAACGGGTTACGTGCAGGTTAAATATGATGAGACTCTTGCAAAAGTAGTATATGAGCCAGTGAAACTCGACCAACCATATAGAGAATTTGATTTTTCATCAAGTTGGCAAGGACCAAGTTATGTATTACCTGGAGATGAAAAGGCAAAGTAAAACAACCAGGGTAATTAGAGAGTAGACGTAAGCGTTACCACTTACGCCCCTCATTAGAACCTCATCGTGCGGTTTTCCCGCAATGGGCTCAAGATAAATTCCTTCACCTGATTATTTTAATCTAGCTATCTAGTCTCCCCGTCAGAAGTCTAGAGATATAATATCTAATATGTTTAGCGAGTAAAAAAATATAGAGAATCCATAAGAAAATGCTATAATATGGGCATAAACCTTATGGATTAGTTGATTTATGCCGATGGAAAATATAGAGAAATCACAAAGACAAGGACAACTTTTTGGTTATAAATTGACCGAGGAATTAAACCCTAATAATAAGTTATATAAATTAAGATCGTTAATAAATTGGTCTAGTTTAGAGGAGTGGTTGTTGGCGAATGTTGATATCAAGAAATTTGGTAGGAATCGCAGATGTCACCGTCTGTTACTTGGAGTGACTATGCTGCAAGCGATGTATAACCTGTCAGATGCAGCTTCTGAGGAAGAGCTAAGAGAGAACGTATATTGGCAGTATTTTTGTGGTTGGGAATATTTGCAGAAAGATGCTGAGATATCAGAATCTAGTATCCGGCGGTTTCGTGCTATATTAGAAGAAGATGGCTATAATGAGATATTAAAGGAGCTGATAAGAATCGGCTGCAAAGCTGGTGTAGTAAAAAAAAAGACTTAGCATCGATAATCATTGATACTACTGTACAAATTAAGAATATTAAGTATCCACATGATGTATATTTGATGGATAAGGCAAGAATAGAGCTAGTAAAGTTATGTCATGCCTTAGGCATCAAGTTAAATGAAACATATGCCAAGCAATATAAAAAAGACATATTAAAATTATGGAAATATAAAGATAATAGTAAAGCCAAAAAGCGTAAGAAAATAATGAAGCATTTAAAAGTGTTGTTGGGTCGTTTAGTTAGGATATGTCAGCGAGAAATAGCTAAAGCAAAATTAAGTTTATCGGCAAACCAACAAGAAATACTAAATAAGATAAAGAAGATACAGGTGCAATCTATACTGAGTAAAGCAGAAAAAGAACAATATAAAGAAGATAATAAAATATTATATAGTTTTCATGCCCCGGAGGTAGAGTGTATTGGTAAAGGGAAATTAAACAAGCCATACGAGTTTGGGAGAACATTCGCTGAACTGTGTCAGTATAGAATATCATACTTTAAAATTCAACCTATCAGGGAAGAAAATATCTAGGCTCTGTCCAAAAAACTGTGTAAATTTCGAAATAGGTTATATATAAAAGTATAACAAAAAAGGAAATTACATGAATAAAAAAACTAATGAATCAATAAAGCAAGCAGTAGATTTATTAATAGATAATGATACAGATGTAAGTACAATACTGAAAGAAGGAGGTTTATTAAAAGAATTGACCAAACGTTTAATAGAGAAGGCACTGCAGTCAGAAATGAATAATCATCTAGGCTATGATAAATACAGTCGTGCAGATAATGATAATGCTCGTAATGGTATAACTAGCAAAAAACTGATCTCCGAACATGGAGCTGTAGAAATAGAAGTACCAAGGGATAGGCATAATACCTTTGAACCCGCAATACTACCAAAACGCCAGAAACGTTTTGATGGTTTTGACGATAAAGTACTATCATTATATGCTAAAGGCATGAGTATATCTGATATTAAGATTCAGTTACAGGAGTTATACAGTGTTGAAATAAGTGAAGGCTTAATCAGCCAAATTACTGATGATGTAATGGATGAGGTTAAAGCTTGGCAGAGTCGACCATTAGAAGAGATATATCCGATAGTATTTTTTGATTGTTTAGTAGTAAAAGTCAGGCAAGATAAAAGGATAATCAATAAGGCAGTATATGTTGCATTAGGAATTGATTTATCTGGTAAAAAAGATATATTGGGATTATGGATCAGTGAAAATGAAGGGGCAAAATTTTGGCTCGGTAATTTTACCGAAATGAAAAATAGAGGGCTAAAAGATATACTGATTGCCTGTAGCGATAATCTTACTGATATGTCTGAGGCAATAGAAGCAGTTTATCCAAAAACAGAACATCAATTGTGTATTGTACATCAGATTAGAAATAGTTTAAAATATGTGTCGTATAAAGATAGGAAGCAACTGTCTAGCGATTTAAAGCCGATATATACTGCAGTAACGGAAGAACAAGCCCATTTAGCTTTAGTATCTTTTGAAGAAAAATGGAATAAACAATATCCACAAATTGCCAAATCATGGTATAATAATTGGGACAATCTAATGATTTTTCTAGGGTATCCTGAGTCAATTAGAAAGGTAATTTATACAACTAATTCAGTTGAATCTGTCAATAGTCAATTGCGTAAAGTAACAAATAATAAGCGGGTTTTTCCTAATGATAATGCTGTTTTTAAAAGTTTATATTTGACAATTGACTATATGACCAAAAAATGGACTATGCCCATTCCAAACTGGAATGAAGCTATGGCTCATTTGATGGTTAAATTTGAGGATAGGCTTAACAAAATTTAATGACCTATTTTTTCGAATTTACACAGTTTTTTGGACAGAGCCTCGTTAACAAATCATCATGTCAAAGTTTCCGAAAGATTAGCTTTTTATAGCAAAAAATTTACTCCAAAAATCAAACCCCCAAATTTTATGCAAAAATTTTTTGTTAAGGTTTTAATTGTTTGATTTATTCTTAATTCTTAGCATTTCTGACGGGGAGACTAACTACGCTATTTAGCACTACAGTTGTAGTACTAATGTCAAAACGATGTCATCCCAGCGAAAGCTGGGATCTAAAACTATTAACATAACCTGAATTCAATGTAACTTGTTACATCGAACTTTCGTGTTATATATAGAAACAATCAGGTTTGAAGCGGTTCTACACCTGATTGTTAAAATATAACAAAGCCAGTTCGATATAAGAATTATTAATTCTTATATCGAACTGAGGTTAACATACCTTCTATGCTATTTTTTTAGATCCCGCATCGAAGTAGGGGTGACATCACCCCTAATGGTGATGATTACTTGAGCTTACTATTTATCCCTACGCCTTCGATGTCATCCCAAATTCGCATAAATCGCTATACTGTCCTAGATCCAGTCCCTTTTTTGATACTAACTGGGTTGGGGGATGGAGGAGGAGGGAGGGTTTTGTATCCATCTTTTGGGGTTATGGTAAGATTTTCTCCAATAGCTTTTGCTGCTGACTGTAACTTTGGAGGGTATGGTTCTTTTGTCACATCAACGTTAGCAACAGGATTAGACGGTAATTTAGCCGATTCTCCTCTATCAAGATTTTCCTTAATCTTCTCTAGCTGCTTGATGACGTTTTTTTGCATTTTTTCCCTTTCCTCATTATAATCATCATCAAACTCATCAAACTCCACCTGAATAAGTTTAACTAACCCATCAACATTTTTAACACCAGCCTGTTCCTCAAGCTTCTTGCGAGTAGATGCATCAATCTTATTCTCTGTAATAAGTTTCACAAGATCAGCATGTTCATGTTCAGGTTCATCATCATCATCATCATAAAGTTTCTGACGCCTCTCTGCCATAGCCTTCTCAAAGATATCCCCCATTGGGCTAGAAGATCGAGTAGGTGGTGTTTTTTGTTTGTTCTCTAGTTCTTCTAGTGCTTTATTTCCCCCTGATTCAGATATCTTTTCTTTCCTAAGCTTTGCCTTCAGTACCATTTCAGTTAAGAAGTTTGCCTTTCCTTCCCCTTGCGTTGCTACTGTTGCTTTGTCATGATCATAACCTGACGGCGAAGGCGGTGCTGGATGGGCTGTTGTGGGTGCTTTTTTAAGTTGCATCCCCGTCCTAATGTCAGCTAATAAGTTTGTCCTTGCATCATTTGTTCCTTTCGGCATTGCTGCTGGCTTCTGATCTTGACCTGCCGTAGGTTCTACAGCTGGTGGAGGAGGTGGAGGTGGAGGAGGTGGCACACTTCCCGTTGTTTGCTGAGTAGCTTGTGGCAATGGAGGAGGTGGAGGTATATTAGCTGTAGGTGGCAACGGTGGTGGTGCTGGTATATCTCTTCCCACTGCTTGCTGAACATCTTGGTTCTGCAACGGCACAGAATGTGTAGGAGGCAGTGGTGCTGGACGCAGTTGATCCGGCAATGGAGGAGCTGGAGGTATAGCAGGTCCTGCTTCTTGCTGCACCTCTTGATTCTGCAACGGTGGCTGTGGTGCTTTATATTTAAGAGATTTAGGTGTCTGTTTAGCTTCCTCTCCATGCTGAATATTTTGTGAATCCTGCAATGATATAGGGGGAAGGGATGAAGATGAAAGAGATCTTGTTCTAGTGTTTTCTGCTGCTTGATGAATAGTTGGGTTCGGCATCGACGTAGTACGCATAAGTGGTGGAGCTGTAGGTATAGCACTTTCCGCTACTTGCTGAACAGCTTGGTTCTGCAATGATGCATATGGAGGTCGTGGTGGTGCTTGGCGTGTAGGTATTATTCGGTCAGGCATTGATGATGATATGGCTTGAGATTGAGCCAAATCTTGGCTTGTAGACAATGGCTGTGAAGCAACAGAAGCTGCTGCAAAAGTGGACTCAAGCTTACTACTTAAGTCTTTTGCTGCTGTTAACTGCTCAGGTGACAGTTTCCTTTTTGTCAGCTTCTCTAATTCTTTATGTAACTTATTTGTTCTAGCTATTGTTGAATCCTCTATGTTTTTACCAGTGATCTCTAATCCCTGATCAACCCTTTTTAATATTTCATTATTGTGGGTTATGTTGTCTTTTAAAATTTGTTCTGGAGTATTTACGAAAACATGCTTGATCTTTACAACAATTTGCTTAAGTTTTTTTATTAGCAAATTTGATGGTAATTCTTCCCGTAATTCTGCTAATTCTTTCTTTATGGAAAGAAGTTCTTTAACATTATCATTAGCCTTTACCAACTTAACTAGGTCTTGTTGTAGGTGTGACAGTCTTATTCTTTCTTGGTATAGTGCCTTCGCTTCATCAGCATTATAAACTTGTGGTACAATTTGGCTAAATTTTTCAGCAGATATATCCAACTTTACTAAGGATTCTCTTAATCGGGTTACCCGTTGTAGTTGTTCTTCTGATAGTTCTTTGGTTATGATCTTATTAAATTCTTCTTGTAACTCTGTATCTATAATTCTCTGTAAAGATAAGTTTTTTTTACCTACATCTCTTAATGTATTGTCAACATGTTTGAGTACAACTCTGTTGGTTCTTCTCTTTTCTTCAGCAATTTCCTCATCATTTTTTATAAAAAGATATTTTACTTGTGGAATTATATGTATAAGTCTTTTAAACCAAGGTAAAGAGGGGGCTTCTTTCTTTAAATTTTCCACTTTTTGTTGTAGATGTCTACTATTGTCTAGTTGTTTATTAGCCTCTAAAAGATTATCTACAGAATTTATTATACCCCGTAATGTATCTTTTTCCTGTGATAACACGCTTTCTATTTGTTGATCTTTATCTTTCGACATGCAAATACCTCCTTATATAACTTAAACTATCATTTGTGTTATACTCGATAATCAAGTTTTTATTAAGTTATATAATTCATGGCAGTTTGAAAATCATGAAAAGAAGTTGAGAAGATGTCATTCCCGCGTAGGTAGATGAATCTAAAAAATAGCCTAAAAGACTATTTAAACTTTTTTAGATCCCAGCCTACGCTGGGATGACATAAACTGCCATGAATTGTAGCCTTCAGAAAAAAACTTGATTATCGAGTTATAAACACATTTGGTATTGTAAGCAGCTTTAAAGCTGCTTGTCAAATTAATACTTGAATTTTTTAGCATTTAGTACTATCATCTATGCTTTAAAAGCTCTTGGGAGAAAAAGATGAGTGAACTATTAGAACTTGCAGCAGAAATGCGGGAGACATTTGGTACGGGAGTCGCAAGAGATCTACGTAGGAAAGGTATGGTTCCAGCTGTGGTTTATGGAGCAGGTAAAGAAGTGCTAGCCGTTTCTATAGAAGAAAAAGAGATAACTAAGCATTATAGAAAACCTGGTTTTATCTCTACAGTTATTCAAATTAAAGTGGGTAGTAAAACGCATAAAGTGTTACCAAAGGCTGTAGAATTGCATCCTATTACTGACATAGTAAGGCATGTTGACTTTGTACATTTAGAGGAAAAGACCCAAAGAATGGAAGTACCGGTAGTCTATGAAGGTAAAGAAAGAGCTTTGGGAGTTAAAAGAGGTGGATTCTTTAATATAATAAAAAGAACTATAACTCTTGTATGTGATGTCAATAATATACCTAAAAATATTAATATTGATGTTACCAACATGCATATCGGTCAGTCTTTAAAAGCAAAAAGCATTAAACTCCCTGAAGGGGTTCAGATAGCTAGTAAAAATGATTTTATTATTGCTACTATAATCGGTCGTAAGGGTAGTAAGTCAGAAGGTGAAGAAGCTGCAACTGAGGAAGTGAAGCCAGCAAAGTAGTTGTTTTTGAAGCTACGAGGTAACAAAAAACGATGTCACCGCCATTATGTCATCCCTGCGAAGGCAGGGATCTAAAAAGGTTTACATATTCTTCCTGGCTACTTTTTTAGATCCCAGCTTTCGCTGGGATGACATCGATGCAGGGATTGCATCAACCCCTTAAATATAAGTGCAAATCGCTCTCTAATGATATTATAATATGCTTAAATCTGAAGACAAAGGGTATATAGTTGTTGTAGGTTTGGGCAATATAGGCAAAGAGTACCAAAATACTCGCCATAATGTTGGCTTTACAGCTGTGGAACGTTTATCAGAATACTATAAATTTTCTTGGAATACCAAAGCTAAATTTCATGCAGAACTTGCACAAGGGATAATAGGCGAGTATAAATTACTATTAGCAAAGCCTCTGACTTATATGAATCTGTCTGGAAAAGCAGTACAAGCAATATGTTCTTACTATAATGTTAAATCACAGAATATTTTTGTTTTACATGATGATATAGATTTAGAAACTGGTAGAATAAAATATAAATTGGCTGGTGGTAGTGGTGGGCATAATGGTTTAAAATCATTGGATCAGTGTATAGGAAATGATTATCACCGTATAAGAATAGGGGTAGGAAGACCAGCAGCGTATAATGATGTGTCGGATTACGTTTTAGCTTCTTTTGCTAAAGAGGAATATAAAATTATGGTTAATTCCATTGAAGTAATAATTAATAATTTTCGTTTATTGCTTTCAGGTGAAATGGAAGAGTTTAAAAGGAGCATCGTTTAAATATGAAACAACAATTAACTTGTGTTTATGCAGATGACATGGATGCACAATATTCGAAGATAATGCAGGATGGATTAGATGAACTTGCTAAAAACAAGAAGGGTCTTGATGCTGTCCAATCATTTTCCTTCTCGTGTTTTGATAATGATAAAAACTTTGTTGCTGGTATAAAAGGTGTACTTGTTTATGGTTGTTTATACATTGATACGTTATGGGTTTCTGAAGATTTTCGAGGTCAGAATTACGGTACTTTACTAATGTCCAAGGCAGAGAATCTAGCACGAGAGCGTAATTGTAGATTTATGAATTTGTGTACTACCGATTGGCAAGCTAGACCATTTTATGAGAAATTAGGTTTTAAATTAGAGTTTACAAGAAGGGGATATGATAAAGATTCAGAATTATATTTTTTAAAGAAGGATTTGTGATAATCTGAATTCGATATACCTTCCCGCTTTCGTAGGAATGACAGCAAAACTGCCACTTATTACAAAAAAAATAATTCCTATAAACAAATGAATAAAAAATTATGACATTAAAATGTGGTATTGTTGGCTTGCCAAATGTAGGAAAATCAACCCTATTTAATGCCTTAACTTCAAGTATTGCAGCAGAAGCGGCTAATTATTCTTTCTGCACTATAGAACCAAATTCTGCTATAGTACCAGTGCCGGATGTTAGGCTAAATGAGCTATCCATTATTGCTGGTTCTAGTAAAATTATTCCTACTTACATAGAAGTTGTAGATATTGCAGGTTTGGTAAAAGGTGCTAGTAAAGGAGAGGGTTTGGGTAATAAATTCTTATCTCACATACGAGAAGTTGATGCTATTTTGCACGTACTACGTTGTTTTGAGGATATAGATGTTACTCACGTACATAATAAAATTGATCCAATATATGATGCTGAAATAATAGAAACAGAATTAATTTTAGCAGATCTTGAGTCGGTAGAGAAACGCTTAATAAATGCTGAGAAACGTTTAAAAACAGGTGATAAAACTTTAAAAGACCAAATAGAGTTATTAAAAGAAATTCAAGCAACTCTAACGGTAGGTAAACCGGTGCGTAGCATGATTGGGACTTATAGTAAAGAGGCTTTGGATCAATTACAATTATTAACTTCTAAGCCGGTTTTGTATGCTTGCAATGTACTGGAAAAAGATGCAGTTACTGGTAATAAATTTACGGAACTTGTAGCCAAAAAAGCAGGGGAAGAAAGTGCAAAACATGTTATTATTTCATCAAAAATTGAAGCGGATATTGCAATTTTAGAAAGTGAGGAAGAGAAATCTGAATTCTTAAATAGTATGGGTCTTGTAGAAACGGGTCTAAGTAAAATTATCAAAGAAATGTATAACTTATTAGACCTAAGAAGCTTTTTTACTGTAGGTCCAAAAGAAACACATGGTTGGACTTTTTGTAATGGTACGCTAGCCCCTCAAGCAGCCGGTATTATTCATACTGATTTTGAGAAAGGTTTTATTCGGGCTGAGGTTATTAGTTATGAGGATTATATAAATTTTAATGGTGAAGTGAAAGCTAAAGAAATGGGTAAAATGCGTTTAGAGGGCAAGGAGTATAAAATGCAGGATGGGGATGTGGTGCATTTTAGATTTAATGTTTAAATAAGGGATATGAGAAAATTATACCATTATCCTATTTGTCCATTGTCACGGCAAGTTCGGGTGTATTTAAAAGAGCTAGATGTGCAGTTTACTATGGTTAAGGAGGATTATTGGCTTCGGGATAAGGAATTTTTGGGTTTAAATCAGGCGGGGACGACACCTGTCTTACAAGAGGCGTCCACTCTAATTATAGCAGGAATTTATCCCATCACTGAGTATTTACATGAAAAATATCCAAATTTTAATTTTATCGATGAAGATATTGATATTAGATGTGAAATTCGTAGGTTGCTCAGTTGGTTTAATGAAAAATTTTACCGCGAAGTAACAAAAATTATTATCGATGAAAAAATAATAAGATCCTTCTGCCAATTAGGTGGTCCTAGAACTGATTTTCTTAGGGCAGCAAAAAATAATCTATCACATCATTTAAACTATATGTCAAATTTATTTGAAAAGCGTAGCTTTATTGCATCAAATTCTTTAAGTTGTGCAGATATAGCTGCTGCCTGTCATATATCGGTTCTAGATTATTTTGGCGAAATTAATTGGGACAAATGGCTGTCTATTCGTCATTGGTATGCAATCATAAAATCTAGGCCTAGCTTCCGCTCTTTATTACACGACCAAATACCAAGTTTTACTCCACCCGTTTGTTATGCTGATTTAGATTTTTAGTGGTTGCGATACAATTGCTTTTATGATAGCTTCTAATAGTATAATAATCAAAATATAGAGGAGATTATGAGTAAAGGTGACGATAATAATCCAAAAGTGGATTCTCCACCGTCTTATAAGGAAGCTATAAAACCAAGTGTACCGTTTCATGATAAAGCTGTCGGTTTAAGTAATAGTGGTGTTGTTGGACCATTGGGAAATATAAACATAGCTTTAAATACAGTTGAAGAATATTTAAAACAGGTAGAAGAAAAACTAAAAGAAATTCCACAATTAAACGGATTAGATAAATTGCAAGGTGAAAAAACGCAAGAACTTTGGCAGGATTTTAAAAAGGGCTTTGACAAAGTAAAACAAGAGGTAAAAGGTTATACTGACACTCTAGCTGGTTCTCCTATCAAAGCTTTTGCTGATGAGAGAAATGCTGAAAATTACGCAAAAAGTCCAATTGGACGCCTAGAAAAATTTGCCAAAGAGCAATTAAAGAAAGTTGAAAAAGTATTTGAAGGACCGACTAATGCAGTTAAAAACAATCCAATTTTAAATGCGGTAGGGAGTGTGATAAAATCTGCCTGTCATGCGGTTGTTACTATAGCTAAAGGTACTTTAAACAATGCGATAGCTACTGGAGAACTTGCCAAAAATGTTGTTAATCTAGGTGTAGCAATAAAAAATACCATTGTAGGAAAAGGAGCGAAACAAGCAACTATGGGTATTTAGTTTGACAACACCCTATATCCCACTTGTATTGATATATTCATGGATTTTTAGTAAATCATACCAAGTGGTTTTTTTCTGCATTGGTTGTCTAAGCAAATAGGCGGGATGGAAGATAGAAGTGGTTTGAATTGGTTTGCTAAGATACTGATTTGTGTATAAATAATATTCTTGTCTGATTTTACTTATACCAGCATTTTTGCCAAGTAAGCTGGTTGCCGCGACATTTCCTACTAAAACAATTAGTTTTGGGTTTATTAAAGCGATATGTTTCTCAACAAAAGGTCTGCAAATATCTATTTCTTCTTGCGTCGGTTGGCGGTTGGCTGGTGGTCGCCAAAATACAGTGTTAGTAATATAAGCGTTATGTTCTCTTGAAATATTAATAGAGGCTAATACATTATCGAGTAACTTACCACTTTCACCGCAAAATGGTATTCCTTGTGCATCTTCGTTACTACCCGGTGCTTCCCCAATAAACATTATAGAACTTTGTGGATTTCCATCAGCAAATACGGTTTTATTGGCTAATTTCTTTAAATCACAACCGTTAAAATCCATTAGTAGTTTTTTTAGTTCTTCTAGGCTGCTAGCTGAGTCAGCCAAAGATCTAGATAAAGAAATGGTGTCATTCTGTTTCTGTGCAGGATCTGGATTCCCGCCTGTGCGGAAATGACATGAAGGATTGGGGAAATGATTAGAAATGGATTGCTTCGTCGCCACTAAAGTGCCTTCTCGCAATGACGTGTGGGTAAAAGTACTGTCGTCATTGCGAGGAGGCGTAGCCGACGAAGCAATCCATATATGACATGAAGGATTGCGGGAATGACGAGGAGTGCAGGGTATTTCTTGCTGATTAATAGTTGATTGTGATAAATAATAATCTATACCAATTGCTTGCAACCATTTTAGTTGGTTGATTTTTTGTGTAAAATGCGTCATTTTATTCATTTAAAAAATATTTCGTAGTAGATGGAAGAATATAACGTACCAAAAAATTTAGATGGGTTTAGACTTGATAAGGCTTTGGTAAGTCTTATCAGTAAAACATCTAGAAGCCAAATTCAAAAGCTCATAAATGGCTTGCAAGTACAAGTTAATGGTTTGATTATTTCTGATTCCGACTTTAAGGTCAAGGAGAATGATCTTATTTCAGTAGTTTTTAAAGATCCTGAGCCTTTAACAATGCAGGAAGCTGATATTAAACTTGATATTTTCTATGAAGATTTAATGGTTATCAATAAAGCAGCTGGTATGACAGTACATCCTGGTAGTGGTAACCACCAAGACACTTTGGTAAATGCTTTATTACACCATGCAAAATCTTTATCTAGCATAGGAGGGTTGGAAAGACCTGGTATAGTTCATCGTTTAGATAAAGATACATCAGGATTGATGGTTGTCGCCAAAAATAATTTTGCCCATCAACATCTTGCCAGTCAGATAGAAAGTCGTAATCTTATACGCAAATATAAAGCATTAGTTTGGGGTATTATAAATCCACAACAAGGAATTATTAGAAATAATATCGGAAGAAGCCGTTTGCTACGGCAGAGAATGACAATTTTAAAATTTGGTGGTAAAGAGGCAATTACTCATTATAAAACAGAAGAAATATTTTTTAATGGTCTAATCAGTATGTTAGAATGTAAACTTACTACCGGTCGAACTCATCAAATCAGAGTGCAGTTGAGTCATTTAAAACATTCTGTGGTAGGAGACCAAACTTATGGTAAGAATAGCAGGAAAGTTAGTTGTAGTTCTGATATAGTGCAACAAAAACTAGTAAATTTCAAACGACAAGCATTACATTCTTGGTATATAAGTTTTACCCACCCAGTGAGTGGTAAATTGTTAGAATTTCAATCACCTTTACCGCAGGATATTATGGAGATAATTATACAAGATGAATATAAAAGAGTTATTAATTTATGGCTCTGTCCAAAAAACTGTGTAAATTCGAAAAAATAGGTCATTAAATTTTGTTAAGCCTATCCTCAAATTTAATCATCAAATGAGCCATAGCTTCATTCCAGTTTGGAATGGGCATAGTCCATTTTTTGGTCATATAGTCAATTGTCAAATATAAACTTTTAAAAACAGCATTATCATTAGGAAAAACCCGCTTATTATTTGTTACTTTACGCAATTGACTATTGACAGATTCAACTGAATTAGTTGTATAAATTACCTTTCTAATTGACTCAGGATACCCTAGAAAAATCATTAGATTGTCCCAATTATTATACCATGATTTGGCAATTTGTGGATATTGTTTATTCCATTTTTCTTCAAAAGATACTAAAGCTAAATGGGCTTGTTCTTCCGTTACTGCAGTATATATCGGCTTTAAATCGCTAGACAGTTGCTTCCTATCTTTATACGACACATATTTTAAACTATTTCTAATCTGATGTACAATACACAATTGATGTTCTGTTTTTGGATAAACTGCTTCTATTGCCTCAGACATATCAGTAAGATTATCGCTACAGGCAATCAGTATATCTTTTAGCCCTCTATTTTTCATTTCGGTAAAATTACCGAGCCAAAATTTTGCCCCTTCATTTTCACTGATCCATAATCCCAATATATCTTTTTTACCAGATAAATCAATTCCTAATGCAACATATACTGCCTTATTGATTATCCTTTTATCTTGCCTGACTTTTACTACTAAACAATCAAAAAATACTATCGGATATATCTCTTCTAATGGTCGACTCTGCCAAGCTTTAACCTCATCCATTACATCATCAGTAATTTGGCTGATTAAGCCTTCACTTATTTCAACACTGTATAACTCCTGTAACTGAATCTTAATATCAGATATACTCATGCCTTTAGCATATAATGATAGTACTTTATCGTCAAAACCATCAAAACGTTTCTGGCGTTTTGGTAGTATTGCGGGTTCAAAGGTATTATGCCTATCCCTTGGTACTTCTATTTCTACAGCTCCATGTTCGGAGATCAGTTTTTTGCTAGTTATACCATTACGAGCATTATCATTATCTGCACGACTGTATTTATCATAGCCTAGATGATTATTCATTTCTGACTGCAGTGCCTTCTCTATTAAACGTTTGGTCAATTCTTTTAATAAACCTCCTTCTTTCAGTATTGTACTTACATCTGTATCATTATCTATTAATAAATCTACTGCTTGCTTTATTGATTCATTAGTTTTTTTATTCATGTAATTTCCTTTTTTGTTATACTTTTATATATAACCTATTTCGAAATTTACACAGTTTTTTGGACAGAGCCTATCTTTCATCTATTATCTAAAATACATTCCAACACTTCAATTATTATTACTACTAATCTTATATTCTCAGAATGGTCACAAATATTTGGTTGTAATAAAATGACTTCAGCGCTACTTGATAGAGTTTGTCATAATTGTGATATCATTGAAACGGGAAATGAAAGTTATCGTATGAAAAAAAAACAATAGTTCTAGACTTATGTGGGTCATTTTTCAACGCTCTTCCTGGGTCATTTTTCAACGCTTATTGACACGCCACTCAGGTGGGATAAAATTACCCACAAAATTGTAAAAAATGATATCAGGATTCTCTACAAGACTGTTAGGAGAAGTTAATATTTGTGTCATATTCCCTCCCCCTGAAAATTAGTTAGAGAGAAAATTTGTCTAATATTTTTGCGACTATAAATTGGTTGCAAAGTTGCATAAAAGTTGCATAAAATCGCCTGACTACAATTAGGAATCCCCCTGAAACCCTGATAAGTATTTGGCGAAACCGGGGGGATTCGAACCTCCGACCTAGCGATTAGGAATCGCTTGCTCTATCCTGCTGAGCTACGGCTTCTTTTTTACTGCTTTTGAAGATTAATCATTAGACCTCTTGCATAATTCTACTTCTGCTGATAATTTGGGCGTCGGGGACTAGACTCGAATCCGTAACGGAACTAGAGTACGCTGCGGATCGAGATTCCGGCTCTCCTACAAATTCCTGAGCTAGAGCGAATTCTACAAGAGGTCTATTATAGCAAGATTTTCAACAGTTGCAAGCGTGTGACACAAAATCAAAAGGATTGACATGTTTATTATTGAGCCAAATTTCAAAATGTAAATGTTCCCCGGTACTATTGCCACTATTCCCTTGCAGCCCAATCATTTGACCTTTTGTAACCATATCTCCTGCTTTTACATGTATTTTTTTCAAGTGAGCATATTTGGTAATAAATTTATTTGAATGTTTTATTTCTATCAAATTTCCATAAGCACGTTCTCGCCTGATGGTAGTAATTATTCCATCAGCAGAGGCATAAATAGGAGCACTACTATAGGCTTTTAAGTCTGTCCCACAATGGAATTTCTTTTGTTTTTTCCTAGGGTGTTTGCGTACGCCATAATGACTGGTAATCTTTACGTTATATTGTGGTAACATTATAGGAATAGTAGTAGTTAGCTTATCTAATTGTGCTAGCTCATTAATATTATGGGAACTATTTTTATTACTAGCTTTTTGAACAAGTCGTAATTCTTCTTGAGATAAGAACTTATACTTACAATTTAATTTTAGTAGTAAGTCCTTAATCTTGGTTGACCTGATCATTGCTTGGTTATTAATATTCTCAGCACAGCTGGCTTTAAACTTTTGTAAAAAAGCCTTATTATATTGGCTATCATTAATAACAAGACCAAAATCTTTTGCATAGATGCAGTTATTTTTACTTAGTGCTGCTAAATTATATTGTATAATTAAAGTGCCGTGATTTAGTTTATGATCTTTTTGTAATTGCTGAGCGGTAACAGTTAAAAGCGTCTTATTGGTAGATGAGGAGCTACATCCTTGTAATAATAGTATAGTTAACAACAATATACAAAATTTAAGCATTTATTGCCTTTTATACCAAAGAAAATAAACCGGTACTCCGCTTAATATAAATGAGATAGCTGGTATTATGACCTTTAATGGTGTCTCACAAATGATCCATAGGCAAAAAGCAATTGATCCGAAGGCAATTAACCATTTATATAGTGAAGATTCTTCTAACTTTGCTAGTAGTAATTTTAAAAAAGCTACACTACAGGCTAGATATACAAATAAAAAACAAGTAACTGAAAAATTAATTATTTCGGTAACTTGTTCTGACAAATCTTCATTTGTTGTACTAATCAATAATAATAATATTCCAATGCAACTTACAACCAAACTCCAAATTGGAGCTCCATTTTTATTTTTCTTAGCAAAAAAAGATGGCATTAAACCGTCTTGTGCTAATCCTAAAGCAATTTGTCCGCTGATTAATACCCAAGCATTTAACGTGCCAATGCAAATAATTGAAGCAATCAAAGAAATAAGTAGATGCCACTGACCGCCAAAAATTATTTGAGTAGCATCTACATAAGGGGCGTTAGAATGTATCAAATCTTCTCGTGGAACTAAACCAATTATTCCAATACTATTAATAAGATATAAAATAGCCACACATAGTGTACCTATTACTATTGCTCTTGGTATTGTTTTTGATGGGTTAATTACTGAACCAGCTTGAGCAGTTGCTGACTCTACACCAATAAATCCCCAAAATGTCAGTAACGTTACTTCACCAAGAATTTGAGAAAAAGTTAAATTAGTTGTTCTCTTATCCATAACAAAATTATTACTATCAAACTGATATAATGCTATAACTGGTATTATTATTAATGGAATAAATTTTAACATTGCTAGTATAAATTCAGCACGCCCCGCTACTCCTATACCTTTAAAGTTTAGTAACATAACAGCAAATAACAATAATATTTGCAGAATTAAGCATATAAAACTATTACACACACCAATTAAAGGTGTTAAATATGTAACAGCTGCAATAACTACTACAGCTGTACTAACCCATGAAATAACCCAATAAGTCCAGCCAGTAAAGAATGCTACATCATTGCCAAATGCCTGCTTTAAATAAACATGAGGTCCACCTGTTTGTGGAAATCGTGCACAAAGTATGCCAAATAAAAGTGCTATTATTATGGCACCACAGGAAGATACTATCCATCCAACTAAACTAAAAATACCAAAGGGGGCTAAACCTGCTGGTAATATCAAAATAGCAGTGCCAAGTTGGCTACCAATAACTAAACCCAAAACTGACCAAAAACCAATCTTTTGTGACATATAATCCTTAAGATGTAATAATCATAAACTTTACATAAAAAAATAAAAACTTGAAAACTGATTTATCAATTTTCAAGTTTTTGCAAGCGATATATTATATTCGACAATTATATTGTTGTTTCTTACGATCGCATATAGCTTTGCCAGCGTGGATCATGAGTAGGTCATTCCTAGCTAAAAGCGGGAATCCAAAAAATAACCTGCAAAGGCTATTAAATATTATAGATTCCTCTACCTGCACGGGAATGACATACTAGTGATCCGCGTTGGCAAAGCCTACGCAAGGATGACATCATTTTTACCTATAGATACTGGTGACCCCTACGGGACTCGAACCCGTGTTTTCACCGTGAAAGGGTAGCGTCCTAACCACTAGACGAAGGGGCCATAAACTCTTTGGTATAGCTAACCCGAGAAGGTTTTAGTTGCATGTTGATATCTTAGTTAAAAGTATGTCATCCCTGCGAAGGTAGCGGGATATATAATATCTAAATAGTCTTCTAGGCTATTTCTTTAGATTCCCGCCGTTGCTAAGAATGACATACTAGTGATCCACGTTGGCAAGCCTACGAATGACAAGGCTACCACTATTACTATGGCTAAAACATTCTCGGGTTAGCTATAGCCTATCTATATTCTCAGAATCAGAGCGTTCTATTTTATACAATATCTATGAAATATTGCAAGTATGATTTTATCGTTTCTTCTTATTTTTTCCGTCGGTAGTTTTATTGAACCTGCCAATATTTTTTACAAACTTTTGTAGCCCATTTAATTCTGTACCATAAGTTTTCGTATATTCTTTAATTAACATTATATCATCTTTATGTGAGTCATTAAGTACTAAAACTTCTTCAAGAATATCATTTTTATTAAAAGTAATTCTTACTATTCTTTGTTCAATCACTTTTGGTTTAAACCATGCTCTCCTAGCTAAAGAACGTTGAACATAATACCAAGTATTAGGTGTATAGTCAGGTATAATTGTTGGTGTGCCAATTAAATCTTTTACCTCGGATTTACTAAGCCTCCTCTCCTCAAGCGTAGGTAATAAATTATCATCCACATACTGCCCTCTTGATTCTATAGTTTGACAACTACATAATGTAAAGAATATTGATGAAACAAGAAAAGTCCGAATTATAAAAAATTTCATAAAATTTATGTTTGAAATACCTAGATTTTGCAATGGAAGTATAATATACTGCTTCATCGATTTGACAAATACTTTTTGCACAGGATTATAAAATAACCCTATGTACGCGAATTTGGTATAAGAATTTGTCAATTCTTATACCAAATTCGGTGAAGTATAGAAACAATCAGATTTGAGACGGCTCTGCATCTGATTGTTAAATTAATATTTTGCTAAAAACATGATTTTAATCTTTTAAAATCATGTTTTTAGCTTTAGAAAGGTTTAAAATGCATTCGCGTTAGCCGCTTTAAGAATGCATTTTTCCTTATTTAAAGCCAATTCGGGATAAGAATTAACTAATTCTTATCCCGAATTGGGGTTATGTATAATTTTTAAGAGGCTATATGGCAGTTCCAAAGAAGAAAACATCAAAATCAAGACGTAATATGAGACGCTCTCATCTTGCACTTGGTAAGATTAATGTAGTAGTAGATTCTCAAACAGGAGAATATAAACTTCCTCATCATATATCTCTAGCTGATGGCACATATAATGGTCGTCAAGTTATTGTGAAGAAAGAAGAACAAGATGAAGAAGTAGCATAAACCAAAATGGCTTGTAAAATTCTTGGGTGTGGTGCATATTTGCCGGAACGTATTGTTAGCAATGCAGAATTATCGTTATCGGTTGATACCAACGATGAATGGATTCGCTCAAGGACGGGTATATTACAAAGGCACATTGCTAGGAACGATGAATATACGTCACATTTAGCTCTTAAAGCCAGTCAGAATGCCCTAGATGATGCTGGGTTAAAGGCATCATCTATAGATTTGATAATTACCTGCAGCACTACTCCAGATAATAGTTTTCCTTCTATAGCTTCTAAGTTACAAGGTTATCTTGGACTTAATAATGTACCTTCATTTGATCTCCAAGCGGTATGTTCGGGTTTTGTATATGGTTTACATGTTGCTGACTCTTTGATTAACTCTAGAAAATATAGAACAATATTACTGGTTGCTGCTGAAAAAATGTCGTCTTTACTAGATTGGAGCGATAGAACTACTTGTGTTTTATTCGGTGATGGTGCTGGTACTGTAATTCTGCAACATAGTGAGGATAGTTCTGGTATAATAGATAGTAATATTTACTCGGATGGTCGTTATTTTGATATTCTTTACACTGATGGTGGTGTCAGTACAGATGGCAAAAGCGGTAAAATAAAAATGCAAGGGCGGGAAGTTTTTAGGCATGCCGTAGAAAAAATGAGCAAATCAGCTGAAGACATACTACATAATAATAATTTTACCATAGACGATGTTAACTATTTTATTCCACATCAGGCAAATATAAGGATTATAGATGCAATTATAGAAAGACTAAAAATTAATCCAAGTAAAGTAGTAAAAACGGTTGCAGAACATGCCAATTGTTCTGCTGCTTCAATCCCTTTAGCCCTCGCTTCTCTTAAATCTTATGGTAATATCAAAAAAGGTGATATACTCCTTTTTACAGCTATCGGTGCTGGAATAACTTGGGGATCGGTTTTAATCAGATGGTAACAACTAAGACTATTACTAGAGAAAAAATTGCTCACATATTAAAATCTAAGCTGGGGCTATCAAGTATTATATGCGAGGAAATAGTCAATCAAATATTTAAGAATATTCAGCAAATGGCAAACAACCAAAGATTGACGTTAGCAGGTTTTGGAAGCTTTTGTACTAGCACAAAAAAACCTAGGCCTGGCATAAATTTTCATACAAAAGAGACAGTGATAATTCCAGCAAAAGAGGTAATGCGTTTTATACCAACTAAAAAGTTAAAATTATTAGTTAACCTCAAGTATCGATGTAATACCATTTCCCATTATTAACTACGCTATTTAGCGCTACAGTGTAGTATTAATGTCAAAACGATGTCATCCCAGCGAAAGCTGGGATCTAATAATGTTTAATAGTCTTTTAGGCTATTTTTTTTAGATTCCCGCCGTTGCTAAGAATGACAGCTCTAGGTAGTAACTACAACTGTAGTATTAGCGTAGTTAATAATGGGAAATGGTATACTGCTCATAAATGAAGAGTTGGTAGACGAAGATCAAAATCAACAAGTGCTAGGAGTGTCCAAGCCGAGGAGCGCAGCGTACACTAGTACGTGAGCACCGCAGGTCTTGGACAACGACAACGCAATTGTTGATTCGAGTATATAAGACATCGGTTTAATAGCCTAAGGCGTCTCCCTGCGAAGGGTTTATGTCATTCCTGCTTCGGTGTGCGGTATCTAAAAAAATAGCATAGAAACGCGAATTCTAGTGCCACACCGACACACAAATTACCAGCAGAAGTAGAATTATGCAAGAGGTCTAAAAATGCAGATTAAGAAATATTACTCCATTAGTGAAGTAACAAAACTTCTAAATATTCACTCTCACCAGCTAAGATATCTAGAGCGGCTACTACCAAACCTAACTATACATAAGATACGTAACAGACGATATTATACAAGACAAGATATTGAATATTTGAAAGCCCATATGACAACCAAGAATATACCGATAGAATCGCAGCCTGTTATCTCAAAACTATCCCATAATCAAATAAATAAAATTGATTGCCTGATCAAAAACTTTTATGACTTATCGTTGACTATCCAGCGAATTATTTCTAGATAAAAATTAATAATTCTTACATCGAATTGAGCTTAAATAGGAATATTCTGCATGAATTGAATTGTCAAAGAAAAGCCTTGAAAGGACTGAATACGATTAATAATCATATTACAAAAAAGCTGGCATAGAAAAACTCCACACCAGCCTTAGAAAGAAGGGATTTATTTTTTCACTTCTTCTTTTTCTTCTTTCTTCGTGTCTTTCTTGTTCATGTTGTTTTCATCCATGTTTACTTCGTCTTGCTGCGGGTCTTTTTTCTCAGGAGCAGCTACAGCAAAAGCAGAAATAGAGAAAGCTAAAGTTAGAATAATAGTTAATAAATTTTTCATAATAAACCTCATTTTTTGTATTGGTGATTCTAGCTTAAACTTTGTAATATTCAAGTCAAATAATAGGTAGAATTACCTTTATTATAAAAATATATTATTAATGTAATAACTCTGTGTCATTTTGGTTAATATATTTATTTTAAACCTCAATTTCGGATTAATTTCATTAATCCGAAATTGGAATGAGAATGTAAACAATCAGGCTTAAAGCGGGTTGACGCCTGATTGTTAAATATTTCATTTGCTAATAGATTAAAATGCATTCGCAAAACCGCTTTAAGAATGCATTTTTCTGAATATTCTAGCCAGTTTTGGATTAAAATTTTTAATTTTAATCCAAAACTAAGGTTTTAACGAACTCTCTATTCATATTTTTACAAGTTTATTGACTGTTCTTTGCAAATTATTTTATAAATTTCACATTTTTCAAGCAGTTTAGCATGAGTATCCCTTGCAATTAACCGTCCATGATCAATTACCAAAATTTCGTCAGCCTGCTCTATACTTGAAATACGATGAGCGATAGATAATATAGTTTTCTCTTTCATTATTTTTTGTAATCTATCCAGTAATTTTTGTTCACTCTCACTATCTAAAGCACTCATTGCTTCATCTAGAAGTAAAATCTCTGGGTTATATAGAATTGCCCTACTGATAGCTATTCGTTGTTTCTGTCCTCCAGATAATTTAATGCCCTTCTCACCAATTTCAGTATCTAGTCCTTCTTGAAGATTTTGAACAAAATCCATTATTCCGGTATTATTAGCTGCTTTTATTATTTCTTCTTCACTAGCATCCGGTTTAGCAAAAACGATATTTGACCTAATCGTACCAGAGAAAATACTTGAATCCTGTGGGACATAGGCAATCATACGCCTTATCTGCTGGTCATTAGTCTTTGATATATCTTGCTTGGCAATCCTAATGATCCCTTTTTTAGGAAAATAAAATTTTAACATTAACTGCATCATGGTACTTTTACCAGCACCTGATCTGCCAACTATACCAATAAATTTACCTCTATCTATTTTAAATGACAAATCATCTATAACTAAACTGTCTAATCTTGATGGATATATAAAGCTTACATTTTCAAACTCTATAATCCTAGAAGTCTTATTATCTTGATAATCACATATTTGGATATTGGTGTGTTGATTTTTGGAAGAATAATCTATAAGAGCAAAAACCCTTTCTGAGGCTACAAGAGATGAGTGTACCTCACTTAAAAGCTCAAAAATACCCCCGCTGCTCATACCGGCGATTATAGCGTAATAAATAAATGATATCATCTGACCTGATGATAAATCGCCATGTACTATATCTCTGCTACCTACCCATATAACTATAGTGATAGAGACTAGTATAACTGAAATAGCTATCGCGAAAAATATAGAACGGATTTTTAAGCGATCTGCCGTATGCTTTAAATAATCAGAAATTTGCCTATTGAAATCAGCTATTTTATTTGCCTGCTGATTAAAAGCTTGTATCGTGCAAATATTTGATACAGTTTCCTCTAAATTAGCTGCAATATTGGCTTGCGACTTGAGAGCATTTTTTGATAAATTTCTTACATATTTGCCAAATTTCATTAGTGGTAACAATAATAATGGTATAATGGTAATGACAATCACAGCGAGCTTAGGACTCTGAAAGAACATCAATATAATTCCACCAATTAGCATTATTGAGTTACGAACAAAGAAAGAGAGAAAATTGATAATCAACTTGGAGATAAGTTCTATATCTATAGTCAGGCGGGAGATGATATCACCAATTTTTAGCTCTTCAAAACAAGCAATATCAAAATTAATTATATTACTGTAAGCTTCTTGCCTAATTGTACTCACGATTTTTTCAGCAATATTATTAATGAAATAAGAACGGAAAAAACTACCTACACTAAAAATTATTATTAAAATAGTAATATATAATATCGATTGATCAATTGACTGCAGATAATGTGCTTTTAGACCATTATCAATTAACTGTCTAAAGCTACTACCTATTGCTAGCAACGAAACTGACACACATAATAAGGCCAACATAACAATTGCTAGATCTAATTTATAGAGCTTTAAGTAACTGATAAATCTATAAGGAATTGTCTTATGTATTGAAAACATAGTTATAAAATAGCTGGTGCCGGATGTCGGATTTGAACTGACGACCTACCGCTTACAAGGCGGTTGCTCTACCACTGAGCTAATCCGGCAAATAAGAAAAAGCTCTAAAGTGAAGTACCTATCAAGGTTGATGTCATTCCTAGCTAAAAGCAGGAAGGCTTTGCCCGCGTGGATCACTAGTATGTCATATATGGACAAAGTCCATTGATTGGTATGGACGTCCATGCAATCATTCTTAGCAACGACGGGAATCCATAATATCTAATAGCCTTTGCAGGCTATTTCTTTAGATCCCGCACTGAAGCTGGGATGACATACTTTTTGCCCTGTAAGTACCATTACTTACGTTGGCTTTTTGATCCACACGGGCAATGCCGTTGCTGAGAATGACATCGATTTGGGTGGTTTAGATTCCTGCCGCAGCTCGAATGACATCCCCCCTCACGGGAGGAACATGTTTTTATTTACCTTAAGCTTTTTTTGACTCTTTCTTAGGAGGTTTTATTTTACGATTCTTAATTTTAACTTCCATTTTCTTTTTTATTGATGCCGGGAGTAATATACCAGCTTCTTCAATAAACCTAGCAACACGATCTGTAGGCTGAGCACCCGTACTTAACCAATATTCTATACGATCAGACTTTAAAACCACACGATTTGCATCACCTCTGACAAGCATTGGGTTATAAGTACCTACTTTCTCCAAAAAATCACCATCCCTAGGAGCTGTTGCATTGGCTACAACCACTCTATAATGAGGACGCTTCTTTGCCCCACCTCTTGCCAAACGAATTTTTGTTGCCATATACCTCTATTTCACTATTTAATCTTTTCTTCTTTAAAAGGAACGTGCTTCCTGACTACAGGATCATACTTCTTAAATGATAACTTCTCAGTTTGAGTTTTAGGGTTGCGTTTCTTTACCAAAAAATACCCTGTACCAGCTGTACTAACAAGCCTTACCAAAACATTCTTATTTTTTTTAGCCACAACTATCAGACCTTTTTGTATTATTTATAAAATAAACTGCTGGTCATAATAAAAGTAAGCTGGCAAATAGTCAAGAGTAAAATAACCTTCTTGGTTCGATTGTTTGCCATATTTAACTAATGCAGGTGTTGACCGCTCAAAAAGTATAAACACTCAAGAAGCATAAAGTAATATACCAATCACCACCATTATCATTCCTACTAATCCAACTATTTGAGCAACAATGATTGTAATGTTATGGTGGATTATACCATAAATTAACCAACTCAAAGTAACAATAATTATCACAAGAAAACCATCAAGAGATAAGTCATCTGCACTCTTAGTAGTAAAAATTTTATAGGCCTGAGTATAAAACAAATATTGTCCCATTGTACCAGCAAATATCATATATCTATCAAAAAAAATAATTAGTTTATTTTTTGTTTTCTCTGTATATGCCATATATGCACCTATTTAACTATTAGACACTAAATATCTATATGCTGTTTCTCATAACTCTCATGTCGCTCTTGTGCTTCAATACACAAAGTTGCAACTGGTCTTGCTTCTAGACGTTTTAAGCCAATTGGCTCTCCAGTTTCTTCACAATAACCATATTCATTTTTTTCTATCCTTACCAAAGCTTCTTCGATTTTATCCAGAAGCTTACGATACCTATCTCTTGTCCTGAGTTCAATTGCTGTATCCGTTTCAATTGACGCACGATCATTCAAATCCGGCTCATTCCAATTTTCTTCCTTGAGATGGGTTAAGGTTTCTCGTGATTCCTCTAGTAAAGAACTTTTCCACTCAAGGAGTTTCTGTCTAAAATATTCTAACTGTTGAGGATTCATATATTCTTCATCATTGGAAGGTTTATACCCTTTTAGTAAAATAATTTTAGACATACAGGCTTCTCATATTCAAACATGGGATAATATAACCTATAATTAAAAAGCATGGCAAGAAGATTATAATAGTTTCCCATTAGATTTTGATATTGGGTGAGCATTATTATAAATATTTTCCAAATGTTTTAGACTAATTTTAGTATAACGCTGGGTAGTTGACAAACTTTTATGACCAAGTAATTCCTGAATAGACCTTAACTCTGCTCCATTCTCAAGCAAGTGCGTGGCAAAACTATGTCTAAAGGAATGAGCTGATAAATGTTCTGATAATCCATAGAAGCGGCGTAATTTTATCAGTTCACGATTAAATACTGGAGCTTGTAATTTTTTACCCATTTTACCTCGAAATATCGGATCTTTTTCATCTATACTATAAGGTAATTTACTCAAATATTGTTCTATTAAATCTCTAGCAACTGGCGTCCATGGTATTATCCGTTCTTTTCTACCCTTCCCTGTTATTTTTATAAAATCTAAGTTTTGTAGATGAGATGTAGTTATAGATAATGCTTCGGATATTCTAAGACCAGCAGCATAAATAAGCACTAAAAGGGCTTTATTTCTTAACTCCACCCATTCTAAATCAGCAAAATCATCAATATGTTCAATGGATAATTGAGCATCTGACTGCGATAAAGATTTCGGTAATATTTTAGCTTTCCTAGGGTTTTTGACGGAAAAAATTGCATGGCAAGTGATATTAGCAGTCTTCTCTAGATATTTATAAAAATTCTTTATAGCAGACAAACTTCTAGAATTAGAAGCTGTTAGGTAATTATCTTGTTGCCTTTTAGAAAGCCAGCTCCGTACTAATCTTATGTCCACTTGCCTTATAGAAGTAATGGTGATGATTTCAGAATTATAGTGAGTCATAAAATTCAGAAAATGTTCTAAATCATTCTTATAAGAAATTATGGTATGTTCTGAACAATTTTTTTGTAATTTCAGATATTTTTGCCATTTATCTATTAGCTCTAATACTTCTTGTGCTTTTTTCTGAATCATTGATCATTTACCTATACAAAAATTACTAAATATCTCTCCTAACACTTCTTCAACACTAATCTTACCAGTAACATTACTTAAACTTCTGATAGCCATTCTAACATCTTCTGTGGCTAGCACTAAGTCATTTTCAATATTAAAATTTTCTAAATATTCCAACGCTTTTTCTATACACGCTCGTTGACGTTGTCTAGTAATATGCGGCGATTCAGTTAAACCTGCCATATTATGGGCAATATTTTCGATTTCCTTTAATAAAATATCCAGTCCTATTTTTTCTTTTATAGAGATCTTTAAATAATTTTTGTTTAATAACAGCAATCTATCTTCCATAATGTCATTCCCGACTTCTCCGGTGTCATCCCTGCTTCCTTCAATGTCATTCCCGCGTAGGCGGGAATCTAGATTCCTACTTTCGCAGGGATAACAATGCCCCAAACTTTTATCCAAAAGATCAATTTTATTGACCAGCATTATGGTATTATCATCTATTAAATCTATAATATCAGCCATCTCCTCAAAATATAAGGGGGAGTTGCTTAACTTTATAGCATCAAGCATAATTATTTTGATATCAGCCATTTTTGCTGACTCAATTGCACGTTTGATACCTTCTAGCTCTATTAGATCATTACTAGACCTTATACCAGCCGTATCTTGTAATATAATTGGGTATCCCCCTATATCTAGATGCCCCTCAATTATATCACGAGTTGTGCCTTCAATGTTTGATACAATAGCAACATCTCTTTGCATCAAAAAATTAAGTAAACTAGATTTACCAACATTAGGAGTTCCTAAAATAGTCAATTTAATCCCAGTTCGTAGTAACTCCCCTCGTCTATTATCGTTAAGGTGTTTTATTATAGCATATTTAAGATCAGCACTAATAGTCATAACCCTATTTAATATTTCTTGTGGAATATCTTCATCAGGGAAATCGATATAAGCTTCAAGTAAGCCAATAATGGTAAGTAAAGTTTGTCTCCATCCATTATAAAGTTCTTCAAGTTCTCCACCAACTTGCTTAACCGCCTGCCTATGTTGCCAAACAGTTTCAGCTTCAATTAAATCAGCAATACCTTCTGCAGCAGTTAAATCAAATTTGCCATTTAAAAACGCCCTACGGGTGAATTCCCCAGGCTCTGCAATCCTTAAACCATCTATGGTTAACAATGCTTCACTTAGCATTACGGCAATTGCTATGCTGCCATGTGTATATATCTCCACTACATCTTCTCCAGTGAAGCTGGCTGGAGCTTGAAAATATGCTACAACTGCATCATCAATTAATTCTTGATTTTTAGGATTTATGAGCTTTTTACAGTACATAATTCTCGGAACAAACTCTATATTATTATTCTTAAGCAAGTGTTTTAAGGCAAATAGGCTTTTAGGCCCAGAGATACGAAAGACTGCAACACCAGCTTTTCCTGGTTTAGAGCTTTGAGCAAAAATAGTTTCCACGACAGTAGTGATCCTCTTGCTTAAGTAATTTATTTAATTATACTATCTACTATGAAACAATTATAAAGTTTGGTAACAACTATGACAATAGAAAAGACATCTTTAGCTTTAAGTAAGCTTACTTGTCAAGTGCCTAATTATAAATCAGAAATTTTATCACTGAGTACAGCAAAAAGTGGGAATCCACTTTATAGCACCCCTCTTTATAGTAAGTTTGTACAGAAATTTCTAGTTTATACCCCTGTAGACTATAGATTTAGAGATAGACAAGAATTATTTGGTGAGTTTACAAATAATGCCTTTCAGTTCTTTCAAGAAAAACAGCCTGATAAAAGAAAGTTGCAGATTGTCAGTACAGTAATTGAAAATGATCCTGCAATTAATATTCTGCTACTGAATGATGACAAATCATTTATAGTTGATTCGATCATTTGTTTATTAACAAGCCTAAATTTAAAAGCTAAATTTTTACTTCATCCTATTATAGCTTGTGTAAGGAACAATGATGGTCACTTACAAGAAATATTGGATATAAAGAAAGATAGAGAGGAATCTTTAATCCATATCACTATTCTAGGGAGTTTTGATCAAAAAGATATTAGCTCTTTGGAAATGGCTTTAAATGAAGTTCTAGATCAGGTAGACACTACTTATAATGTATGGTCTAAAATCTTAAACAGAGTGACGTTAATTTCAAACGATATCCAAAATAATCAGCAATTATATAATGACAATCATTTAGATTATCATGAATCTACAAATTTCTTAGATTGGTTAAAAGATGATAATTTTACTTTTCTAGGTATGATTAATTTTGATCTAACTTCTAAAAATTTTTCATTGGAAGATGGTGTTAAAAAGATATGGCAAGATAGTGGTGAGGTTCTTGATATTATCGAACGCTCAGCAAATTCATTACATGAAAATAAACTAATTATTTTAGGTAAAATTAATATCTTATCAAAGGTACATAGAAGTAACTTAGTAGATTATATTTTAATTAAGAAAATTGATCAGGATAAAAAATATCACTCAGGTAGTATAATTTTTGGCTTATATAGCTCTGCAATGTATTATCAATTAGTTACTGATATCCCTATACTGAGACAAAAACTAAAATTTGTTGTAGATAAAGCCGCTTTCCCGATTGGTGGATATAATACCAAGAAGCTTAGAAATATAATTCAATCTCTGCCTAAAGAAGCTTTGATACAGATTGATGAAGGTGATTTATACTGTATGTGTTTACACGTACTCTCAGGGATAACGAGTAGAAAACTTAAATTATTTATTCAACAAGATTGGTCTGGTTCGTTTATTAATATCATAATATTTCTACCAAGAGATCGTTTGACACTAGAAGTACATAGTAGCATAAATTATTATTTATCAAATATACTTAGTGGTCTAATACTTTCAGATTATACTGCAGAAGTGGTAGAAAATTTTTCATATTTATTTGTTACGTTGGAGGTACAAGGTAAAAAGAATATTGATTTTGATGTTGAACTAATAGAGCAAGAATTAGATAAACTCTCCACTCGTTGGAGTGAAGATTTTTACCAAAAGTTATGTAAAAAATTTGGTGAATATCAAGGGGGAGTAAATTTTAAACTTTTTGACCCAATTTTTCCTATCGACTATAGAGAAAAATTTAATGGACAAACAGCTTTAATAGATATTGAGTATTTAAAAGAGTCTAGTATTTATCACAAGCCTATATTTAATTTAATTGTTGTAAATAATAAGGAATCTCAGCTAAAAATTTACAGCCCAACGCCTAAATTAGCTCTTTCAAACTTACTACCATCTATAGAAAATTTAGGATTCAAAGCTATAGATGAACAAAGCTTTGCCATAAAAGGAGCAGGAGATATTGAAGAAAGTTGGATATATGAGTTCACTCTTGACGCATTGATAACTATTGAAAGTGATATTGATTTACTTAAAGCAAACGTAGAAGAGGCTCTAGATAAGATATATCTTGGACTTTTAGCTAATGATTCTTTAAGCAAATTAATAGTATTATCGGGCTTTAATTGGTGGCAAGTTAAGTTGGTTAAAGCATTAACTAGATATTTACACCAAACTGGCTTTATTTATGGTAAGGGTTATGTTCAGTTGACCTTAATAAAGCATTTTTTATATACTAAAATGTTAGTTGATTTGTTTGATACTAAATTTAATCCAGCAAATTTCTCAGATATATACTCAAATGATTTGGAGAATTGGAACGTAAAACAAGGGGTGAGCGAACGGAGCGTACATGAAGTACGTGAGTACGCGAATACCCCGCAGTTTTGCGAAACCAATTCTTCAAAGCAGAAGAGTATACGTTCAAAAACTATAAAAGAGAGTATCTTTAACTATCTTAATACAATTACTAGCAGTAGTGAGGACAAGGTTCTAAGACAGATGTTTGATATTATTGAAGCTATTGTAAGAACTAACTGTTATCAGCCTAGCTCTAATGACCTGAAAAATGCAGCTAACAAGCATAGTACAGTCAGTAAAAATTATTTTTCTTTTAAAATTGACTCGCAGAAAGTTCCTCACTTGCCTTTGCCAGTACCATTTGCCGAAATATTTGTTTATGCTAATGATTTTGAAGCTATCCATTTACGAGGGGGCATCGTTGCTCGCGGAGGTATTAGATGGTCTGATAGAGGTGAGGATTATAGAGTAGAAGTATTAGGACTAATGAAAGCCCAAATGACCAAAAATTCAGTTATTGTACCTGTTGGCTCAAAAGGTGGATTTTTCGTTAATTTCACTGATGATAATATGACTCGCCAAGAATATATGGCAAGAGTGGTGCAGTGTTATAAAAATTTTCTCCGTGGATTACTTGATATCACTGACAATATAATTGATGGCAAAGTTATCCAACCCAGAAATACTGTTATCTACGACCAAGAAGATCCATATCTAGTAGTCGCAGCCGATAAAGGTACAGCAAGCTTCTCGGATTATGCAAATAGTGTGTCGGCTGAATATAATTTTTGGTTAGGCGACGCTTTTGCTTCTGGTGGATCAGTAGGTTATGATCATAAGAAAATGGCTATTACCTCAAAGGGAGCTTGGATTTCTGTAGCAAGCCATTTCCATGCTATGGGTATTGATGTAAAAAAAGACCCTATTACTGTTGTTGGTATTGGCGATATGTCTGGGGATGTTTTTGGTAATGGCATGCTTAGATCCAATACTATAAAACTTGTTGCGGCATTTAATCATAAACACATATTTATTGATCCACAACCTGATCCAATTATTAGTTTCAATGAACGTATGCGACTATTCAATTTACCTACATCAAATTGGTCTGATTACAATCAAACGTTAATTTCAAAAGGTGGCAGAGTTTTTGAGAGAAGCAGTAAGTCTATCTCATTATCCCTAGAAGCCAAGTTATTGCTAAAGATAGACATTAACGAATTATCTCCTGAAGATCTGATTAGAGCTATCCTACAAGCAGAAGTTGATTTGCTTTGGAATGGCGGTATAGGAACTTATATAAAAGCTTCAACGGAAAATCACCTAGAGATAGGCGATAAGGCAAATGATAATCTTAGAGTCAATGGTAAAGACATCAGAGCTAAAGTAATAGGAGAAGGTGGAAATATTGGCGTATCACAACAAGGTAGAATAGAGTATAGCAAGCTAGGCGGGAGAATAAATACTGATTTCATTGATAATTCAGCTGGCGTTGATTGTTCGGATCATGAGGTAAATATCAAAATTGCTCTTAATCAGGCTATGTCCTCTAAGAAGATTAGTTTAGAAGAACGTAATAAGTTCTTATTTACTATGACAAAACACGTCGAAGAACTGGTCCTAGTTGATAACTATAAACAAAATCAGGCACTTGATATAATGCAATTATCTAGTACTTCAACTATCGGGGTATTTAGCCAATTTATTGATACTTTAGAAGAAGAAAAATTAATTAATAGAACTGTTGAGTTCTTACCAACTCAGGAAGAACTTAGTAAAAGGGCAATTAATAAGGAAAGTATGACCCGCCCCGAGCTTTGTGTATTACTTTCTTATAGTAAACGCTCAGTCTATCATGATTTAATAACAGCAACATTTTCAAAAGATAAGTATTTTGAATCTTATCTGATTAATTATTTTCCAAAACTAATGCAAGAAAAATTCCGTGAGGAAATTTTAGCTCATCCACTTAAGCATGAAATTATTCGAACCGTTGTAACAAATAAAATTGTCAATCAACTAGGCGGACCATCACTTAATCTTATAAAACGTGAAACTCAGACTGCTCTTTGTGATATAGTTCGTTCGTATACTATTATCTGTGAAATTTTTGATTTAGATAATCTATGGGCTATAGTAGAATCTCTAGCAAGTAATATAGATCATAAAGTTAAAATTGACATGTTCACTGAGCTTGCTAAAATTATGTGTAGGGGTATCTCTTGGTTTCTAAAACATATAAAACATCCTATCAATATTAGCAATACCATTGATGAATTTTATGAACCAGCTAGAATGCTTAGTAAAGTGGTTGGTAATCTTCTTTTAGGAGAAGCAAAAAACAAATTCGATAATAAAGTTAAGCAATATACTTTATCAGGAGTGACAGATGAAATAGCTCACAGGATTGCGACTCTTGACAGCCTAGTGTCTGTCTTTGATATAATATATATTGCAAAAAAGACAAAAGCTAAAAATAATGATGTTGCTAATTTATATTTCACTACTGGTAATAAATTTAGTATTGATTGGCTTCGTAAATCTTGTGATAAACAACTAAACGATTCCTATTGGAGCAGATTATCAATTCAATCATTAAAAGATGACTTATATGATAAACAAAGACAATTATTGACTAAAATAATTAACAACTCTAAATTAAATATTGATTTAGATTTATGGATTGATAATAATATAAATTCCGCATGTATTTTTCTAGATTTTGTAAAAGGAATTAGATTGCAAGAAACTATTGACTTAAATATTTTAATTTTAGCAAACAAGAAATTTGAAACTTTTTTGCGTAAGCTTGAGTAATGCGTTATGTCGTCATCCCTAAAACAAGCGAGAATAGAATCTGGTAAAACGCTTGAAGAAATATCTAGCTGTTTGAAGATTAGGAAGCAATATTTGGTAGCTCTTGAAGAGGAGAATTTTAGTTCGATGCCAGCGGAAGTTTATGTAAAGGGTTATCTTAAATTATATTCAAACTATTTAGGAATAGTTTTAAATCTCAGTGAGAAAGACAAGCAGGAATCTTCAAAAGATATTGACCTCAGAAATAGGTCAGATCCAATGATATTTGACCATAAATGGAAAAAACAACTAATTATTATTTCTGTTTTAATATTAATAATAATTCCAATAATTTATCACTTAATATTATCATCTGAATGAAAATAACTAATGATTTATTACTTAAGTTAATGCAAGAAGTGGATCAAGGTCTTGAAGGTCTCTTGTCAAATATCGCTAGGCAGCATGAAGAAATCAATAAACTGAAGGATGAAAATAAACAGCTCAGGGATAATTATGCAAAAATACTTGAGCAAATAGCCGTATATATTGCTGAACTTGAAGCAATAAAACATAAAAATACATAAAATAAAGATGTCTATAGTAACAATAACATTAGGTAGCAAAACTTTCCAACTCGCATGTAGTGAAGGAGCAGAAGAAGAATTATATAATCTAGCCGGCAAATTGAATGAAAATATTGCTCAGATAAAAAAAGTTAACCCATCAGCATCATTTGAATTATTATTAGTTATGTCTGCATTGAGTTTACAGGAACAAGTACAAAACTTGACTAACAAAATTGCTAAAATTGATGGTGCTAATATACCTCCCGAAGAAGAAAAATTTGCAGAAACGTTAAGTACTATAGCAGGATATTTAGAAGACCTTGCGAGAAAGATTGGAAAGTGATATTATATAATCCCGTGTACGACAACATCAATGTTTGAAAGGTAATGGGCTGCTTGGTTCGTGAGCTTAACGTATTGCCCCGGGACTATAATTTTTATTATTAGGAAACCGTCCCTGTCTGAATCTATTATACAGATATATGGATTCCACCTTACATACAGGTTCTTTGAGGATCTTAGGCAACGACCAAAGTGGTTCATTTTTTTAGGCAACTTTTGTGCTATATTACATAAACAGGATTTTTACTAATAATAGAGTGCAGTCTGCTTTATTAATGTTGGTGGGCTGTTCTACTGCTCTATTACTAGTGACTTATAATCCAAATGATCCTTCCTTTAATTCTGTCACAGACAAATATCCTAGCAATTTATTAGGTCATTTCGGTGCTTATTTGGCAGATCTTTTTTACCAGCTTTTTGGTATAGCGTCCTTTATTTTGCCAATTTGTTGTATTTTTTGGTCTCTGAGTGTATGGCGTTTAAAGAAGAAATGGGCTAGCGTCAGGATAATTGCGATGCTGCTGTCAATTATATCATTATCGATAGTCTGCACTAATATAAAAATTAATTATTTACCGGCAGGTGCAGGTGGTACAACAGGTACTATTATTTATCCAATAATCAAGCAACTCGACAGTAGAGCCGATTACGCTTTAATTATTACTACATTTATTTTATTATTTTTATTGACTGAAATAAAATTTTCAGTTTTCTGGATCGCTATAATTAAATTATTCAAACTAGTACCTTATAAAAAATTTATACTTTTACCTACAATATCGACAAATACCAAGTCAACAAAACAAGTTTTGATAAAAAAGATACCTTTTATTAATCAAGAAGAAGCAGCATATGCTCATAAAATAGATGCATTACAAGAAAAAAATAATGACATACAATCCCATTTTTTAAAACAACAATCTCCATTCAAAAAAGAAAATAGCGAACTACCATACTTGCCCCCTATCGAATTATTAAAACAAGCTAGTGATCCCAATATAAAAGCAGAGACTTTATCAGAACTACAACATAATGCCCAAACACTGTTAACTGTTCTTGGGGATTTTGGTGTAAAAGGTCAGGTCATTAATATTAGCCAAGGTCCAGTGGTAACGTTATATGAATTTGAACCAGCGGCAGGTACTAAATCTTCTAGGATTATAGGTTTATCAGATGACATTGCTAGATCTTTATCGGCAATATCAACTAGGATAGCCGTAATACCGGGTAGAAACGTTTTAGGTATTGAATTACCAAATAAACAACGAGCATTCTTTTGTCTAAGAGAATTAATCGAAACATTGGAATATCAAGATAACAGTATTATGCTACCATTGATTTTAGGAAAGGATCTAGCTGGCAAACCTTTTGTTGCAGATTTAGCAAAAATGCCACATCTGTTAGTTGCTGGTACGACAGGTTCCGGTAAATCAGTGGCAATTAACGCTATGATAATTTCCCTACTGTACCGCTATACCCCGGAGGAATGCCGTTTAATAATGATCGATCCCAAAATGCTTGAATTATCTACCTATGATGGCATACCACATCTTCTAACGCCAGTGGTTACTGAGCCAAGCAAAGCAGTGGTAGCCCTTAAATGGGCGGTAAAAGAGATGGAAAATCGTTATAGGGCAATGTCAAATATTGGGGTAAGAAATATAGCAGGTTATAATGCTAAAATTTCAGAAGCTACATCGGCAGGTAAAATATTAGAGCGTACTATTCAAACAGGATTTGATCCGGAAACTGGTAAGCCTATCTATGAAACAATTGCAATGAATATGGAAAAATTACCATTCATTGTAGTAATTGTTGATGAAATGGCTGATTTAATGTTGGTAGCTGGCAAAGACATTGAATTGTCAATACAGCGTCTAGCTCAAATGGCAAGAGCCGCAGGTATTCATATTATCATGGCAACTCAAAGACCTTCTGTTGATGTTATTACTGGGGTAATCAAAGCTAATTTCCCAAGTCGTATCAGTTTTAAAGTAACTTCTAAGATTGATAGTAGAACTATTCTTGGTGAACAAGGGTCTGAGCAGTTACTAGGTATGGGAGATATGCTTTATATGGGTAATTCTTCGAAGATTACTAGGGTTCATGGTCCATTTGTTGATGATCAAGAAGTAGAGAAGGTTACCCAATATTTAAGGTCCACGGGAATGCCTGAATATATTTCAGCAGTGACCCAACAACTAGATGATGATGAAGTAAATGGCGAAAGTCTAGGAGATGATTCAAGCAGTGATGAAACTTTATATAAAAGAGCAGTACAAATCGTACAATTAGAACGAAAAGTATCAATCAGCTATATACAAAGATGTTTACGAATTGGCTATAATAGAGCAGCTACTCTTGTTGAAAAAATGGAACAAAATGGGGTAATATCTCCTCCTAACCATACTGGTAAGAGAGAAATATTATTGCCAGAAAATTAGTTCACGTCCATATATTATTTCCCCATAACATATCTAGAAACTCTCTTATAGGCCAAATAGTAATTTCTTTATTGTCTAATACGATTACACGTTTTGTTTTTTCTAAGCTAATAACATGTAATTTAAAATTATGCTCTTTTGCAAATTCTAAAAGTCCTTTTAAATGATTTTTTTGTATAGAAGAGGAAATTTTAACTTCAAATGCATTATCCTGTACGATAAAATCAACCTCGTAACCTTCTTTCGTACGCCAATAACATAACTGATCTCTTTTATCATTTAGATATTTATATGCTATAAATTCTAGAAACACATAATGCTCAAAAGCTTTACCAGCTTCAAATCCTATCATTTCTTGATACTCATATTTTCTTAAATAATTAACAAGAGCAGTATCAAAAAGATAGAATTTAGGTGTTTCTGTAATAATTTGTCGTTTAGTACGTGATCTATAAGGATATAAATGATACCCAAGATACATATCCTCTAATATTTCAAAATATGTTCTAACAGTTTTTGCATCTACTGCACAATCCCGAGCAATATTACTATAATTGATCATCTCACCATTAGAAATTCCTATAATTTCTAAAAATCTAGCAAAAGCCTCTCTTTTCCTCAGACTTGCCTCAAATTGGACTTCCGGTAAAATATAATCATATAAATATGAAGCTAAATATTTATGAATATTCTGCGAAGCTATATAATGGTCTGGAATAAGCCCATGATTACATATTTTATGCCAATTCAGCTCTTTCAGTTCAGGATAACATAGTGGTAAAAACATATATCTCCAAGCTCTACCTCCAAGTAAATTAGCTCCAGTTGATTTTAATCGCCTTGCACTTGATCCACAAAGAATAAATTGTAGAGAATTATTTGCCAAAAACTTATTTGATTCTATTAAATGATGCACTTCATCAAGAAGCAAAGGTACTTTTTGTACTTCATCGATAATGATAGTAGATACTTTATTTTGTGCGTTTATTTCTTCTCTTAAACGTTCCGGATGTTGGAAATAAATTTGATATATATCTGCTTGCAGTAAGTCTATATAAAGAGCGTTTGGAAAGCATTTTTTTAAATATGTTGATTTACCAGTTTTACGAGCCCCCCATAAAAAACAAGATTGCTTCTCAGGTAATTTTAAATTTAAACATCTCTTGATAATCATGAATATATTCCTAATAAATCTGATATTTAAAGATTATATTCCTAATATATCTCTTTGTCTCTTATTTTTATATATATTGAGTTAGGGTATACTCGCATGAATCTTGAACATATACTACTCGTAAATGAAGAGTTGATAGACGAAGATCAAAATTATGAAGTGCTAGGAGTCAAAGGGTCGAGGAGCGGAGCGTACATTTAGTACGTGAGCACCGAAGATCCCTGAAGACGACAACGCAATTCTTGATTTTCATCGAGTATATAAGGATTATTCTTGTTTCTTGGTCTTTGGCGTAGTATTGCTAGAAAATACTCTAAATTCATCAAGTAGCATTTTTATGTATAACTGCATCTCTTCCAAATGAAATGTGATCTGTGATACACCTTGCTCTTTCTTAGTAGTTAGAGTAATTAACTCTTTTATTTCTTTATGCAATAGTGCTACTTCATCTTTTGCCTTGATGTAGGTATTGGGGAAATCTTTACTGGTGCTAAGAATATTGTTATAGTTTAGTTTGATATTATTAAACCACCTAACCAATAACCTAATTAACAACATCTGCCCAATGATTATGCTAAATGCTAGAATGACTAATAGTGGGTAATACATATTCTATTTCCATTGTATTGTTCTAAGATTGATACCATTTACATTATAGAATTATAGTATTACTAGGATTGTGAAAATAAATGGGGTTGAAATAGGTTGATTTGGGGTTGATTTGGTTAAGAAATTTGTATATGATCATAGTATACCTCAATAAAAGGGTTATTATTTAAATAGCATTTGATGCTATTTGATTAATGCTAATAGTAAGTACTTAGAAATTTTGCGAACTTGAAAGTACTTACCAGTTGACTATAATATTCAATATAATACTTGAGCTTTATTTAAGAGTAGAGCTTAAGTATTATATTGTTTTTTTAGTTTGAGATTTAGCAAAATATATTCTTTGCTTTAAAAAATTAATCAATAATCATTGATCTCTTTTTTAATAATCTCATTCTATTTTGCTAGTTTATTATAGTTATTTTGAGGTGTCAAGAAAAAATATTTCTACAGTGGAAGTATTTAATTTTTAATTGTTCTGAGTATATGGCTCTTGTTCACCCAATACAAGAATTCCTCAAAAGAAAGTTTGATGAATTAAAATTAACAAGAAAAGATTTTGCTGAACAAAGTGGCATTTCTTATTCTACTGTAACTAATATTATGCAATGTCTGAAAGCTAACCCAACTATTAGCAATATATTGAAAATTGCTGACTACTTTAAGTGTTCTATGGATGAAGTTGTAGGAAGAAATAAATATATTTCTTTACCTAATGTAGAAAGTCTAGAATTTTATAAAATTATACCAAGTGACATTACTTCTAATATAAAGAAGTTTTTGATTGATAAGGTAAATAAACAAAATTTAAACTTATATAAATTAGGCATGAATATAGGTTTTAGTAATAACTCTTTACATAGTTTTGTTAATAGTAATAGGGGACAAAAAACTTTAAATAGTCAAATTGTAGTAGCCCTAGCAGATTATTTTCAAGTATCACTAGATGAAATGGTTGGTAGAATTGCTCCTACTAAAAATACTGACAATGTTAAGTCTTCTGATTGAATTTTTAGTTGCTACTGACAGGCACTATAAATTTACTCATCTGACAATTATCTTGTAACCGTGTCTATAATCACACAATTAAGGTTTATGATATTTATCAATTATCCAATCTATAAATGTATTATCAACAGACTGCTTCTTCAAAGCATACTCATATACTTCTTTTATTAGAGTTGTAAGGTTTTTCAATGAGAAACTTAAGTTTCTTTCAATTAACATATTAATTGTTGCACTAGTAGCTTTACTAAAGATTTTTATCTGATCAACAGTTAGTATCTCAAGGTTTATTTCATTATCAACAACAAGAGCTTCCAAGTTAATGTCTAAGGCTTTTGCAATCAATTGTAAATTATTAGCACTAGGATTTTTTGAACTACCATACAAAATGCTATAGACAGTATTTCTACTTAGTCCAGTTTCCCTCTCTATATCTATAGCATTTATCTTTCTTTGAGCCATTAACGAGTTAAGTTTGACCTGTAAATTTGCCATAAGTAAGACTTTGTATACAAAATTAATATTTTTTAAATATAAGGTATAATAATCAAAAAGTAAATACCAATTACATTATTTCCGTGTTAATTCTAATTATTTCTGCTGCTCTAGCTGTTGTTTTTGTCTATATATAACCTCGAGTATCGATGTAATAAATTAATAGTAGGCTCAAGTAATCATCACCATTAGGGGTGATGTCACCCCTGCCACCATTATGTTACCCCTACCTCTCCTTTTATGTCACCCCTGCGTAGGCAGGGGTCTAAAACTATATAACATACCTTCTATGCTATTTTTTTAGACCCCGCACCCAAAGCAGGGGTGACATCCGAAGGGGCAGGGATGACACCCTAGGCTATTAAACTCGATAATCAAGTATTTTTCTGAAGGCTACAATTCATGGCAGTTTATGTCATCCGAGCTACGGCGGGGATCTTAAAAATCTTTAAGTCTAAGATGTTTTGTATTTTTAGATTCCCGCCTACGCGGGAATGACATCTTCTCGCCTTCTTTTCATGACTTTTAAACTGTCCTGAATTATATAACTCAATAAAAACCTGATTATCGAGTTAAACTGATGTCTTACATCGATACTTAAGGTTAATATATGTTTCATCCATTTTCTAATTGCTACCCACTTGCTTCATTAAGAATCAAAAGATAGCCCCTCATCTGCCCCTGACAATGGAACAGACGCTGCACCAATATCACGATCAAGTACATTTTGGTATATAGTAGTACATTTATTATTAAACGAATAATCAGTAGTGTAATCATGACTTGTTGCTTCATATAAGGATTCTACAATATCACTTATCTTTTTTAAATGAGCATCAGATGATAAACCCATTGATTTGTTCTTCAATAATATAGATTTTAAAGTGTGCGAAAAAGCATTTATATTCTTACCCAGCTGAGCCTGAAACAACTCTGGTTTTGTAAATTCAGCACCATGTGCTTCTAATAGAAGAACATCTTCATAATTACCATTTCTAGAAGCAATGTTTAATGGTGTATTACTCTCCTTATTAGCTATATTTGGATCTGCGTTCATGTCTAATAACATTTCAGTGATCTCAGTACTCTTAGGATTGTTCTTATGTTCTGTTGCATAATGTAGTACAGTATTACCGTCTTTATCTTGATTATTTACATTACCTTTTGTAACTAAATGATTTACTAACTTTACGTTACCTGTTTTTACAGCTGTAAATAAAGGATTTTTATCAAATAAAGTAGTAAAACCACCATAGCATACTTTAACAACAACTTGTTTAAACATTCTTCCAAACGTCATATTTATTCCTCCAGTTAGTTTTTATATTACGAATTTCCGTTTCAAACGGAAATTCGTGGTCATAGTATAGTAAAATTCCATTACATGCAAGCAATATTTAAAAAATTTTTAAGATATCCGAGGGTAGAGATAACATAATGGCGATGATTACTTGAGCCTACTATTAATTTATTACATCAAATTCAGGTTAACTTAACGTGACAATCTAGTACGCATAGTGTATGGTAGCATTTGAAAATAAAATTGACTATAGTATTTTTTATCAAAGAAGCCTCTTATCGGTTGTAGTCAATTCAGGAGGGTTGGGTAGCAGGAGCGATGGAGCAACGCCTATATGTAATAGGCGATCGATCGAAGACGACACTACCTACTTCTCATCAATTGACTATAGCAAAAAAGTAACAATATGGAATTCGATCCTAATCTACTATCTCGTATACAATTTGCCTTTACCATAAGTTTTCATATAATTTTTCCGTCCTTTACCATTGGTCTTGCTAGCTGGCTTGCTGTTGTAGAAGGGTTATGGATTAAAACTGGCAATAATATTTATCAAGAAATATATAAATTTTGGATTAAGATTTTTGCTATTACTTTTGGTATGGGAGTGGTATCAGGCGTTGTTATGTCTTATCAATTTGGTACTAATTGGTCAGGTTTCTCTGATAAGGTAGGTAATGTACTTGGACCACTATTAGGTTTTGAAGTGCTTACTGCATTTTTTTTGGAATCATCTTTCCTTGGAATTATGCTATTTGGCTGGAATAGAGTCAGTAAAAATATGCACTTCGCTGCCACTTTAATCGTGGCAGTTGGTACAATTATCTCTGCTTTTTGGATTCTTGCAGCTAATAGCTGGATGCAAACTCCTACTGGTTATGAAGTACGAGCAGATAATATTTTATACCCGGTCAGTTGGTTAGAAATTATTTTTAATCCTTCATTTCCATATCGTTTTTGTCATATGATTGTAGCAGCATATTTAACTACAGCTTTTGCAATTGGTGGTGTTGCTGCATGCTATCTTTTACATAAAAAATTTGTTAACCATGCTAGAATCATGTTTGGCATGGCAATGTTAATGGCAGTAGCTGTTACCCCCATACAACTTCTTATTGGTGATCAACATGGGTTAAATACTCTAAAACATCAACCGGCAAAAGTTGCTGCTATAGAAGGTATATGGGACACGGAGAAAGGAGCAGGCCTTAGACTCTTTGGCTGGCCTTCAGCAGAAGAAGAGACGACAAAATATACTATAGAAATACCAAAAGTTGCTAGCTTATTACTGACACACAGCTTAGATGGAGAAGTAAAAGGTTTAAAAGAATGGCCAAAAGAAAATCGACCTCCTGTATTAATAATATTTCTTTCCTTCCGAGTAATGGTAGGAATCGGTATATTAATGGTAATTACTGGGGTTATTGCATTAGTTTTATACTTACGTAAAAGATTATTTGATACAAAATGGTTTCAATATTGGTGCATGTTGATGACTCCATCTGGTTTTATAGCAATATTAGCAGGTTGGTTTGTTACAGAAGTTGGTAGGCAACCTTATATAGTATATAATATACTCAGAACATCTGAAGTATCTTCACCAGTATTAGGTCAATATATCTTTGCCTCACTAATTGCTTTTGTTATAGTGTATGCTTTTATATTTGGCGGAGGCATTTATTATATTATAACTTTAATAAAAAAAGGACCTACTACTACAACTATAGTACTAGGTGAAGAGCTCTCATCCGCGGCTATGCGGGAAGGCACTGCCCGCGTGAATCACTAGTATGTCATTCCCGCTTCGGTGCGGAATCTAAAAAAATAGCCTAAAAGACTATTAAACATTATTAGATCCCTGCCGTAGCTCGGATGACATCGTTTTAACGTTAGTACTACTGTAGTACTAGGAAATCCAACAGGTAAGGTCAACCATGCTTAATTTTGCTCCCTATATAGATTTACCTTTGGTTTGGGGTGGAATAATTGCCACAGCAATCTTTCTTTATGTATTATTAGATGGTTTTGATCTAGGAATTGGTATATTATTCCCATTTGCTCCTACTCAAGATTGCCGCAATAAAATGATGAACTCTGTAGTACCATTTTGGGACGGTAATGAAACTTGGTTAGTTTTAGGTGGTGGTGGGTTATTTGCCGCATTCCCACTAGCTTATTCAGTTTTGATGTCAGCCTTCTATATACCAATTACCGTAATGCTTTTGGGATTAATCTTCCGCGGAGTAGCTTTTGAATTTAGATTTAAAACCTCTCTAAAATATTGTTTTATATGGGATTACTCTTTCCATTTTGGCTCTATCATCGCTGCATTATTTCAGGGGATTATGCTAGGAGCTTTTATACAAGGAATTAAAATTGATGGCAGGGTATTTGTTGGCAATGCTTTTGATTGGCTCACACCTTTTTCTATCATGACAGGCATTGCTCTAGTATTTGGTTACGCTCTTCTTGGTGCTACTTGGCTGATAATGAAGACTGACGAAAATACCCAAATATGGGCTCGTAAATCCGCATCATACGTATTAATGTATGTTATATTATTTATGGGTTTAGTAAGTTTATGGGTACCGTTTTTAAATGAGCGAATTCGTATATTTTGGTTTAGTATGCCTAATTTTATATATCTCTCATTAATCCCCATTTTAACTATTTTTACATTATTTAGGTTACTTTCATCTCTTTATAAGAATAAAGAATTTCAGCCTTTCTGTTACTCAGTTTTACTTTTTGTTCTAGGCTATTTGGGGCTTATCTTAAGTATTTGGCCTTTTATAGTACCACATCAAATATCTCTGTGGCAAGCGGCAGCGGCAGCAGAATCACAATCTCTAATGTTGGTAGGAGCGGCAACACTCTTACCAATAATATTGGGTTATACAACTTATTGTTATTATATATTCCGTGGAAAATCGACTCATCACCCTATGTATTAGCAAGTTGAGAAAAATTTTTATTTTTCAACAATTTTCTCAAAAATCCAAACAATGGCTTTGGTTTGTAATATTATACTTAGTGGGGTTAATATTTGTGCTATCATTATCCTGTATAATTAAAGCTATCTTTTATATATTTAATTAATAGCTTTTACTACTGCCCCCTGCCTCTTCTAACTTTCGACAGTTGATGAAAACCAACATAAAGCAAAGGTGTTACATAAAGTGTTAATATCGATCCAACAACAATCCCTGTTACCAAAACTATAGCCATTTGAAAACGACTATTGGCATAGTTGCCATTATCAAAGAAAAGTGACAACAAACCAATACTCATAGCTAAAGAAGTAATTAAAATTGCCCTGATTCTTGATGTTGCCGCTGTTACTATTGTTTTTAGAGTTCTTTGCCCCTTCTGATGCATTGCACTACACAACAACACACTATGCTTAGTCATTAATCCTGCTAATGTGATAAGTGATATTTGCGTATATATATTTAACCCCCCTTGAGAAAAATATAAGCTCAATAATGCTACACTTAAAGCGGCTGGAATTCCCCCAACTAAAATAAAAAATGATAGAATTGAGTCGTTAAAGCGTGCAAACATTAATAAGTAGAGTCCAAGTACAGATAGTAAAATTAGTACTGTAAATGATGATGTTGAATCAATAAGTATTTGCGTTTGCTCACTATAGCTAATATCACTATCATTTGGTAACTTGCTGTTTAACTGATTAATAAAATGAACTGCATCCTGTAATTTAATACCATGTTTAGCAGTGGCAATTACTTCAATGGAATATTGCTCATTATAACGCATAATTTGATTAACGGTATTCACCCTATTAATATCACATATATCCTTAAGCTGAATAAGGTTTTCTCCATTTTTCTGTGTTGTAATGAACATATTTTGTATATTACTTAGTGTCTTGCCAAATTTAGGATCTGATTTAGCGATGACATCATAGGTATTATCATAGTGCTTAAAGTTCCCTATCTTCCTAGCATTAAACAGAATATCTAACGTACTTGATATATCTCTCTGACTTAAACCATATTTAAATAACTTATCCTGATTACACCAAATTTTATAATCTTGTACAGGTGAAGCCTCAATAGCTATAACATTAGTAAATAAATCTTTTGAGTTAGTCTGTATAAAATGAACATCCTGCCAAGCATTCTCCATGGATGATTGGTTATTGACATAAAAGCTTAACTCAACGTTACCCTTTGCTGAACCAGCATTTTTCCCTTGAACAAATTTCACTGAAATATCTCCACCCACTGCTATTTTTGCTAGTTTAGCTTCAATTTCATGCAATGTTTGTACCGCTTTAGTTTTATCTTTTAATATCAACCAAATCGTTGAACGTGGTGATTCTTCAATGTTCAGAGTATATTTTATATTATCATTATCCTTGATTATTTTAGTAATTTTCTCCATATAGTGATGGATGTAACTTAAATTGGTATTAACCATAAAGGTGTTAGTAAGTATAAGCATATCTTTTTTTTCAAATGGCTCAATTTCTATTTTCATATTGTTAACTGCAACATATGTACCAGCCGCTACAACGATAGTCACCAAGGATAAAAATATTTTGGCATGGCGTATAATAAAAAATAAAGACCCCGTATATTTATAGGTAATCATATCCAGCATCTTATTAACAATTTGAGCAAATTTGCTTTCATACGTATTATTTGCTAATTTTAAAAACAATATGGGTGTTAAGGTAAATGCAACAATAAAGGACATCACTAAACAAGCAATTACTGACAAAGCAAATTCCTGCAAAATTTTTCCTACTTCTCCTTTAATAAACAAAATAGGGACATATATTACTACTAGCGTAAACATCAATATTAAAACAGATAAAAAAAGACTATAAATTGCTTGCAATATACTAGTTAAAGCATCTTTATTCTTCCGATAATAATGTTCAGCATTCTCAATCACTACAATAGAGTCGTCAACCACTAACCCTATAGCCAGTACCATAGCCAACATCGTTATAGCATTGAGTGTAAAACCACATAAGTACAGCATAACAAAACAAGCTGCAATCGAGACTGGAATTGCACAAATTGCAATAATTGAATATCGCAATGATCCCATTAGCAGTAAAACAATTACTGACACCAACAAGACCGATTCAAGCAAAGTTTTTCTTACTTCTTGAAATGCTTGTAAAATATCTTGGCTATCATCGATAATAACCTGAAAGATAAATTGGGGATTGGCTTTTTCATAATGTTCTAGGAAATGTTTTACACTCTTTGATACATCGATTGGATTTGTATCCGACTTAGCAAAAATACCTAATAAAACAATTTTATCCATGTCAAAATAAGCAAGGCTATGTGCTTCTTTATCTGATATTGTAATGTTGGCAATATTTTTTAATTTTACAGCAACATTATTACTTTCTAAATTGATTTCGCCAAAATCACTCAACTTATTAATTGCTGTATCAAAAGAAATATACTCTGTTTTATATTGATTTGATAACTTACCACCAGAGAAATCACTGTTTTGTAGTGTTAACGAAGCAAGAATACTATCTAACGGGATATAATATTTTGCAATCTTTTCAGGATCAATATCGATACTAATCACTTTTTCAGTCACACCAAAACTAGATGTATTGGCTACACCATCGACATATTTAAGCGTTTTTTTGATCAACTCAATATCATCAGCAGTAGCTGATACATTGTTCTTAGAACTCACCGCAATATACATCATTGGTAAAACAGAAAAGCTTTCAGTAGATATTATAGGCTCTTTAGCCCCCTCTGGCAGGAGAGACTTATTTTTTAATATAAAATCTCTAACTTGATTAATTGCTTGTTCTATAGGAACTTTTTTGGCAATAGTTAGAGTTATTTTACTCTCTCCTAACTGACTAATAGCAATAATCGACTTAAGACCATCAATATGTGAAAAAACTTCCTCAAAAGGTTTGGTAGTATATTTCTCTATCAGGTCCGGCTTTACATTCGGGTTAATGATAGAAATGTAAATATTTGAAACAGGAATATTTGGTAAAAGTTGAATTTTCAGCTGCAAATATGAGTATATACCAAATAGCACAACCACAATATTTATCACAATAAAGAAGCTACTATGTTCCAACAATCTTTTTATCATTTAATACAACTCTACTTCCATACTTGAGGTACTGTATTTAATTTTCGCTGGGTGTTAGATTTGGGATTGGTATTTTTTACAGCTGGAGTTACAGCAGTATCTTGTTTTACGATTACCTGCCGCTTTGAGGGAGGACTATTCTGTTCTTTTGATACGTCCCTAACTCCAGTTCCTACTATTTTTACTGTACTATCTACCTTAGCTGGAGAGTGTTCTTGGATTACAACTGGAGTTTTGTTGCTATGTTGTTCTACTAGTAGGTTAGTTGTAGCAAGTTTCTGATCTAATAGATCGGGCGATTTTTTTAAATCATCTAAACTAGGATATCCCTTAATGTCATTGTCTGCTTTTAACTGCTCCATTGTTTTTCGTGTGTCAACTAATTCTTGCTGAGCTAATCCACACATATCATGTTTTAATGCTGCACCGTTTGCCTGTTCTGTTTTATTCACAGCTATTTGACTTTTAAGAGACTGATTTTCTTGTTCATACTTTGCCAACTTACTTTCATGATTTTGCTTCAAAGCTGTAATTTGTTCTTCCAGCTCTTTGATCTTCTGTGCTGCTTGCCATGGTTTTTGATAACTGTTAGTCAGACGTGTCATATTCTGCTCTTTTGCTACAAGTTCTCGTTCTAGTATTTTATTAGCCTTAATCGACTCTGCTAAATTTTTCTCTATCGTATCTTTTTCTGCTTTAAATGCTTGCTCTTTTGCTTCATGAGCTTTAAGCTCTTCAACTAACTTAACCTGTAACGCTTTTAATTCGTCATCTTTTTCCTGTTGTACTTTAGTCAAAGCTTCTGCATTTCTTTCAGCATCTACTAAGTTATTTTCCAACTGCTTATTACCATCCTCTAAGGCTGTCATCTTTTTTTGTAGATTCTTACTTTCTTCCTCAAATTTGTTCTTATCTTCCACTAATTTTTGCTGAGCTTCTTCATACTCACCCTTTACCTTTCTAAATTCTTCATCCTTTACCTGTTTTTCTTTAGCCAAAGCTTCCATCTGATCTTTTAAAGCTGTTATATTCTCTTGCAAATTTAGAGACTTATCACTTTCCTCCTTAAGCTTGCTCTCCTGTTCTATTAATGCTTGCTGAGCTAATTCTAATGCCTGTTGTTTCTTTGCTATTGTGTCTTGCGTAACTTGTTTGTCTAATTCGTGAGCTGCTATCGTTTCATTCAACTTATCTTGTACCCTTTTTAATTCCACATCTTTTGCCTGTGTCTCTTTAGTCAAAGCTTCTGCATTTCTTTCAGCATCTACTAAGTTATTTTCCAACTGCTTATTACCATCCTCTAAGGCTGTCATCTTTTTTTGTAGATTCTTACTTTCTTCCTCAAATTTGTTCTTATCTTCCACTAATTTTTGCTGAGCTTCTTCATACTCACCCTTTACCTTTCTAAATTCTTCATCCTTTACCTGTTTTTCTTTAGCCAAAGCTTCCATCTGATCTTTTAAAGCTGTTATATTCTCTTGCAAATTTAGAGACTTATCACTTTCCTTCTTAAGCTTGCTCTCCTGTTCTATTAATGCTTGCTGAGCTAATTCTAATGCCTGTTGTTTCTTTGCTATTGTGTCTTGCGTAACTTGTTTGTCTAATTCGTGAGCTGCTATCGTTTCATTCAACTTATCTTGTACCCTTTCTAATTCCACATCTTTTGCCTGTGTCTCTTTAGTCAAAGCTTCTGCATTTTCTTCAGCATCTACTAAATTCTTTTCCAACTGCTTATTACCATCCTCTAAGGCTGTCATCTTTTTTTGTAGATTCTTACTTTCTTCCTCAAATTTGTTCTTATCTTCCACTAATTTTTGCTGAGCTTCTTCATACTCACCCTTTACCTTTCTAAATTCTTCATCCTTTACCTGTTTTTCTTTAGCCAAAGCTTCCATCTGATCTTTTAAAGCTGTTATATTCTCTTGCAAATTTAGAGACTTATCACTTTCCTTCTTAAGCTTGCTCTCCTGTTCTATTAATGCTTGCTGAGCTAATTCTAATGCCTGTTGTTTCTTTGCTATTGTGTCTTGCGTAACTTGCTTGTCTAATTCGTGAGCTGCTATCGTTTCATTCAACTTATCTTGTACCCTTTTTAATTCCACATCTTTTGCCTGTGTCTCTTTAGTCAAAGCTTCTGCATTTTTTTCAGCATCTACTAAATTCTTTTCCAACTGCTTATTACCATCCTCTAAGGCTGTCATCTTTTTTTGTAGATTCTTACTTTCTTCCTCAAATTTGTTCTTATCTTCCACTAATTTTTGCTGAGCTTCTTCATACTCACCCTTTACCTTTCTAAATTCTTCATCCTTTACCTGTTTCTCTTTAGCCAAAGCTTCCCTCTGATCTTTTAAAGCTGTTACTTTCTGTTGTTGTTCTTTTAGATCATTAAGTAGCTGCTCGTTTGCTTTAGTCTTTTGCAGATGATTTAATGAATTATCTTTTATCTCTGGGTGTTTAGGCAATTGTGATTGTAGTTGCTCTAGTTCTTCAAATGCTAATTTTTTCTCCATATAAGCATTATTCAAATCATTTTCTCTGCTCTGCAACTCTAATAATTTTGCTTCAGCTTTTTCAATATCACTCTGCAATAGTTCAAATTTCAAAGTATTTTCACGTGTTTCCAGCAATTCATCATCTGAATCCAATTGGTCAATTTGACTATTCGATCGCTTATTATCACCTGACATTATTTCTTGTTGGTTCGAATTTCCAGTTATATCACTTGGTGATTGATTAGTTTTCTGCACAGAATCAGTAGTATTTGGAACTTTTATAATATCAAGATTTTTGTCATCATTTACATATACTGTAGAATTCATTTGAGAACTTGCATTATCTTGAGTATTACGATTATTACTACCAATATACTGTTCTGGAGCAGAATTATTACTACTATTAGTTCTTTGTCCAGTATTCGATGAAGAATTTGAGTTATCTGAGGTATCACTACCATTAATATTTTGAGATTCCTCCAGTTCTTGCTCTTTTTTCTCCAATTCTTCCCGAAGCTTAAGTTCCTTCCTCTTTTGATCCTGTATAGTACCTGCTTGAATTCTGTTTAATTGCTTAAGTTGAGCTGTGTTATCATCATTATTCTCACGAGCATTAACAGAACTACAAAATAGCAGTATCATAAAAAAGTATAGTTTTTGAATTTTTTTATTCATTTATATTCAGTCCTCCGACAATGAAAGAAAGTATTAATATATTGTAAATATAATTGAAATATCCTCGATTTATCAAACTATTATTATAATTTGTCAAGTTTCGATTCCAGTGCGTCAATAAGTTATGGTCTATTTCGTATTGTTGAGTGAGTTGTCTCATCTTCAATCAAAACCTTTACTCCGTCATACAATCCCTTCTTTCCTGAAATAACCACTTGGTCATTCGGTTTGATGCCACTAACTACCTCTACACTTTGACTATCACTATCACCTATTTCAATCCTTACTTTTTTAGCTGTATTATTCTCAATAATATAGACATAGTAATAAGAGTCAAAAAAAACAGCTGAATTTGGCAATTTTATCCGTTGCTTGTTGCCATTGAAAATAACATTTACGTTAACAAATAAGCCCGGCATAATTGAATTATCATCATTTGGAATAAATGCCTCAATATAGACTGAGTGATTCTTATCTTGGGCAATTTCTGAAGTTTTAAAATCACTTAGTTTAAGGGCTAAGTTTAAAGCGGGAATATAGATGTTGACATAGCTCCCTCCCGAACTTTTAAATTTTTGATAGTCGCTTTCATCAAGACCAAACGCAACCTTGATAATATGAATATCATAAAGAACGACTATTTTATCCTTTTGTGTAACAAGCTCCCCAACAGTGACAAGTTTTCGTTCAACAATTCCACTTAATGGTGCAACAACATAATGATTGGTTTTTTCATCAAGTAATGTATAATATTTTTGTTTAGCATCCAAGTATTCTATGTTATGGTTCACATACTCTGTATATCTAATGAGATTCTTATCCAATAACTGCTTCATCGCATTAGATTTTTTCTCTTTAAGACGATACTCTTCATTTGCCAGTTCAATCAGATAGTCAATTTGCGTGGTATCTAATACCGCTAAAATATCACCTTTTTTAACATAGCTACCTATAGGCAAGTCAAGTTCTTTAATTCTTCCTGTTGTATTGACTTTAACTGCATGTGTTTCATAGGCTAAGGTTTTGCCTGTTGTAACCAATATATCATTTGTCTCCTCTGAATATTGAGCCTTAACCACTTCAACAGGAATTACGACAGCTTGATTGTCAACTTGCTGTGCTGGAGCTTGTCTATTGACTACTTTTTTGATAGAAACTATCACTACAACAGTCACTACTGCAACAAATAATAGTCCATATATATAGGATCTTCGACTTATTAATATCTTCCCTAGGGTCATTTGAACTTTACCAATATTTATTTTTGATTAGTTTGCCGATAATCTCTTTAATCTATTCATTTTCAACCTCGATTATACTCAAATCATTTGAGTATATATTTCTTATAACAAAAAACCGTAACAAACGGTTTTATTATTTCTAGTTATACATACAGTAAAATTTTATTTTGTGCAAGCAATTATTTTAAAATTTTTTAATTTTGTTTACAGAAAGTAGTAGTGTAGCTAACATGGAAATGTTTTAACCATAACTAGCGTATAGCCTTATATACATTATAGCTAACCTAGAAATGTTTGAGTCATAGTAATAGAATTGATGTTCCCCTTGCGAAAGCAAGGGTCTACACAATCTATAAACAACCCCTCAGGACATTTTTTTAGATCCCGCACCGAAGCTGGGATGACATCGATAGTAGCTAAATCTATATTTATACCACCCACTGGTAGTGACTTTTAAACTGCCCTGTATTTATGTCTATATGCTGAGCTTGCTACTAAACTCCTTACAAAAATTGTAGACTATTATGTAATCTATGCTTCTATGTTGTTATCGTCTTTTTTATTATTTAACAACTCTCTTGCTTTAGCAAGTCTTATAAACCGTGCAAAAGCAAAAATCATAGAGTCAACAAAACCATCAAAACCAAATACCCAATATCGTCTTATAAAAAATGATTTAAAAAAATAAACCATAGTTTCTGTAACAATTCTTGTTTTCGATGGACTCCTACCTAGTTTAACTAAATTTTCTGCTTGCTCGGAGGAATAGCAATTTGCTTTAGCTATCAGTTGTTCAATTGACGTGCCAAGCCTACGATAAATTATACCATTTAAATCATATATTTTGTTTTGTGAACTAATATTTAGATTAAATAACACCGAATCATGGGTAGTAATGTTATTATTATCAGAAAAACTACTATATTTACGATTATACAATCGGATGCATTTATTATAAGGAGCAAAGCAGCGAGTCTTATCATCATTACGGTGCAATGTGACAATTTTAGCACGATAGGCTAAATAGTTATTTTGATTATTTGAAGCGAATATAAACTCTATTTCATCCTGTAATTCTTTTGACAATGCTTCATCAGCATCAATATTTAATATCCAATCATTCTGACATAAATTTTCACCAAAAGTTTTTTGTTTAACATATCCATTCCATTCGTTAGAAATGACTTTGGCTTCCAAATTTCTAGCAATTTGCACTGTATCATCGGTACTCCCACTATCAATAACAATAATCTCCCCCACAATACCCTTAACACTATTGATAGCTCTTGCAACTCTAATAGCTGCATTTTTTGTGATAATAAAAGCGGAAATCTTTAGCATATACTACTCGTAAATGAAGAGTTGATAGACGATAGAATCAAAATTATAATAGTAGCAGGAGTCAAAGGGTCGAGGTGCTAGGCGTACATTTAGTACGTGGCTACCTACGATCCACAACTGTCGAAAGTTCGAAGGTAGAGCAGGTTTTAGAGAGATTTCGTGAATAAAAAAGTATAATATCTTTAATAAATTCCTTATCAATGAGCAAGGTAAATTATATTAGTCGGTGTATCTTTTAACTAATACTTGATTATATCTACTTTTTTACTTATGAAAATCCTCTAAAACCCGCTCTACCTTCGAACTTTCGACAGTTGTGACCTACGATCCCTGAAGACGACAACGCAATTCTTGATTTTCATCAAGTATATCCCTCTCAACTAGGTCCTTGCATACATTTTCTATCTAGCTGTGAAGGTTTCATTTTTATGGTCTATCTGTTCGTTATTTTGGGGAAGTACCCACAAATTGAATAATTTTTGAGGAATTTCTGAGTAAAAAAGTAGCCAAGTAACCACAAGCAGTACGTATATGTCCATGTATAGTACCCTACATTTTTCTATAATCGTCATCGCGAGGCATCTTTAGATGCCGTGGCGATCTAGGTAAACAGCAAAGCTGTTTTTTTAGAGTAACGCTTCGCGTATCCTGGATTGCCGCGTCGCCGCTTTCAGCGACTCCTCGCTAATAGACTATCAGCAGCCATTTTAATAGTGGTTATATAAAAAATGTAGGGTACTATGATGTCCATGAGGAACGAAAGCAAATTTTGACAACAAAATTACCAAAAAAATCAATTTGTGGACACTCCTTTTTGTTCTCGAATCCTCACTTATATTTACATACCTACTATTACCCACATCTTTTAAAAGTCGTATATTTGAACCTACTGACGTCATATATGACGTCCCACAAATCTAGAAACGTGGATAATAAGTAAGGCGGGGGGATGACACCGAGGCTATTAAACCGTTTTTCATCGAACTAAGACACAGAAGGTATACACAAGAAGCTAGAAGCTAATTCATATTTTTAATTTTTTGAGATAATCTACTGATTTTACGTGAGGCTGTATTTAATTTGATAATGTTTTTTGTTACGCCTTTCATTATTTCAGATTGTGCAACAGTCAAAGCTAATTTAGCCGATTCTTTTGAGCCACTAATAACTTCTTGCAAAACTTTTTTTATGTATGTTTTAATTCTACTTGACCTATTCTTATTTATTAAAGTTTTTTTTATTGTTTGTCTTATTGCCTTTTTTGCTGATGAATGATTAGCCATATTGATTATTTTCCTACAGATTCATTAATTTTATTCTTCATGGTTATGGCTTTCTGCTTTTGGAAGTCCACAGCCTTTACTATTTACATCTCTATCAACGAACTCAATATAAGCTACTGATGCCATATCCCCATAACGAAAACCAGCCTTTATTATCCTAGTATAACCACCTGGACGTTCACTATATCTTTTGCCTAAAACACTAATAAGTTTTTCAGTAGCAACTTTATCTTTGATTTTAGCAAGCACCATTCTTCTAGTCGCTAAATCAGATTTTTTGGCCTTAGTTATCAGCACTTCAATATATGGCCTAAGCTCTTTAGCCTTAGGTAAAGTTGTTTTTATTTGCTCATTCATCACAAGTGCCACAGCCATATTAGCAAACATCGCCTGTCTATGACTACTTGTTCTATTAAGCTTTCTACCCTTAATTTTATGTCGCATGTTATTACCTTTTATTAATATGGATCTTCATAACGCTTAGATAGCTCCTGAATATTTTCTGGAGGCCATCCTGGTATGTCCATACCAAATTTTAAACCAAAGCCTGATAATATATCCTTAATCTCATTAAGAGATTTTCTACCAAAGTTTTGAGTTCTAAGCATTTCTGCTTCTGTTTTGATAACAAGATCGCCTATATAAATTATATTATCATTTTTTAAACAATTCTGAGATCTAACAGATAATTCTAATTCCTCAACTTTCTTCAACAATGCTGGATTAAATGCTAATTCTTCTAACTTATCCTGTTTATCTTCTGTTTGTTCTTCAAATGTAATAAATAATTGTAACTGATCTTGCAGAATTCTAGCAGCAAGTGCTATAGACATCTCCGGAGTAATACTACCATTAGTTTCAACGGTCATAATTAGTTTGTCATAATCTGTAACTTGACCAACACGTGTATTATCAACTTTATAGGTAACCTTTCTTACAGGACTGAATAACGCATCTATTGGGATTACGCCAATAGCTAATTCCGAACTAACGCTGCTTGCAGCAGGAACATAACCTTTTCCCGTCTCACACACTAATTCCATTTCAAGCTGAACCCCTTTTGCCAAAGTACAAATCACATGATTAGGGGTTAGTATCTCCACATCATGCTCTGTTCCAATCATCCCAGCAGTTACAACGCAAGGACCAGTAGCCCTTAATCTGACAATCTTTCTTTCTGTAGAATGCATCTTAATGACCACAGACTTAAGATTCAAAACTACATCAACTAAATCTTCCTTAACCCCAGGTATAGCAGAAAATTCATGCACCACTCCTAGTATCTTTATTGATGTTATTGCAGCACCCTGGAGAGATGAAAGTAGAATTCTCCTCATAGCATTACCTATTGTTAAACCAAAGCCTCTCTCTAAAGGTTCAACCACAATTTTTACTATATTACTACTCTTATCAGGACTGTCATAAACTATCTTAGAAGGTTTTATCAATGCACTCCAGTTTTTATTTAATGATAACATTATTTACCTATGCCCCTATACTCTTCTTCTTTTTGGTGCTCTAACACCGTTATGTGCAACAGACGAAACATCCAAAACTGACGTAACTATAAAATTTTGACTAAATACCGCACGCATAGCTGATTCCCTTTGAGCCCCTGCACCTTGCACTCTAATTGAAACAGTTTTCAGACCGTGTTCTTTTGCAGCTTCTGAGGCTTTATCAACAGTTATTTGAGCAGCATAAGGCGTAGCTTTTCTAGCCCCCTTAAAACCATGTGTACCTGCTGTTGAAAAAGCTATAGCATTACCTTGCACGTCTGTAAAAGTAACAATAGTATTATTAAAAGTTGTTTTTATATGAACAACACCAAGAGTAATATTTTTTCTTTTTTTCTTGACCTTAGTATTAGCAGCCTGACTCATCATTATACCATATTACTTTGTAACTTTTTTCTTACCGGCAATCGCAACAGCTTTACCTTTTCTTGTTCGAGCATTAGAATGAGTATTCTGACCTCGAACAGGCAACTTTCTTATATGTCTAAGACCTTGGTAACTCCTAATATCCTTTTTCTTTTTGATATTAAGATTCACTTCTCTTCTTAAATCACCTTCTACTTTATATTCTTTTTCAATAATATTACGTAAAATAATAAGTTCTTGATCTGTTAAGTCTTTGACCCTTTTATTTTCAGATATTCCAGTTTTTTGACAAATCTTTTCTGCAGCAGAAAAACCAAGCCCATAGATATATGTTAAGCTCACTACTAATCTTTTGTTTGCTGGAATATTAACACTCGCTATTCTTGCCACAAATAATCTCCAAAATTTCGATAATAACCAAAAGGGAATAATATAAAAATATCCCTTAAAGTCAAATCATTTTTAATACTTTATATAAAACAAGTTCTACTTCTTCTTTATCCTTATTTGCATCAACAACATAGAACTCACTATTATCTCTATAATAGTTAAGTAACGGATAAGTTTCTATTTTATATTCTTCTATTCTTTGCTTAATAGTCTGTTCATCATCGTCTTGTCTGTGCATAAATTTACCTGATCCACAAACATCACAGACATTATCAACCTTAGGTTTAATGAAATAACTATTATAAATTTGTCCACAATTTTCACAATTAAACCTACCTAGAATCCTCTTGATAATCACTTGATCGTCTATGTCGAAAAACACAACTTTAATCTTTTGATTAGCAAACCTTCTTAGAAAATTAGCTTGCTCTAAATTACGAGGATAACCATCTAGAACATAACCGTTTTTATATATATCCTGAGTTAAAAACTCCTTAACTACATTATTCACCAATTTAGCAGGGGCAAGTTTTCCTTGTACCATATACTCTTTAATTAACAAACCATCCTTGTTATTAACCTTTACCATTTGCCTGAATATATCACCAGTAGATACATGAGGTAAATTTAACTTTCTTGCCAATAACTGCCCTTGAGTTCCCTTCCCTGAACCAGGAGACCCTATAAGCACTATAATCATTTGAAACTCATCTTTAAACATAACATAATATATACCCTCCACTAAGTTAAAATGTATAATTTTTTGCTTTAAAGAATTGTTTTTTTATAATATCAGTTAGTTTTTTAACTTCATTTTTTTAATTAATCCCTCATACCTACTGCTAAATAAATGAGTTTGAATTTGTACAAATGTATCTAGAACAACATTAACAACAATTAAAAAACTTGTACCCCCTAAGGCAAAAGATACGGCATATTTATTCATTAACATTTCAGGAACTATACATATAAAACTAAGATATATACCACCTATTACAGTTAACCTAGTTAACAAATAATCAAAATATTCCGCAGTATTCTTACCAGGCCTTTTGCCAGGAATATATGCCCCATATTTTCTTAAATTATTTGCTGTTTCTTCTGAATTAAAAACTACTGCTGTATAAAAAAAACTAAAAAACATTATCAACGCAACATACAACAAAATATATAAAGGCTTCCCATGCCCTAAATAGAAGGTTAATAAACTCATAATTTCCGAATTATTGCTAGAAAAATTAGCTATTGTCACAGGAAACAATAAAATCGAACTAGCAAATATTGGCGGAATTACCCCAGAAGTATTAAGTTTCAGAGGCATATGAGTCGAATCACCACCATAAATTTTATTGCCAACTTGTCTTTTTGGATATTGTACCAAAACTTTTCTTTGTGCCTTCTCAAAGAAAATTATTATAGCTATAATTACAATAACTCCTAAACAAATAGCCATAACTACTACTGGAGACAAACCACCACTTCTTGACAACTCAAACATACTTATAATAGCACTTGGTACTCCAGATACTATACCTATAAATATAATTAAGGACGATCCATTACCAATACCTCTACCAGTAATCTGTTCACCAAGCCACATTAAGAACATAGTACCTACAACTAAAGTGATAACGGTAGTAACCTTGAAAAAAAGCCTTGGTATAATAACTACTGGACCTACATTAGTCACAACATGTTCCAAACTTATTGCAACACCATATGCCTGAAAAGAAGCTAATAAAACAGTTAAATACCTAGATAATTGATTGATTTTCCTTTTACCAACCTCACCTTCTTTTTTTAAATTCTCCAAAGGCTTGTAGGCTATTGACATTAATTGAATGATAATTGAAGCAGTTATATATGGCATAATTGCTAAAGCAAAAATGGACATTCTACCTAGAGAACCCCCAGATAGCATATTAAACATACCAAGTATACCAGATTGATTTTGTTCAGCCACACTGCTTAACGCAACTGAATCAATACCCGCTATAGGAATAAATGACCCAAATCTATATACTATAAGAGCCAAAATAGTAAAAATAATCCTATTAGCTAAGTCTTTATTAGATTTTTGTGTGGAATTTAAACTCATAAATTACAATATTTGACCACCAACTTGTTCTATTAACTTCTTAGCAGATCTAGAATAAGCATCTAATTGAAATGATAAGGGACTATTAAATTCACCACTGCTAACAGATAGTAACTTAACCAATAAATTAGTATTCTTAATTAATCCGACTTCAACTAATTTCTCTTTTGTTACAACTTCTGTTGAGTTCAAACGATTTTCTGCTATTAAAAATTCTATATCAGCAATATTTACTACACTATATTTCTTAGAACTAGGACAGCTAAAGCCTCTCTTTGGCAATCTTTTAATCATAGGCATCTGCCCCCCTTCAAAACCTTTGATAGCTACACCAGATCTAGATTTCTGCCCCTTAACGCCTCTGCCACATGTTTTACCTTTACCACTGCCAATACCGCGACCTACTCTTTTTTTATCTCTCTTGGCACCAAAATTGTTAGATAACTCATTTAATTTCATTTTCTAAACTCTAATTTATATTTTCTACTTTTAACAAATGTTGTACCTTCTTGATCATCCCTCTAACAGAGTTTGTATCTTTCAAAATAACAGATTTATGCATTTTATTCAGACCTAAACCTACCAAGGTTTTTTCCTGATCATATTTACGGCCTATACTACTACCAATTTGGGTAACTTTAACCTTTGCCTCATTCACTTTTTCTTGATCACTACTCATAAATTCCTACAACCCAATTATTACTTTACTTTAATATAAAGACTCACTATAGCCTATTGCTTCAAAGCCCCATTCACGTGTATACTCTTCTGCTTTAAAGAATTGTTTTTTGAAAATATCAGGAACTCGCGTACTCATATACTAAATGTACACTCCGCTTACTCGCCCCTCATTTTCAAATCCAATTCGTAGGATCATTCGAGTATACATAAGTGTCAACTTAAACAATTTTGCTGTTATCCCAACACCTCCAATGTCATATATGTCATTCCCGCACTAGGTAAGCGGAATCTATAATACATAACAACCTTTTCTAGGCTATTTCTTTAGATTTCGCACCGAAGCAGGAATGACACATCGAAACTTCTTAAGTTGACATCCATGAGTCTACGCTGGAAAGGCTATTACACTACTTAAACTTGCACACTTGGTTCTGATATTATTTGTTGCCCTTTTGTAGATTTAGTTGACACCTCATTTATCCTTTTTCCTCTCCTTTCAGCAATATTCTTTGGAGAAGAGAGTTGAGATAACGCATCAAAAGTTGCAGCAATCATCGCATATACATTACTAGAACCCAAAGATTTGGCAACAATATCATGAACTCCTAAAGAATCAAAAATTGCCCTCATAGCACCACCAGCGATAACACCAGTACCGGCTTTGGCTCTTCTTAAAATGACTTTAGCTGCTCCACTTTTACCAATGACATCATGATGAATAGTTCTATTTTGATAAAGAGGAATTCTAATCATATCTTTCCTTGCTTCTTGAGTAGCCTTAGCTCTAGCTTCTGTTACCTCTTTCGCTTTACCATGACCATAACCAACCTTACCAGATTTATCACCAGCAACAATACAAGCAGAAAAAGAGAATTTTCTACCCCCCTTTACCACTTTAGTAACTCTGTTTACATCCACCAAAGTTTCTGTTAGTGCTTCACCCGTATTTTTCTTAGCTTTAGCCATTTCTTAAACCTAAAATTAAAATTTCATTTTCTTTCTTGCTGCATCAGCTAAAGCCTTAACAACACCATGATATTTATAACCACCCTTATCAAATACAACTTCTTGTACCCCTTTAAGCGATGCTCTTTCGCCTATTAAATCACCTACTTTCGTGGCTGTACCAATATTACAGTTGGATTTTTTTAACTGTCTAATTTCTTTATCTAAAGTCGAAGCAGATGCAATAGTTATTGACTGTTTGTCATCTATGACTTGTGCATATATGTGCTTTCCAGACTTAAAAATAGACAGTCTGAGTCTGTTTGATACCTTTGATATCTTAGACCTTACTCTAGCCTTTCTTATATCAAACTTTAACTTTGAACTACGCATATTTAACTCTTAAATTTTAATTTTTCTTACCTTCTTTCCTCTGAACATATTGACCTTTGCGTTTAATACCTTTACCTTTATATGGTTCAGGTGGCCTCTGCTTTATAATAATTGATATAAACTGACCTAATTTTTCTTTATCAACACTTTCCAATATAATCTGATTTTGTTTAGGAGCGGTAACTTTAATATTTTGAGGTATTTCTACTTTAGTATTATGACTTTTAGCAAGCATTAAGTTTAAATATTTATCCTTCACCAAAGCCTTATAACCAACACCGTTGACTTCAAGCTCTTCTGTAAAACCTTCTTTAACACCTTTTATCATACTATTTATTATACTTCGTGCCGTACCCCACATAGATCTAGCACTTTTAGTCTCTGCTAATGGTTTTACAAAAAGCTGATTATCTTGCAATAAAATTGCTATACTTCCTGCGAAAGTTTTGGTTAATTCTCCCTTGGGACCAACAACATTGACTTTCAACCCATCAAGTTCAACTTTCACCCCTTCAGGTACAGGGACTGGCAATTTTCCAATACGTGACATTTTTATACCTTAAAACACTTTACAAATTACTTCACCGCCAATTTTTTGGCTATGTGCTTCTCTATCTGATAAAACTCCTCTAGAAGTAGAAAGAATATAAATACCCATATTGTTATAATATCCTTTTAGTTTATCAATAGAAGAATAAATCCTCTTACCTGGTTTTGAAACTCTATTTATTTCACATATAGCAGGTTTTCCATTAACAGAATATTTTAGATCCACTTCAATATGACTTATATTACCATCCTTGACAACTACATACTCTTTTATATAACCTTCTTTTTTTAAAACGTCCAAAATAGCACATTTTATTTTTGAGCAAGGTAGAGATATACTCATCAATTTACTTTTTTGACCATTTCTAATTCTAGTCAACATATCCGCTATATTATCTGTCATTGACATACGATAAACCTACTATTTTAACCTCAATTCGATATAAAAATTAATAATTCTTATATCGAATTGGCTTTGTTATAAGGAAAAGTGTACTCTTGAAACGGCTGACACGAGTACATTTCAACTTTTTTTATCATTCAATAGGTGATGTTAATTATTAAAACCACCTATTGAATGGAATATTATATTTTAACAATCAGCTACTAAACCGCTTCAAACCTGATTGTTTCTACTTAACCCCTGAATTCGATATAACAAGTTATATCAAATTCAAGTTATTTTACCAACTTGCTTTAATCAAACCAGGAACTAACCCCTTACTACCAAGATCTCTCAGCTTATTTCGCGATAGACCAAATTTACTATACACTCCTCTTGGACGTCCAGTAAGCTCACACCGATTTCGAACTCTATTCATAGCTGAGTTTCTAGGTAACTTAGCTAAAACCATCACTAGCGAAAATCTTTCTTCCAAAGATAAAGTTTTATCGTAAATCTTGTCCTTTAATTTAGCACGCTTGTTATATAAACTTTGTGCCATCTTTCTTCTTCTATTATTCTTTTTTATAGAACTTACTTTAGCCATCTATTTTTCTTCTAAACATTAATTATAAAAAGGCAAATTAAAGCCAGAAAGTAATAATTTACCTTCTTCATTATTCATAGCACTTGTAACAATCGTGATATCCATACCACGAATTACATCTATCTTGTCGTAATTAATCTCTGGAAAAACAATCTGTTCTTTTATACCAAAAGTAAAATTACCTCTACCATCAAAACTTTTGCTTGAAAAACCTCTAAATTCTTTAATACGCGGTAGAGCAACAATTACTAATCTCTCTAGAAAATCATACATTCTATCTTTGCGTAGAGTAACTTTACAGCCAACTTTCATACCTTCACGAAGCTTAAAAGTAGCAATAGACTTTTTGGCCTCAGTCACTAAAGGCTTTTGTCCTGAAATTAGAGTCAGATCATTGACAGCATTATTAATTATCTTAGAATCCGCAACCGTTTCACCAACCCCCATATTAACAACAATTTTTATAACTTTAGGCATTTGATGTTTATTCTTATACGCAAACTCCTTCTGTAAGTTTGGTACAATCTCTTTAGTGTATAAATCTTTAAACCTGAGCAACATTACTTACCTTCCTTACTACTGATAATTTCACCAGACTTCTTAGCTACTCTTACTTTAGAGCCATCTTCTAGAAATTTAAAAGCAACTTTTGTATGGTTACCTGTTTTAGGATCTATGTGAGCAACATTGGATATATGTATGGATAACTCCTTTGACACTATGCCACCTTCACTTGTTTTACTCGCCTTAACATGCTTGCGAACAATATTTATACCCGAAACAATAGCTCTATTTTGTTCAGGCAAAACCTTTAAGACCTTACCCTTTTTTCCCTTATTTTTTCCGGTGATAACAATAACTTCATCACCTTTCTTAATTTTTAGCTTAATCATTACAACACCTCTTCTGCAAGTGACATAATCTTAACGAATTTTTTTGCCCTTAATTCTCTAGTTACAGGACCGAAAACTCTCGTACCTATTGGTTCCCCTTGCTTATTTAAAAGTACTGCTGCATTGGAATCAAACTTAATTGTACTACCATCTGCCCTTCTAACACCCTTTTTTGTTCTAACAATTAGAGCCCTATGTACGTCACCTTTTTTTACTTTTCCGCTTGGTAAAGCTTCTTTTATAGATACCACAATGACATCCCCAAGATTTGCTATCATGTGATGTGAACCACCAAGCACTTTAATACACATAATTTTTTTAGCACCAGAGTTATCCGCAACATCTAAGATGCTCTGCATCTGAATCATAACTTACTTCCACTTGAGAATTTAATAATGCAACAAAATAAACAATCTAAACAACAAAGTCAAAGAATAAAACTCACCATTCTGTAACAACTAAACCTATTATTAGAGAGATACCTTTACATCCCCTAACACTACCCAAGACTTAGTCTTAGATATAGGGCGACTTTCAACTATATTAACCTTATCACCATCCTTATAAGTATTTTCTGGATCATGAGCAGCATATTTTTTAGAGACTTTTACAATTTTTTTGTATATAGGATGCTTAAACCTACGTTCTACTTTAACTGTAATAGTCTTATCAGTTTTCGAACTTACAACAACGCCCTGTAGCACTCTTTTCGGCATTTCCCTATTCTCCAGTTTTTGATCTTATAGTTAACTCTGTATTAATACGAGCTATTGTTTTTTTTACAAAAGAAAACCTGCTAGTATTGTTTAATTCACCTAACGTCCTTTGGAATCTTAGATTAAAAAACTCTTTTTTAAACAAAATTCTCTTTTTGTGAAGTTCTTCCGTAGTCTGCCCAACCAATTCCTTTGCTGATAACCCCAAATTATTCATAACGCCTCACTATCTTTGTTCTTACAGGCAATTTTGCACTAGCAAGCTCAAGTGCTTTCGTCGCTACATCATCTGTAACCCCTTCCACTTCAAACATAATTCTTCCAGGTGATACTCTCACTGCAAAAAATTCAGTAGAGCCTTTTCCTTTACCCATCCTAACTTCCGCAGGCTTTTTTGACACAGGCAAATCAGGAAAAATTTTAATCCATAATCTCCCCTGCCTTTTCATACAACGAACTGCAGCCTTTCTTGCTGCCTCTATTTGTCTTGCGGTAACCCTTAAACCATCTAATGATTTCAAGCCAAAAGAACCGAAAGCTAGCATAGTACCAGCCTTTGCCTTTGAGGGGACTCTCCCCTTATGTGCTTTTCTAAATTTTTGTTTTTTCGGAGCTAACATTATTTTACTTCAAAATTAATTATGTTTCTTTCTATTTTCCACATGATCACCCCTATAGACCCAAACCTTTATACCTATAACTCCATAAGTTGTCATAGCTTCAGCAGTCGCATAGTCAATATCAGCTCTCAAAGTATGTAAAGGTACTCTACCTTCTCTATACCACTCTGTTCTCGCTATTTCAGCTCCAGCTAAACGTCCAGAACAAGCAACCTTTATACCTAACCCTCCTTGCTTGAAGCAGGCTTGGATAGCGGTTTTCATAGCTTTTCTAAAAGACACTCTTTTTTCAAGCTGCATAGCAATCGTTTGAGCAATAATATTAGAGTCTATATTAGGCTTCTTTACTTCATGTATGTTAATATATATTTCTTCTAAACCCGTAATTTTTTGGACAGATTTTTTTAATTTATCAATGTCGTTACCACTTTTACCTATAATAACTCCAGGCTTTTTAGCAAAAATATTAATTATAACATTTTTATTAGAAGGCCTCTCTATTAACACCCTACTAACTTGTGCTTGCACATAGTTTTTATTAACTAGATTTCTAACCTCTAAATCTTGGATAAGAAGGACTTTATAGTGCTTCTTATCAGCATATAACACCGAGTCCCAACCTTTAATTAATGTCGGACCAACCCTAAAGCCATGCGGATTAACTTTTTGCCCCATATCTTATTTCCCCTCAACTTCAGTAACTGTAATATATAAATTACTAAAAAATTTATTAATCCTTGTTGCTCTTCCTTTAGCTCTTGGCATAATTCTTTTCATCACCAACGCCTTACCTACAGTTGCAGAAGTAATAAACAAAGTATCAATATCTAAACCGAAATTATTTTCAGCATTAGCAACAGCAGACTGTAAACATTTTTTTACATCTTGAGCAATTCTTCTAGGGGAAAAGGTAAGCTGAATTAGAGCCTCAGACACTTTCATATTCCTAATAGAAGTTGCAACCAAATTCAATTTCCTCGGACTCACTCTAAGAGACTTAGCAATTGCTGTAGTAGAGCCTTTATTCACCTTCACCATATCTATTTTCTCTTAACTTTTTTATCTGTACCATGACCATGAAAAGTTCTAGTTGGAGAAAATTCACCTAATTTTTTACCAACCATTTCTTCACTTACAGTCACAGGTATAAATTTATTTCCATTATGTACAGCAAATGTTATCCCAACAAAAAATGGTAAAATTGTTGACCTTCTAGACCAAGTCTGGATCATTTCTGATTTACCAGATTCAATCAATTTTTGTACTTTTTTTATCAGATAACCATCTACAAAAGGTCCTTTCCAAACTGAACGAGCCATAATTACTACCTAATTACTTTCTTCTCTTAATAATAAATTTTGATGTAAGCTTATTCTTACGTGTTTTCTTACCCTTAGTTGGGAAACCCCATGGAGTCACTGGATGACGACCACCAGAAGTTTTTCCCTCTCCTCCCCCATGTGGGTGATCGACTGGATTCATTGCAACACCACGAACATGTGGTCTCCAACCTAGCCATCTATTTCTTCCGGCCTTACCTAAATTGGTATTTTTTTGATCAGGATTTGAAACAACACCTATGGTAGCTTTACAATCTAACGGTATCAACCTAAATTCTCCAGATCGAAGCTTGATCTGTGCATAACCCGAATCCTTACCTACTAAATTAACAGAAGTACCAGCAGATCTTGCAATTTGACCACCTTTACCAACTTTCATTTCTACATTATGTAAAGTAGTACCAACAGGAATAGATTTCAAAGATAAACAATTTCCTACTTTTATGTCAGCTTCATCACTTGATACTATTCTATCTCCTACAATAAGCTTTTGTGGTGCTAAAATATAAGAATACTCACCATCATCGAATTTAATTAAAGCAATGAAGGAAGTTCTATTAGGATCATATTCTATTCTTTCAACAGTGGCAAATATATCCTGTTTATTTCTTTTAAAATCGATTATACGATAAAGTCTTTTATGCCCTCCTCCTCTATGCCAAGAAGTGGTTCTACCCAAGTTATTTCTACCACCAGTCTTAGATAAACCTTTAGTTAAAGGTTTATGAGGCTTACCCTTCCAAAGATCAGATTTATCAACCTGTACTAATTCTCTAAGGGATGGAGTAACTGGATTAAACGTTTTTAAAGCCATTTATTTAATACCCCCAGTAAAATCAATAGTATAATCTTTTTCTAACGTCACAATTGCTTTCTTTTTATCTGATTGTCTACCATTAACACCCTTGAATCTTTTTCTCTTACCTTTTACATTCATTATGTTAACTTTTTTAACCTTAACCTGAAAAATCTTTTCAACAGCCATCTTGATAGAAACTTTCTCAGCACTATCAGCAACATGAAAAGTAAACTTATTTTGTTGCTCAGATAAAATATTGCTCTTCTCAGTAATCACAGGATTTCTAATAAGATCATAATGTTTATAAGATTTCACTTTAACCTCTTTTCTAAAGCATCTACAGCTTCTTGTGATAACAAAACATAATCATGGCGTATTATATCATAAACATTTGCACCAATTTGCGGTACTGAAATAGTATTTGGAATATTTTGTACTGCCAAAGAAAAATTGATATCAACCTCATCACCACTAACAATAAAATAACTCTTACCATGAAAATTATTTAATAATTTTATAAGATTAGAAGTTTTGGATTCATGTAATTTTAACGAATCTACTATTAGCAGTTTTCCCTCAGCCAATTTTTCTGACAAAGCATGTTTTAAACCAAGTTTTCTAACTTTTTTTGGCAATTTTGTAGCATGACTCCTTGTTACTGGACCGTGAGAAACTCCACCACCTCTCATTTGGACAGATCTTAAAGATCCTTGCCTTGCATTACCTGTACCTTTTTGCTTAAAAGGTTTCTTTGTAGTACCAGACACTTGCGACACCGTCTTTGTTTGATGTGTACCAGCCATAGCTTTAGTTCTCTGCCAATCAACAACAAGCTTGATAATATCTTCCCTAACAAAATCTACGGCAAACACTTCGTTATCTAAATCAATTTCACCAACAGCTTCATTTTCAAGATTTAATAATTTGGCTTTCATATAGTTTATCCTATAGCTGTAATGGTTTTCTTAATAGCATCCTTAATGTAGACATAAGATCCTTTTGAACCGGGAATATTTCCACTAACTATGATTATGCTGTTTTCCATATCAGTATCGACTACTTTCAAATTTTGAATAGTAACTCTTGTACTTCCCATATGACCAGCCATTTTCTTATTCTTAAATACTTTACCAGGATCTTGTCTACCACCAGTAGAACCATGCGAACGGTGAGACACAGATACACCATGTGAAGCTTCAAGCCCTCTAAAATTATGCCTTTTCATACTACCGGCAAAACCTTTACCAATAGTAGTACCTACAACATCTATAAACTGACCAATAACAAAATGATTCACGTGCAATACAGAACCTACATCAAGGAAACAAGTTTCAGAAATTCTAAATTCCTTCAATTTTTCCTTTGGCGTAACTTGAGCATTAGCAAATACCTGCTTCATTGGTTTTGTTACTTTAGATAATTTTTTATCTTTTACCCCAATAACCAAAGCACTATAGCCATCCCTTTCTAAGGTCTTTTGTCCTACTACTTGGCAATCTTCAACTTGTAGAAAAGTAACGGTAGATCTCTCTCCCTTTTCATTAAAAATTGAACTCATACCAATTTTTTTAGCAATTAAACCGGTTCTCATCACTCAACACTCTCTAACTTAATCTCAACATCAACACCAGCAGGCAAATCAACTTTTTTTAAAGCATCAACAGTCTGAGGAGTTGGATAACTTATTATCAAAAGCCTTTTCTGAATTCTAATCTCAAATTGCTCCCTTGATTTTTTATTGACATGTGGAGACCTATTAACGGTAAATCTCTCAATTGTCCTTGGCAGCGGAATTGGACCAATTATATCAGCACCGGTTCTTTTAACAGCCCCTACTATTTCTCTAGTACCTTGCTCAAGCGAGCGGTGATCAAACGACTTTAAACGAATTTTGATTTTTTGATTATTTTTCATTAACTAAACCTTTTTATAAACAGCTAGACCAGTCAAAGCACATTCTTTAATAGACTTACTCTAATTAAGCCTAATTAAACATATTTTGCCTAACCTTAAAAAAATAGTCATCCTGAACTTTCTCAGGATGACTATTTTTTATTATTTTATAATCTTTGATACTACACCGGCTCCTACTGTCCTACCACCTTCACGTATAGCAAAACGTACGCCCTCTTCCATAGCTATCGGAGCGATCAATGCAATTTTTAGATTCGCATTATCACCAGGCATCACCATTGTTTTACCATCTTTCAAAGTAATTTCTCCAGTTACGTCAGTCGTTCTAAAATAAAACTGTGGTCGATATTTATCTGTAAATGCTGTATGACGACCACCTTCTTTCGTGGTAAGTACATAAACTTCAGCTTCAAACTCAGTATGCGGAGTTATACTTCCAGGCTTAGCTAACACTTGACCTCTGCATACATCTTCTCTTTTAGTTCCACGCAGTAATATACCAACATTATCACCGGCTTCACCTTGATCTAATAGCTTCTTAAACATTTCCACACCAGTACAAGTAGTTTTTTGAGTATCTCTTATACCGACAATCTCTACCTCTTCACCAACTTTTACTATACCTTTTTCGATTCTACCAGTAACAACCGTACCTCTTCCAGAAATAGAAAATACATCTTCTATTGACATTAAAAAAGGTTTATCTGTATCTCTCTCAGGTTGAGGTATATATTCATCAATAGCATTCATCAACTCTTTAATCGCAGCTTCACCTTCAGGTTTTCCCTCTAGAGCCTGTAAAGCTGAACCCCTGATAACTGGTATATCATCTCCAGGAAAATCATACATTGATAACAGTTCTCTGACTTCCATTTCTACTAAGTCAAGCAATTCTGGATCATCAACCATATCAACTTTATTCAAAAATACAACTATTGCAGGTACGCCAACTTGCTTAGCAAGCAATATATGCTCCCTTGTTTGGGGCATTGGACCATCAGCAGCAGATACTACCAATATAGCAGCATCCATTTGAGCTGCACCGCTTATCATATTCTTTATATAATCTGCGTGACCAGGACAATCAATGTGAGCATAATGCCTTCTTTTAGTTCTATATTCAACGTGAGCAGTAGCAATAGTTATACCCCTTTCCCTCTCTTCAGGAGCTTTATCAATGTCATCATAATTAGTAGCCTGTGCTCCACCTTCTTTTGATAACACTAAAGTTATTGCAGCTGTTAAAGAAGTCTTACCATGATCTACGTGTCCTATAGTACCTATATTACAATGGGGTAGATCCCTTTCAAATTTTACCTTTGCCATAATTCATTCTCCACAATTTAAGATTTAATACAATTTAACATAAAAATACAAATTTATCCAATTTCCAATTATCACCAATACTCTTGGAGCGGGTGATGGGAATCGAACCCACGTGGCCAGCTTGGAAGGCTGGAGCTCTACCATTGAGCTACACCCGCGTATCTACCTAACCAACTTGTGGTGGAGGAAGAAGGATTCGAACCTTCGTACGCTCACGCGGGCAGATTTACAGTCTGCTGCCATTGACCACTCGGCCATTCCTCCAAAGAATTTACGCAAGTATTAAATGGTCTAATTAAACGTAAAGCATAATATAAATTAGTGTAAGTGCCAAAAAATCTTCTCTGCTCTTTTCCAAGAACATTTGAACTTCGGACTACAAGCCTTTATAAAAATAAGGTACAACGCTTAATACAACATCAGTATCATTCCTGCGTAATCGCATGGGCATCAACTTAAGAAGCCTCAATCCTTTCCGCGGCAGAAATCCAAAAAACAGCCTAAATAGCTGTTAGGTATCATGGATTCGCCTGCACAGGAAGGACATCACATCCTTTTTGTTATAAAACTGAAGCTCAAATGACCCCGAATCTTTTCTCTTGAACCATCCTAAATAAGCTAATATTAAACTTACGTTACTTCAGAACGTTTATCAGTTGTAACTTTCTATAATAAATAGTAGTTTGTGTCAAGAATAAATTACTCTAGGTTCTAATAAGATGAGAAATAAAGCTAAAATTTCTAAAGATTTGCACTATATATATGGCAAACATCCAGTATTTGCAGCATTAAGCAACCCAAAACGTTATATTCAAAATGTTTTATGTACAGAAGATATTTTCAATTTGCACAAAAATTTAATCTCTAACCACCCGTATGAGATTACCAATATAGATTACTTGACCCGTCTTTTTGGTTCAAATCATAATCATCAGGGAATAGCCGCTAACGTTAAAAGTATCTTCTTTAATCGCATTGAAGATATTGACATAACTATTCCTAATTGTAAAGTTGCTATTTTGGATCAAATAACTGATCCACAAAATATTGGTGCTATTATTCGTAGTGCAGCTTCCTTTGACATCACAGCCATAATATTACCTCTAGATAATGCACCCGATGAAAATGCTACCATAGCAAAAACAGCTTCCGGAGCTTTAGAACTAGTACAAATGGTTAAAGTCACTAATTTAAGGTGGTCAATAGAATATCTAAAAAAACATGGATTTTGGATTATTGGTCTTGATGGTAACGCAACACAATCTTTAAGTACAAAAATATTTTCAGATAAAATGGCAATAGTACTTGGCTCTGAAGATAAAGGAATCAGACGTCTAGTTAAAGAAGCATGTGATCACTTAGTTAAAATACCCATTTCAAGCAAAGTAGAAAGCTTAAATGTCTCAAATGCTGCTGCAATAGCGTTTTATTTGATTTCATTAGAGGCAAAATAATAAAGCTTAATTATATAACATGAATTTTTAGCAAAATTATACTAGACAATTAAGTAATTTAGTATATAATAACTGACATAATCCGTTTTAAACGGATTAAAATTTAATATAGGTAGGAATTACATGCCAAATTTAGAATATGACAATAACAAAATATTAAAATTATTAAAAGACGCTGGAAACAGCATAAGAACTAACACCTTAACTATTAACGACCATATATTGAACACCATTGACTTTGAAGGAATCCAGTATATTTTACAAAATAAAGCACAATTTCCAGGAATGCTTGATAATGTCGATTCTATTAAGATTGAATATCTTAATCAAGGTCATTTTAATGACTTTAAAGAGTTTATTTTATCAACCCCTCTGCTATGTCAATAAGCGTTGAAAAATGACCCAGGAAGAGCGTTGAAAAATGACCCACATAAGTCTAGAACTATTGTTTTTTTTTCATACGATAACTTTCATTTCCCGTTTCAATGATATCACAATTATGACAAACTCTATCAAGTAGCGCTGAAGTCATTTTATTACAACCAAATATTTGTGACCATTCTGAGAATATAAGATTAGTAGTAATAATAATTGAAGTGTTGGAATGTATTTTAGATAATAGATGAAAGATAAGTTGACCGCCATTCTTAGAAAATGGTAGATAACCAAGCTCATCTAGGACTAGTACATCTATTTTTTGCAAGGAAGCTGCTAGTTTTCCTACCTGAGCAGAGTTCTTTTCATATTCTAATTGATTAGCAAGATCTACAAGATTAAAAAATCTTGATTTATAACCTTTTCGTACTGCTTTTGTACTTAATGCAATAGCTAGGTGAGTTTTACCGCTACCAGTACCACCAACTAGGATTATATTTCTAGATGTTTTAATAAACTCGCAACTATATAGATGCATAATTTGTTCTTGGTTTATTGGGGTATCGATAAATATGAAATTATCTATATCTTTTTTCTCAGGAAACTTTGCTGCGCTAATCCTACTTTGAATAGACCTAAGAGTTCGTGTTGTTAGTTCAGATTTTAATAAATTATGTAAAATATAATTCGAGGCTTCTTTACGCCTTATGGCATCAGATATAATTTCATCATAAGACTCAAGCATCCCTGTAAATTTTAGCTTTCTCATAACATTTATAATATCTTCTCTAGTAGATTCTTGATATACATTGTTCATTACTTACCTCCTAACTTGAGAAAATTATCGTATATCTCACAATTAGCTTTCGGGATATGTTTTAAAGTATGATATTCTTGGTAATTACTTGGCTCTGTTACTTTTAACTCATCTTTATTACGTAATATAATATTTAAAATTACCTCCTTACTAACAGTTCCTATTTTTAGTGCTTGGGTGCATGCTGATACTACTGCTTCTATGGATTCCATTGCTATATACGATAATATATGAGCAAAATCTCTTGTACCTGCTGGGCTGCTCTCAAGACGTCTTCTAACTTCTATGAGCTCTTCTGGTAAATTCATATTAAGGAATGGTTCACCATTTCTTAATGCTCCGGGTTTATACCTTAATATTGGCAGATAATGATTGACGTCATAACAAGTTTCTCCCTTAGTAAATTTCCGTTTATGACGACCTACCTCTTGACCATTATAAATAAATACTAGATGTTCAGCATATATCTTACATTGTACTATTTTCCCAGCACAACTACAGTGAACGCTATAATTATTGCTTTCATATCTAGCCAAACAAGTAATAGAAACCTTGATATCTATTTCTTTGCAACCGTTAAATAATACAGGCACGGATACTAAAAAATTACGTTCTAGTTGATATGCTTCATCTATAGTCTTATCTTTATATTCGGGGTGTTTATGAGAGCTATTATAAGTAACTAATCTGCTGGTTAATATATCGTTTAATTCTTGCAAGGTTAAAGCTTTTGGCATAGGAGTAAAGAACTGTTCCCGGTCAATCTGTACTTGTCGCTCAACCCTACCTTTTTCATTACCTCGAGCTGGAGAACATGCTATCGGTTCAATGAGATAATGTGCGCAGAGCTTTTCAAACTTTGGATTCCATTCTCTATTATTAGAGCCTTTTAAAACCTTACTGACAGCAGTCTTCATATTATCATAAATCCCTTTAGTTGGACTACCACCAAAAAAAGTAAAGGCTCTAACATGTGCATCAAATACCATCTCTTGAGCTTCAGTAGGATAAATATAGATAAATTTTTTACGGCTATAACACAAAACAAAGTGAGCTACTTTAACATTTATTATTTCTCCAGCTAATATTACTTGCTCACTACTCCAGTCAAATTGGTAAGCTTCCCCAGGAGCAAAGGATAAAGGTACGCAAGCTTTTATATTAATCTCAAAATTTCTATCATTCCAAGTGTTAATATAACGACTAACAGCAGAGTAACTGCCTTGATACCCATAAATCTTTAACTCCTCAAATAAAGCTTTCCCTGTTTTTTTAGGCTTTGAATTCTTATTATCCCGCAACATCCTCTCAAGACTCTCAATATATTTCCCGAGTTTAGGTATAGGTTGAATTATTCGTATATAATCAGATTTAATCTCTCCTTGCGTACGAATGATACTTCTAACTGTATTACGTGATATATTTAATTCTCTACTTATTGAACGTATACCTTCTCCACGACGATAACGTCCTAATATCTTTCTCTTACTTTCCATTATTAACATCTCTGATTTTATACTCCTATTATTTATTCTGAAAATAATAGAAGTATAGGTTGATAATAATGGATTAATAACGTACTACTTTTCCCACTTCTTAGGTGGGTCATTTTTCAACGCACATTAACCCATTTAGTGGGTCATTATTGCACGCTTTTTAACAATTTAATGCAACAATATGAAAAATTGTTTTTGCTAAATCAATGCCTAGTATATTAATATCTTTCATGGTATGGACTCCTTTTTAATTATTAAATAGTATAATTATGTGACCGAATTATATTCGTGATCACGGTAGTAAGTAAAGTTTCTTTTACTTACTCGTCCATACCATCATTCTTAGCTAAGATAACATATAGCTAAAGCCTTCTCGGGTTAGCTATATCATGGATTCGCGTATACCCTTCTGCTTTAAAGAATTGTTTTTTGAAAATATCAGGAACTCGCGTACTCATGTACTAAATGTACACCTAGTTCGCTCGCCACTCGCACGCCTAGCCAACTCTTGAAATTCATCGGGTATATATATTGGGAAATGTTTATTTTGCTAGGCTTGCTGAATACAGAAAAATACTTAAAGAAAGAGCTGTTTTTAAAATTTGATAAACAATCAGTTAAAGGTAGTGACAGCGAAAGTCGGACTTAGGCAAGTATTACAAAAGTAATAACATGCTATAATTAAGTCTTTAAAGGAGGTAATCCAGCCGCAGGTTCCCCTACGGCTACCTTGTTACGACTTCACCCCAGTCGCTAATTTTACCGTGGTTGGCTGCCTCTTACGTTAGCTCACCACCTTCAGGTAAAACCAACTCCCATGGCGTGACGGGCAGTGTGTACAAGGCCCGAGAACGTATTCACCGCGGCATGCTGATCCGCGATTACTAGCGATTCCAACTTCATGCTCTCGAGTTGCAGAGAGCAATCCGAACTGAGATATCTTTTAGGGATTTGCTCCACGTCACCGTCTTGCTTCCCTCTGTAGATACCATTGTAGCACGCGTGTAGCCCAACCCATAAGGGCCATGATGACTTGACATCGTCCCCACCTTCCTCCGGCTTATCACCGGCAGTTTCCTTATAGTTCCCGGCATTACCCGCTGGCAAATAAGAATGAGGGTTGCGCTCGTTGCGGGACTTAACCCAACATCTCACGACACGAGCTGACGACAGCCATGCAACACCTGTGTGTGGTCCAGCCGAACTGAAGGGATGCATCTCTGCTTCCCGCGACCACCATGTCAAGGGTTGGTAAGGTTTTTCGCGTAACATCGAATTAAACCGCATGCTCCACCGCTTGTGCGAGCCCCCGTCAATTCCTTTGAGTTTTAATCTTGCGACCGTACTCCCCAGGCGGAGTGCTTAATGCGTTAGCTACGAAACCGAAAGAAATTCTCCCGATATCTAGCACTCATCGTTTACGGCGTGGACTACCAGGGTATCTAATCCTGTTTGCTCCCCACGCTTTCGTGCATCAGCGTCAGTTGTAGCCTAGATGACCGCCTTCGCCACCGGTGTTCCTCCTAATATCTAAGAATTTCACCTCTACACTAGGAATTCCATCATCCCCTACTACACTCTAGATTAGTAGTTTTGAAAGCAGTTCCGAGGTTAAGCCTCGGGCTTTCACTTCCAACTTACTAAACCGCCTACGCACTCTTTACGCCCAGTAATTCCGAACAACGCTAGCCCCCTCCGTCTTACCGCGGCTGCTGGCACGGAGTTAGCCGGGGCTTTCTTGGTCAGGTACCGTCATTATCTTCCCTGCTGAAAAGGGCTTTACAACCCTAAGGCCTTCGTCACCCACTCGGTATTGCTGGATCAGGCTTTCGCCCATTGTCCAATATTCCCCACTGCTGCCTCCCGTAGGAGTCTGGGCCGTGTCTCAGTCCCAGTGTGGCTGATCATCCTCTCAGACCAGCTACAGATCGTTGGCTTGGTAGGCCATTACCCTACCAACTACCTAATCTGACGCGGGCTCATCCATCAGCGATAAATCTTTCCTCCGAAGAGAATATACGGTATTAGCATTTATTTCTAAATGTTATTCCGTACTGATGGGTAGATTCCCACGTGTTACTCACCCGTTTGCTACTAACTAATTCAGAGCAAGCCCCAAATTAATCCGTTCAACTTGCATGTGTTAAGCATACCGAAAGCGTTCGTTCTGAGCCAGGATCAAACTCTCAAGTTTGATTCTGTCTACTTTTTATTCAAAAAATTGACAGGTTTAATTTATCACTTTTAGTGATAAGTACATTTTGCTGTCACTACCTATATCTGATTATTTACTTTTAAAAACAGCTACGAACAATTAATGTTCGTCTTTTCGTAGGAGTAGTTATATGCAAAATCTACCATCCTGTCAACTGGTATTTTGAACTTTTTTTATAATTTCCTTATTCATTTTATCTACGACCCATGGCATACTCTACTAACAAATTTTTAATAGGCTGTATATTATCAATAGTTTTAAGCCCCAAACGTCTTAGATACCACAAGGGTTTTGAATGGTTTGAGAAAATACTATTTAAGCTTTCAGTAATCATATACATATGAAAATTATCATTTTGTCTTAATTTTTGATATCGTTCTAGCATTCCTACACTTATACCACTACTGACCACTAATTGAGTTAAAGTTTCAATATCCTTTATTCCTTGATTCAAAGCCTGACCAGCTAGAGGATGAATTATATGAGCACTATCTGCCACAACTGCTATTTTATTATAAAAATATTTACTAGCTATACGAGCCTTTAAAGGAAAAGAGCTAATAGTACTATCTAAAGCAATAGACCCTAAAGAATTCCCACAATTTTTACTTGCTAAATACTCAAATTCTTCCTTTGGTAAACTCATCAATAATGCAGCCTGCTCTTGCCCCGTAGTCCATATTATAGATGAGGCCTTTTGGTTCTTGAGAGGTAAAATGGCAAAAGGACCAAATGGCATAAAATGTTCAATAGCACAGTTTTCGTGATCTTTCTCATGCTTAATATCAAACGTTAAGGCGGTTTGGTTATAAGTTTTCTCTATTTTATTAAAAAAATAATATTGACGAACTTTAGAATTACGTCCATCACAAACAATCAATAAGTCACTATTCATAGTCTTATTGTCATCCAAATATATGGTTGAATGATCAGGTTTACTATCAACTTTTTTATAATCACACTGATCAATTACCTTAATCAAAGGGTTTTTTCTAACATTTGCTAGTAATATTTTCTTAAATTCACTATTTTTTACTATATAACCTAGTGCATCATTTCCTTTGATATTTGGCATACATAACATCTCTGGTGCTTTATTATCAACAACATAGACTTCAAGCATTTTGCTAGCTATTTTCTCAATCTCAAACCATACATTAAGGTCTCTTAGAAACTGCACAGAAGCAGGAGTTAAGGCGGTCGTTCTGATATCAGTACAAAAATTATCAGAATTTATCGATTGATACTCAAGGATGGTAGTCTTAATATCCTCTTTCGCAAATGATAATGCCGTAAGCATACCACTGAAACCACAACCTAATATTACTATTTCTTTTTTCTCTACTCGTTTTCGCATCACATCACCTTATTAGATTGACCAATAAAATACTTTAAATATGCTCCACTTGCTATAAAACTTAAGAGAAAATAAATTAGAGCAATATCTAAATAACAATTATTCATTTTAAATGAACCAAGAAAACAAATGAATAAGGTTATTATACTAGTTAAACTATTTAGCACTAAGAGTTTGACAAAAATATTTACATTTTTAAGTAATAAATAGATCATTAAACCAATAAACAAAATATTGATAACTAAATAAAAATTTATCATGATACAAAATTAATTTAAACTGATTAGTTGATTATTTATCCATTCTAACATAAAATCCCGGTATCGTTAAGAGTTTGACTATTTTTTTATTTATAAAAATTTTATTTTATGCACGACACTGATATTATAATAATTGGTGCAGGTCCAGTTGGTCTATTTGCTATTTTTCAAGCTGGGATGCTTGGTATGCGTTGCCATGTTGTTGACTCGCAGGAGATAATAGGAGGGCAATGTAGCCAACTTTACCCGGAAAAACCTATATATGACATACCAGCATATCCTAAAATTATGGCAGAAGAGTTGATAGCACAATTGGCATTGCAAGCACAACCTTTTGATCCGGTTTACCATCTAAATCAGCAAGTAGTGCAATTGAAAAAAGAAGAGGGACACTTCCAAATTACTACTTCTAAAGACATCCTAATTACTGCTAAAGTTATTATTATAGCTGCTGGATGTGGTTCTTTTGGACCTAATAGACCTCCATTACCTAATATAGAAACATTTGAGGGAAAATCAGTATTTTATTTTATCAATAACCGCAATAGTTTTGCCAACAAAGAAATTGTAATAGCTGGTGGAGGGGATTCAGCTGTAGACTGGGCAATATCACTCTCTGAAATTGCTAAAAAAATATATTTAGTGCATAGGCGTGAGAAATTTCGGGCGGCGAATGAAAGTATAAGACAACTCAAAGAACTAGCAAATAGTGGCAAAATTGAGTTAGTAATTAATTATCAACTAGACCATTTAGTAGGAAAAGACGGCAAACTAGAAGCCGTCAACGTCAAAGATTTTGAGGGGAATATTTGTACTTTACCCGCGAATATTTTACTACCATTCTTCGGGCTTGCCCAAGAATTGGGGCCAATAAAAAATTGGGGATTAAATCTCAAAACTAATCATATAATTGTAGAACCTTCATATTTTGAAACAAATATTTCAGGCATTTATGCAATTGGCGATATTGCTAGTTATCCGGCAAAATTAAAATTAATTCTTACTGGTTTTGCCGAAGCAGCTAGCAGCTTACATCATGCCTATGGCAGGGTATTTGAGGGTAAGGCCTTACACTTCGAATATTCAACTACCAAAGGGGTACATAAATAGTGAATGAACGTAGTAATATAATCAATGGTAAATATGTTGCAGAACAAATATTATCTAAGTTAAGGGCAGAGATTAATTTAATCAAGGAGCAACACAAGTTAGTACCAACCCTTGCTATTATACTAGTGGGTGATAACCCAGCTAGTAGTATATATGTAAGAAATAAGATCAAAGCAGCAGGAGCAATTGGTATGAACGCTTTGCAAATAAATTTGCCCAGTGAAATTGACATTGACCATATGCTGCATGAAATCAGCATGCTAAACAATAATTCAAATATTTCTGGAATTATCGTACAACTTCCTCTACCTGAACATATCAATAAAAATTTAATCTTATCTGCCATTGATCCTAGCAAAGATGTCGATGGTTTCCATCCTATAAATGTTGGTTATCTACATAGTAACTCAGGCAATGGCTTTATACCTTGCACGGCTCTTGGTTGCATTGAGTTACTTAAACAAGTTGAACCAAATTTAGCTGGAAAAAATGCTGTAGTTATAGGGCGTTCTAATATTGTAGGTAAACCATTATCAGCTTTATTACTTAGAGAAGATTGTACTGTGACGATATGCCATTCAAGAACTCAAAATTTAAGTTCTATAACTTCCCGTACTGATATAGTAATATCTGCTATTGGATATCCTTTAACATTAACAAAAGAATATTTCAGTCCTAACTCTATAGTTATTGATGTTGGTATTAGTAAACTTCCTAATAGCGACAAGATGGTAGGAGACGTTGATTTTACCAATGTTGTTGATAAAGTGAGATATATAACACCAGTTCCAGGCGGTGTTGGACCAATGACTGTCGCTTGTTTGCTAAAGAATACACTTAAAGCAGCGAAACAAAATATAACACACGCGAATTCGGGATAAGAATTTGTCAATTCTTATCCCGAATTGGGGTAACACATATTAGGTATAAAAGATGAGCTTGCTTTGTAAAGGTATTATTGCCATTTATTGGTTTCTAACCATAGCCTATGCTGAAATAGAGTTCTTGCATAATTCTACTTCTACTGGTAATTTGGGCGTCGGTACGGTACTCGAATCCTCACCTACACTAGAGTACGCTGCGGTTCTGCGTTCCGATCCTCCTACAAATTCCCTAGCAGAAGCGAATTCTGCTAGAACTCTAATATTAGAGCATAGGCCTCTTGATAACAAAGCTATTGATCAACTTAAAATATATTTACGTGAAATAAAATCCATGGCTGTGGACTTTAGCCAAGAGGATTCAGCAGGGAATAAAGCTGAAGGTAAGTTATTAATAAATAAGCCTTCTAAGTTTCGATGTAATTATTACCCTCCATTTCCTTTGGTGGTTATTGGTAATGCTAATTATGTTTCTGTGTATGACTATGATATGAAACATGTAAGTCGTATTAAGGCAGAGGAGAATGTATTTAATTTTTTATTAGAAGATAGTATAGATTTTGATAAATATTTCAAAATTGAGTCAGTAATAGATCAAGATAATATGTTTAAAATTACTATTTATCATACTTTATCAGAGCGGCGTAGTCAGATTACCTTTGATAAAAAAACTAAACAAATAAAAAAGCTAGAAATACTTGAAGATGAAAATATTATTACCATAATATTTAATCATATTGCAAAAGTACAAAAATTTGATGATGATTTATTTAAGCTTAAGAATCCAGACATATTCGGAACACCAAGTAGACTAACAAAAAGCGATATAGAAAAAAAATACAATTTAGCTACTTAAATAACTTGCCTCTAGATGATAAAAGAACTATTTTATCATGTGCTAGTAGTGGGCATTGGTGCTGTTCAGGTGGTCAGGTTCGAAAGGAAGCAGCCAAAATAGTCTCTAGTGGGTCATTACTAGCATACTCTTCTGTTTTCAAATCTAATTCTTGAAATCATTTGAGTAGATCATATTTTGTGAATATACAAGTGACAAAAACAACCGACCAATATATTAATTTTGCTAGAAAATATCGCCCTACTAATTTCTCTGAACTATACGGACAAGAAGTTTTAACAAAAATTTTAAGCTATACTATCCTAAAAAATCGTATATCTCAAGGTTATCTTCTTACTGGTATTAGGGGTGTTGGCAAAACTACTTCAGCACGTATTATCGCTAAAAATATTAATTGTACCAATTTGGTAGTTGAAGGTGATAGTATTAAACCTTGTGAAAATTGTCAGAATTGTAGCAGTTTTAATAAAAATAACCATCCCGATGTAATTGAAATTGATGCTGCTAGCAAGACCAGTGTTGATGATATCCGTAAAATAATAGAAAGTAGTGAATATAAGCCGCTAATCGCTAGGTACAGTATCTTCATAATTGATGAAGTTCATATGCTGTCTAAAGGTGCATTCAACGCTCTACTTAAAATCCTTGAAGAACCGCCAGCACATGTAATATTTATATTTGCTACTACTGAACCACAAAAAATTCCATTAACCGTAATTTCTAGATGTCAGCGATATGATTTAAGGAGACTAACATTTGATGAGGTTTTTCAATTGCTTCAGTTCATCGCTAAAAAAGAACAGTTAAACGTTGAGATAGAGGCTCTTAGAATAATTGCGTCTAGATCTGATGGTTCAGCTAGAGATGCAGTTTCAGTACTAGACCAAGCAACGAGTTTGGCAGCAGGAGACTCGATCACTCCTGAAATCGTTTATCAAATACTTGGTTTGGTGGATACAGCTAGTATAGTTAAGTTTTTTGAATATATTATTCAAAAAGATGCTGCTAAATCGATTGATTTAGTAAACAATCTCTATATGTCTTCAGCAAATTTAGAAACTTTTGTAGCATTAGTTGCTGATTTTACTGCCTATCTTAGTAAAATAAAGATATTACCTAATTATCAAAGTCCTATATATGTATCTTTTAATGATAATGTTACAAATATTTTAACAAAAATTACTCTTCCTCAATTATCTATTATTTGGCAAATATATAGTAAAGGAATTATAGAGATGAAAACTTCACATAATCAATTGATAGAAGCTGAAATGCTGGTGATAAAATCTATTTACTCACAGATGTTGCCATCGCTAGAAGAATTAGTGGAATATAATGATGGAGAGCAACTAGAACAGCCGGTATTACAACAATCAACTCAGAACTATCAAATTACCGGTTTTCTTGAGTTTTTACATTTGCATAATGAGATGGAAGTTTATTACAGATTACTGAACCAAGTGGAGTTAAAATCTTTTGTTCTTCAAACTATAGAAATTGCTGGAAGCGATCTCAATACAAAAATAAAAGAGCAAATTGCTAATTTATTATTTGCTTGGTCAGGTAAAACTTGGAATGTTATCATTACAAAACAGTTAAAAATAATCACTCTTAAAGAACAATTGCTAAATAAAGTAAAATCAAGTCAAGATTGGAAAATTTTAACACAACACTTTCCAAATGTTACAATTTCAGATATTTTGTTAAAAAATTAAAAGGTAAATAGTATGACAAATTTTAATCAATTTTTAAAACAAGCTCAGTCAATGCAAAAAAAAATGCAAGAAATGCAGGAAAAAATGGCAAATACTGAATATTTTGGAAAAGCAGGTGGTGGGTTAGTAAATATTACCGTTAGTGGTCGTGGTGAGGTTCGAAAGGTTTCCATTGACTCTTCTTTGCTTAAAGAGACAGAGAAAGAATTATTGGAAGATTTAATTGTTGCTGCTTTCAGCGATGCTAAAAGCAAGGTCGATGAAGATTCACAAAACTCTATGTCTGATGCTTTAGGTAATATTGGTTTGCCACCTGGACTAAAGATGCCATTTTAAATCCTCCCAACTTTCGCATGGAGGATTTGTTGCATGGATCATGAGCAAGTCATTCCCGCGTAGATCACTAGTATGTCATTCCCGCGTAGGCGGGAATCTATATATCTAATAGCCTTTGCAGGCTATTTTTTTATATTTTCGTCTACGCAGGAATAACATCAAGAATAGTTAAACTTATATCTATAGCAACTACTAATTGTGGTTTTTAAGTTGCCATGACTTATTAGACTTCCTGAATAAATCAATCTAGTTGGTGATTTTGTCGTCGAAACTCGCCTTCGCTCCGTAACAACCGTCTGTGTACGCTGCGGTACTCGGCTTCGTTTCTTCTAAAAATCCCGAAAGCTTTTTTGATTTATGCAGGAAGTCTATTCTTTATCAGTTTTTTCTTGCTTAGATAAAAGCTTCGCTTGCTCAATACTCTTGTCTAATTCCACTTGACTACAAATTCCAAGTAAAACTGGATCACGTGGGCGAATGTTTTTCATGTTCCAGTGACCACGATCACGGATGGCTTCTATGGTTGGCTTAGTAGTACCAACTAGTTTTATAATTTGATTATCTAAAATTTCTGGACAATTTTTAAGTAGCCAATATATCGCGTCTGGTTTATCCTGACGTCTAGCAATAGGAGTATATCTAGATTGTTGTTTTTTCTTTGTACTTACCAAATCATAGGCACTACTCACAAAAAGTCTTAAACTACTACTTGGATCTTTCGTGCAACGCATTATTTCTTCTTGAGTTAATTGTCCTCCAACAATAGGATCTAGCCCCATAATACCTTGAGATACTTCACCATCAGCAATGCCTTTAATTTCAAACTCATGAATCCCACAAAAATCCGCTATCTGCTTAAAAGTTAAAGCAGTATTATCAATCAACCAAATAGCAGTTGCTCTAGGCAGTATAGGTAATTTTTGTTGTGAACTCATAGTAAAAAACTAATAATATAATATTGATATGTCTAGACAAGATATAGTCTCTTCTAACTAATAAGTCAACAATAGACATCTTAGACTACTTCAATTTCTTGCTTAATTAGGTCAGGCAAATCTAAAACCTATAACCAATACCTACTGCAATCATTAACGGATTAAACCTTACTTTAGATGATATAGGTTGTTTTATTAAACTATTTTTATAATCAACTTTGGTCTTAAGAAAATACTGCCTTACATCTAAGTTAATCAATGTATCATCCTTAGCATATAAATCAACCCCGATCTGTAATACAGCACCGTGACCATTTTTGACTGTACATCCTTTAGATTTACTGAACATATAAGCTCCATGATAACCAACGCCAACATAAGGTCTAATAGCACCAAAGGGAGCTATATGATATTGTCCCGTGACAGTCAGGGGGATAATATAAAGATCTTTTCTTTTACCAACATCTGCTGGATTACCACCATAATTATAAGCCACATTCTTTAAACTATTATTTTTAGTACGTAATACATTAAAACCTAAAGATAACTCTGCGGCAACATTACTAGCAAAGAATATTGATGTAGAAGCATCAAAACCGTAACCATTTTCAACAAAATTACCAATCGATACTGGGTCTTTGGCAGTAGCCTTAGGAAAACCTTTTTGCTTTGCACTAGATTTGATACCCCCCCCTCTTATTTTAAACACAAGATTACCTTCATTTTCATAATAATCGGCATCATAGTCATTATTAGTTGAATCAGGATTAGCAAAGCTAGAAATACTTACACAACTTACCAACAGCAATATTCCAAATTTTTTCGTGACTTTTATCATAACTATAAACCTTTTCTTGCTTTAAATATATTGCTGTATTATATATATTCTTTCTTATTTGAAAATCAAATTGATAATAAGATTTTTAAACTTGTTTAATATTAGTGACACTATAACACTAAATATAGAAAACACTAATACAAAAAATATAAAAAAATAATGAATTAAGGTCTATACAAATGAATAATAAATTAAACACTTATTTTGTTGGTATTGGTTGGTTTATATTAAGCTTGGTAAGTAGTGCAACTAATGACATAACAGCAAAATATCTTGGACTTAGGCTACATAGTTTTGAGGTAACTTGTTTTCGCTTTTTCTTTAGTGCTTTAATTCTTGTCCCTTTTATTTTATATTATGGGAAACAGACTCTTAAAACTAATCGTCCTTTTATACATATTGCAAGAGGGGTTTTATTGTTTTTTGCTATGACGTCTTGGACTTATGGTCTCAATATTGCCCCAGTGACTACTGCTACAGTTATTGGTTTTGCTACACCTTTATTTACTCTAGTTCTAGCAGTTTTTTTCTTAAATGAGAATATTATTTGGCAAAGATGGGCAGCAACTTTATTTGGTTTTATTGGTATTGTTATTACCCTGAAACCTCATGCTAGTGACTTTAATCCACAGATATTGATTTTTGTCTTAGCTTCTGTAGCTTTTGCCATGTTAGATATTATCAATAAGAAATTTGTAGTAAAAGAATCAATGATTAGTATGCTATTTTATTCTGCTCTAGTAACATCTTTAGTATCAATACCGTCATCAATAATGTATTGGCAAACACCTACCAGTTCAGAATTTATTTTGCTATTTACCTTAGGAGCTGGGGGTAGTTTAATCTTATTTTTCTTATTAAAGGCTTTCTCTCTAGTTGATGCCACTGCCACCGCCCCTTATAGATATTTAGAGTTAATAATTTCAGCATCAGCTGGATATCTTGTGTTTAATGAAGTCCCTGAAAACAGTACTTTATACGGAGCATTGATAATAATACCTGCAACATTGTTTATAATATATTCTGAGAAAGGAAATATTACACAAAATGATAAAGCTACTGCATGAAGTAGTACTCGCAATACCTCAATTCGATATAAGAATTAACAATTCTTATATCGAATTGGCTTGTTATAAGGAAAAATGCATTCTTGAAACGATTCTACGAATGCATTTTAATCTATTACCGCTAATAATCTTATTTTTATATTGTATAAAAATAAGATTATTAGCAAATTAATATTTAACAATCAGGTAAAGAACCGCTTCAAACCTGATTGTTGCTATATGTATCCCGCAAGTTCGATGTAACTTGTTACATCGAATTCAGGCTAGCAATGCTTGTTCTTTTCAAACATTTTGTTGAAATGATATTAAATGTACAATATCATGTACTATATGTGTATATACTCAAATGATTTGGAGAATTGGATTTGAAAATAAGGGACGAGCAAGCGGAGCGTACGTAAGTACGCGAGTCCTTGATATTTCCAAAAAACAATTCTTCAAAGCAGAAGAGTATACTTATAAGGGAGATAAATTATGAACGTACAGACAATATCGGTAGCAAGAGCTAATTTATTTAGCCTTGTACAAGAAGCAAACGAAACACATAAACCAGTATATTTAAAAGGTAAGCATTATGACGCAGTGCTATTATCTAGAGAAGACTACGAATCTTTGCAAGCAACATTAGAATTATATTCGATACCTAGATTAGTTAAGGAAATACTAAAAGCTAGGCAAGAACCTTTGGATGGGTGCTTAAATGAAGATGATATGAATTGATGTCATTGTACAATTTGAAATTTACTAAAAAATCATTTAAAGATTTTCAAAAGTTAAAGTCAGAAAAACTTGATAATAAGGCTAGAAAACTATGGACTGAATTAAAAAATAATCCAAGACCTATCAGCAGTGAAAAACTCGTAGGCAACTTAAAAGGTTGCTATTCTCTAAGAATTAATATCAAACATAGATTGATATACGAAATTTTTGAAGATAAAAAGACTGTACTAATAATCAGCTTGAGTGGGCATTATGAGTAAGCCATCATATATGTTGCTAATAAACGCGAATTTGGGATAAGAATTAATAATTCTTATATCGAACTGGGGTAATAAGCGTTCTAATCCTTGATCACCAATGAAATAATAAAAAATATGAATAAATGTAAGTTGGTTTTTGCAAGTGGTGTAGCAAATGCATTTGAGTGGTATGATTACGCACTATTTGGTTACTTTGCTCCTATAATAGGGGCAAAGTTCTTTCCTGGATCAAGTCCTAGCTCGTCTTTATTGCATGCTTTTTTGGTATTTGCTATCGGTTATTTAATGAGACCAATAGGTGGGGTATTTTTTGGGGTACTCGGAGATCGTTTTGGTAGAAAAACTGCTTTAAGTACATCTATATTTTGTATGTCTCTACCAACTGCACTAATTGGCATATTACCAACTTATGACAATATAGGTGTTGCCGCAACTATATTAATGATTCTACTTCGGATGCTGCAAGGTGTATCAATGGGCGGAGTACTTACTGGCTCAATTGCATTTGCTATTGAACATACAGGTAAGGTGTATCGTGGCTTTACTGGCAGTATACCAATATCCAGTATTTCTATTGGCATATTATTTGGATCAATCATTTCGCAGCTTATACAAAGCCTTTTATCAGCACAACAATTTAATGATTGGGGGTGGAGAATACCATTTTTATTAGGAATTTTTATTTTATTTGCTGGACTTTATATAAAAAAATATACCAGTGAAACCCCTAGTTTTCAAAGTATAAAAGAAGATGGTGGGATTTTAAAATCTCCTCTGAAAAAAGTTATCTCTGTATATTGGATTGATATGTTAATATCAATCTTCATCAATTCTACAGGTTCAGTATTATTTTATCTACAAGCTACTTATCTAATGTCATTTTTGAGGATAAATCGTGGTTTTACCGATGACCAAGTTAGCAATTTAGCTAATTATTGTTATATAATCATGGCTATTGTTACTTTATGTTCTGGCTATTTATCTGATGTAATTGGTCGAAAGAAAATTTTTGTGATTAATTTACTGGTAATTATTTTAGTTATCCCTTTTTTGATGAATGTAATTGAAACTGGAGAATTTTGTTTTATAATTATATCTCAAATCGTATTATCAATTTTAGCTGCTTGTTATATCGGTCCTGAACCTGCACTGCAAGCTGAATTTTATCCAACCAATATCAGAAATACTGCTTTATCATTGTCTTATAATACAGCAACCAGTATTTTTGGTGGTACAACACCTTTAATACTAGAATATCTTGTGCAAAAAACTGGTACTATTACTTCATCTATTTATTATGTAATTGCTTGTGCTATTTCAAGCCTAATAGCTCTTTGTTTTTATAAGGATCGTTCGGGTAACAACTAATCTAAAGATTTTTCTAGCATTTATAGCAGAATTATCTATAAATTACTTAGTGGCTTGATAAAATAATATATACTAGCCATATTATACTCAAATGATTTGGAGAATTGGATTTGAAAATGAATGGTGAGCAAGCGGAACGTACATATAGTATAGTTACGCATGCGAATCCATGATATTTTCAAAAAACAATTCGTAGGAGCAGAAGAGTATACAATTTTTGATAAACAATAAACTTGAATTTTATGACAGAAGTGATAGCTAAAGAACAATTAGAACAATATATAAATCAAATAGAAGGGCTTGAACAAGAAAAAGCTGAATTATCTGAAGCAATAAAAGATATATTTGATGCAGCCAGCTCTAGTGGCTTTGATACCAAGGCTATGAAGTCGGTGTTAAAACTAAAAAAACTTGATAGAAATAAGCTAGCTGAACAAGATGCGATCTTAGAATTGTATAGACAAGCTCTCGGTATATAAATTAAAGAATTCAATAATGCAATTATATCCATTAAGGCTTTTACCTGATAAAATCAACTTTGATTTTATCAGATTTAGAAAAGTAAGTTATACGATGTCCATTATTTTATCTCTTGTAAGTATTATTTGGATAGGGATTTACAAATTTAATTTTGGTATTGATTTTGCTGGTGGGATTGTTATAGAAGTGCGGCTTGATCAAGACCCTGATTTAACCAAAATGCGTGAAGTGCTTAATAATCTTAAGATTGGTGAAGTAGTATTACAAAATTTTGGTAATCAGCATGATTTGTCAATACGAGTTGGCAGCAATAGTGAAGATACTTTAATGCAAAATATTAAGATTATCAAATCAACTTTAAAAAACCAGTTTCCTTATAAATTTGAGTATCGTAAAGTAGATTTTGTCGGTCCACAAGTTGGTACTCAACTGATAAAATCAGGAATAACGGCACTAATTCTTTCGTTTCTTGCCATAATGGTTTACACTTGGGTTAGATTTGAGTGGTATTTTGGGCTTGGTATACTTGTAGCTTTGTTACATGACGCCATACTAAGCTTAGGTTTTATGAGTGTAATGAGGCTAGACTTCAATTTAAGCTCCATAGCTGCTATTCTTACCATAATAGGTTATTCTGTGAATGATTCAGTAGTTATCTATGATAGAATCAGAGAAAATCTACGCAAATCACATAAGACAGTAATGCCACAAATTATTAATCTGAGTATTAATGAAACTCTGTCTAGGACTATTCTGACAGTTGTTACAACCTTGCTCGCAAACCTAGCTTTGGTAATATTTGGTGGGGAAGCTATTTATAGTTTTAGTGTATTAGTGTTTTTTGGTATAATAGTTGGTACATATTCATCTATTTTTATATCTGCTCCTATATTGACCTACTTCAAAAACTTGCAGAATTGATAAATCAATTTTCAAATTTTTGGGTAAAAGTTGAGTAGCAAAATAATAATAAATATTAAATTTGCACTCATTAATAGATCCCTATTTCAAGAATAGTTTGCTAAGTTTATTTTAGTTAACATAGTATCTGCCCTTTTTTCAAATGCATCAACCATTTTTTCAGTAGCATCAGTAAAAAATATATTAACTAACTTGTCAACTATTGCAAATTTCATCTTAAAATCAATAAAGAACTCTATTTTACTACCAGTATCTTCTTTGGAAAATTGCCACAAGTTTTTTAAATATTTAAATGGTCCAGAAACTGCTTCTACTTCAATAGAATAGCTTTGTTTCTTTAAATCATTTGAGTATATAATTTTTGATTGATATTTGTCTGTGAAACCTTTCAACTGAATTACTAATTCAGCTATAATTTGATTCTCGCTCTCTGAGATGATTCTAGCAGCCTTGCACCATGGCAAAAATTCAGGATATGACTTTACGTCAAGAACTAAGTAATATAATTCTTGTGCATTATATGGTAGAATTTTGACTTGATGAAAATTTGGCATAAATTTTTTAATCTTTTTAAAAATCAGTTACTTTACCTTTATGCTGCCAATCTCCATAGGTAGTTGGTTCTTGACCTTTAAAGCCGCCTATTTCTTTGGAGTTTTCTTGTTTATCTTTTATGGTAGTATCTTTTTTGTTATCCATAATATGTACTAGTCCTCTCCTATTACGTCTTTTTATTTGTATCTATATATGTTAACACTTCAGTTGCAGATTTATCCAATTCTTGCATCACTGCAATATATGGGAAAGGACCGTAACTAATTCTAGATACACCTAAATCAACAAGGTTTTTTACTGTCGTTATATCTTGCACCATTATATTGACAGGAATAGGTGAAAATTCACATAATTGTTTTATAAAATTATGATTTGCTAAGCCTGGTGCAAAAAACCCATCAGCTCCAACTTCTGCATAAGCTTTGCTTCGTTCTATAGCTTCTTTTAAGTCTTGTTCATTATGCTCAGATGTATCTTTTTGAAGAAAGATATCCGTTCTAGCATTAATAAACATATTAGGCAATAACTCCTTTATAGCTTCTTTAATTGCTTTAATTGCTTTAATTCGTTTACATTGTTCTTCTATAGAGTATCTTGCCTTTTCTTTCCCAATAATTTGATCTTCAAAATTTATACCAATTGCCCCTGTTTTAATTACGTGTTCAACATTTTCTATTAAATCACTTAACTTCGATGCAAATCCTGATTCAAAATCAAAACTCACAGGTACTTTGACTTTTTCAATAATATTCTTTAAATTTTGCAAGGCTAATTTAAGTGGGAATTTCTCACCATCTTCATAACCATAAGATTTTGCTACTGCCCAGCTACTTGTAGCTAATGCTTTCGCCCCGGACTTCTCTACAATCTGTGCTGAACCAACATCCCAAATATTATACAATACTAAAGGATTACCCTTTTTATGAAGTGTTTTAAACAAATTATCTTCTATTTCTGTGAATTTTCTTTTCATACTACATTATCTCCTTCTGTTTGAGTTAGTTTTTTTTCATTGTTGTTTTTTCCTTAATAATATATTATTACTCAAAACATAATTTTAATTATTAAAATAATATTTTGAAGTAAATGAAAAAGTCAAAATGCCTAGGTGTTAACCATTAGAGTTAAAATTATGAAATTTTCTCATCTTCACAGAATATATACCAATATCAAACTAATTGAAAACTATTCGTTAAATCTTGCAGAAGATCATAGTCACTACCTTAAAACAGTATTAAGACTGAAGGTTGGCGATCATTTTAGAATTTTTAACGGCACAGATGGTGAGTTTATAGCACAAATTACTGGTATGACAAAAAATAATTTACATGTTGGACTTACTAATATTTTAAGAAAAGCAACAGTTGAACCTGAACTTACTTTAGGAATATCCATTATTAAAAGTGATAGAATGTTGGATGCCATAGATATGGCTGTACAGCTTGGGGTAACAAAAATTATTCCACTAATCGCAGACAGATCTCAATTTCGCACTGTTAATACTCAAAGATTGATGAAATGTATTATCGAATCTACAGAGCAGTCCGAACGTTTAATACCCTGCATTCTTATGCCAGTAGTATCACTTAGTCTTTTCCTAGAGCAAACTCTAGATAATTCTATAATATATGCCAATGAAAATGAAGATGAAAATAATACTTTATTAAAAATCATGCCTATATATTCATCAGATATTTCGGCAAATATTTCAGTTGTTGTCGGTCCAGAAGGTGGTTTTTCACAAAATGAACTCCAAATGCTTTCATTAAGACCCAATACTTTATCAATAAGTCTAGGACCAAATATCCTCCGAACTGAAACTGCCGTAGCAACATGTCTAGCACAAATTAAATTATTCACAGCTAGTTGCGTTGCAACTAAGATATAGCTAACCCGAAAAGGTTTTAGCTATATCTCGATAATCAAGTTTTTTTCTGAAGACTACAACTCATGGCAGTTTATGTCATCCCAGCGTAGGCTGGGATGACATCTTCTCGGCTTCTTTTCATGATTTTCAAACTGCCATGAATTATATAACTTAATAAAAACTTGATTATCTAGTATATAGTCAATTGATGAGAAGTAGGCAAACGTCGTCTTCGATCGCTCGCCTATTACATATAGGCATCGCTCCTAGCAGCAAATCCTCCTGAATTAACTATAGTAATGGTGATAGCCTGATGTCTTTATCAAACCTAGGTTATTTCAGTTGATATTTAATAGTAACATTCAAAATTCCTCCCCCAACAACCCCAACACAAATATTAAGATTATTCTTACCATTTTGTAGATGTGACATCAAATCAAGCTGCGGTATGTTAGTATATCTATATATGTCTGGTGCTTTCACAAATTTTCCTTGGTAAGTTTTATAAATGTAAACAACACAGTTATCACCTTTAAAATCCCTACATTGCATAGAATTAAACTCAGAAGTAGTAGGACCAGCATGAGCAAGTTGATTATTAATTTTGATCACTATGTAATCATCATAATACGAACCAGTACCACCTACTGTAAAATAGCCTAGCTTATTAGTATTCGGTATATCAAACTCATAATTTGCACAATGTAATGTATCTATTAGATGAGCTGGAGAATGACCTGCAGAATCGTATGGAACACCAAGTACAAAAGTTCCAACCTTAGTGGCATTATCATAACTATTTTCAACAGGAAAATTGCTTTTGAAGTCGCTTGTATATTTGAAAGCAAGACCAGTATTCTCTTTACATCCAACACCATCCGGTAAGGCTTCAAAGGCCACTGTTTTAGTATCGATATTTGATAGACAATAACGTTGTAGTGGTTTATTCGGATCAATTACTACCCAACCAGGCTTACAAGTACCTAGTGCCAAATCACCTATTTTTGTGTCAGGATCACCTATTTCTGTGCTAGACCATGTTGCGTTACCACTGGCATTAGTCGGGGTGGTAATTGCTTGACATTTAGGGGCAGGAACTAAGGTACAAAAACCTAATTCTTGTGGGGTTTTATCTCGGATTGCAGCAGTTTTTTCAATAGAAGTACCATCCTGATACACAAGAGCACCATTCTTCTTATTAACAAAAACACCATTTTCATTGACAATAACATCATCCTTATCTACAGGAATCCCATCTTTATCAACAAAAGTACCATTCTTATCAATAAGAACACCCTTCCTATTAAAAGTAGCAGTATAATACTTTCCATCAGTGTTTATTGTAGGGCCTAGTGACGGAGAAGGATCGATTCTATTATTACTATCTACAGACACTTTACATACTTCAACATCTAGCTTACGATTATTTTTATAACAATACGCAGAGTTAGCACATTTATAAATCGTAATACCCTTTGTCTTAAGATCATCTATAGTCTCCACAGAGTTACAATCAGTATGAATATCCTGACAGATTTGCAGACCTAGGTATTGCATACTTTTTGTCTTAAATTTTGAGCAATCAACTGTATCTGATTCAAGTAGTCTTGCTAGTACACAGTTAGTATCATTTACTCCCGGAATACATTTGTCTATATCTTTTAATTGTAAACAGCCATGTGTTGCACCTTGAATATATTTACCATTTATATATTCAAGACCCTTTAAATATACCACACCTGTAGTAGGAATTCCTGTCTTAGCATCATAAGGGATCTTGTCATCTTTGTAGTTACCATATATCGTTAAAGGATTCATAGATTTTTTTCCAGAAAATGGCATAGCAGTATATATAGTTGAGGGGGTATTAGAAATATATGCCATGAAGGAAGTAAAATTAAATCCTGCTAAATTTATTATTGCTTCTGTCTTGCCTGCTATTGACTGAGTAACCGACAATGGTGTAATAACAGTATTAGTTGAATCAACAATATTCCCTTTATCATCTGACACTCCTATTGACGCAATAAATTGAGGAGTATAATAGCTATTTTTAAGGCAGATTCCAGGAAATTTTTCACACTGGTAGGTTAGGATTTGGTAACCATCTATCACCCTGTCTTCACAACCAACCAAGCTCTTTCCTTCTGCTACACAAATAGATTTTGGATCACGACGAAGATGAGGCTCTAAGGTAGTATCCAATGTAGTATTTATAGTAATTGAAGCAACAAAAGACCTGTCATCAACATTATCTCTGAGCTTAAAGATCTTCTTGAGCGGTAGTAAACTTGTAGCATCTTGACCTTGTATAAGAGGAAATGCAAGATTAACATCAATAAACTCACCAATATTTATGCCCCATATTTCTTGACAAGTAATCTTATCCTTTGCTTCTTTGCTATCACAATCAGGTACATCATCAACATAGTAACTACTTGGTGTAGATAGCTTACCTACTTTTTGTGCGTAGACTATCCTAAATCCATCTTCGCAACCATTCTCAGTAACACTACATTCAAAGGGAATTTTTGTGTTAACGCAAAATTTTGCGTCACCATCTGAACATTTTTTTATTGCATCGCGTTGAGCGGTATCAATATGAAGTCCTTTAGCTGAAGCAAATGGACTGTTTATTATTACACATTTATCGGTTTTTTGAGGATCTTCTCCATTTTTACAAAGAGGCACAAGATTATCTAAACTAACACGTACAACATTATGCATAAGATTATTTCTTAATTTAGACACCACACATGGTGCATTTGAAGATTGAACAAATAAACCATCTTTCTTTTTACTGCACACACGCTTTGTAGTGGGAGTAATAATGAATTGTTCTAATTTAGGGCAATATGGTGGTGGAAAAGGACCTAATGGTAATTCAACGCAACCAAATTGGTAGTTATCAACAGAACGATTTAGTGCACCAAGTGCTTCTACTATTTGTTTTGCCACTTCATACAGCCATTGTTGTTCAAAAATATATCCTATCCATTTAACTATTTCTTTTATAACATCAAGACCTGGTGTATTGTCAGAACCAATCATGTCTAATAACTTACCTAATAGTCCTGATATACTCATAGTAGACTTAATTCCTATTAAAAACTTTAGAATTTTTGCAAGAGGGTGTAACGCATCTGTTTTGTGAAGAGGCTGTTTTACTGCGTTCCAGTCCATCGGATCTAAGTGAGCTCCGGTAGCTGAAACAAGATTTACCAAACCAGGATCACTATATGCACATAGCTTTGGTCTATTAAACGGTTTCCCGTCATCTCCAACAATCGGTTTATCATCTTCTGTAAAGCCAACATCATTCAAGTGTTTTCCAGGAGTATAACCAGGATCTGCTGGCGTTCCTTCTTTATTCAGTTGTGTAGGTCCAACTGCAGGAACAGCAACCCTAGCACAAATTCTGAGCAAGGGTAGGGCATAAGCCCCAGGCCATATTACGCATTCACCATCCCAATTCAAAGTAGTGGATTGATTCCAGCATGCAAATGCATTACAACTTTGAGTTCTTATACGAATCTTTGGTGCAAAATAGGAGCTTTCTGGTGTACGTTCTGCACAGTGATGAAGATAAAATCCAATAAACTTCTCAGGAGGGTCAAACTGTATCAAGCAATTATCTGTATCGCGTCCATCCCTCCTATTCCATGGTGGGCATATAGGATTTGGCTTTATTGTTCGTTTGATACTTCCGTTCCATGTTTCATCTATCTTATTATACCCGCAATTGCAAGGATCACTTAGACATTCTCCAACTTCACCCCAAAATGATGCATAACTCTTGCTAAAATAAATCAACAAAAAAAATGCTAGATAATATTTCTTTAGCACCAAATTCCTCTTCCTATTAAATATGATTTAATGCCATATACAAAGGATTAATCCAATTATCAGGATGTCCTGGATATTGTTGTAATATTTCTTGATATATTTTTAATTCCTCGGTTCTACAGGATAAAATCTTGATAATGCCAATTAAACTTCCTATACTTAACTCCAAAGCAATAGATTGATTATTTTGATTTATTAAGAACATTCTAGAAGCAATTGTAAATTTCGATAATTTATTTATTTCTGATTCATTTAATCCTAAAATTTGTTCTAAATACTGTGATTTTATTTCTGATGGTAAAACTATTTTAGTGTCTGTTAAATCTAACCAATGCTGTAGCACCCTTGTTTTTATCGACTGTAGATAACTAAAATTAAAATTACTAACCATGATTCCATTATTATTCAGCAATCTATCAGAAATCATTTGTGATATGTTATCAAAATTTTCCGGTCTATACAAGGAATCTAGATTATCTATTACTAATATTTTTGGACTCTTCCCTATAATAGTTAAGTGATAATTAAAAGCATATATTAATCCTGCACATAAACTATTTTGCTTAGTCAAATTCATTGAAAAATCTTCTAGAAGTTTTCTATCTGTTGGATAAAAACGTTCAGTAAAAGACTTCTCAGAGACAGGGTACAAATTAAATCCGATTATGCCGCCTTCAGATAAAGGGAATTTATCACTATCAAATATACCATCATATAATCCTCCTTTTGTATAATCAGTTAACCTTAGTTTAATTAAATCTCCATCTTCTATAGAAAAGTCCATTGTTTTTAAAATAGAGGAAAAATTACGATCTTTATTATCTAAAGTCCAAATTTTATCAGCGAAGTTTTCTAGGAAAGCTAATTCTGCTTTGGTTAGAGGGTAAAAAGAATGATTGCAAATTATTTTAAGAAATTCGATAACGAAATGCCTTGACTCTAGAGTATCATCTAGTAGAAATGGATTTATTAGGTTCTTCTCCTTTTCAAACCACTGCCCTTCAATTGATTCAACAAAAATTTTTGAATTATTACTATTGGAAAGATATAATATTGTTGGCTTATATTTAGTGGCTTCAGAAATTAAAAAATTTGTTAGTACAGTCTTACCAGTATTATCTGTGCCAAAAATACAAGTATTTCCTCTATTATTACTTTTAGCATGAAAATTCATAAAGTAAGGAGTTCCTTTTTCTGTTCTAAGCAAAGTCACCGCTTTACCCCATATGTTATTTTGGCTTCCGGTCGGGAAATTATGTAATGAGGCCAAAGCGGCGGTATTTTCTATAATTGTGGGAGCGAGCCTCCTAACATAGGAAAAGTTCCCTGGAAGCTGTGCCCAGAATGTCTGTTCTAAGTTTATATCTTCCCGCACATGGACAATGCCAATTTTAGCAAGTTCCTTAGATGCTTGGGCAATTGATTGATCCAATTTTTCCAAGTCTGACCCTATAATAGCAATAGAAATTTGTTGTTTACAAAATTGGTTCGGGATTGAAGCATCAAGGTTCATTATCTTATCTATTCCTGTAATTTCAGCAAGTTTAGTATCCTTACTAACTTGTAAAATATATGCCTGTTGTTCAAATGTTTTAGATACTTCTTTTTTATCAACGAAGTAAAATATTTCTGTTGCTATTAATTCCACAGGTAATTGTAGGAATCCATCAAGTGCAGCTGATGATACTTCTTGATATTCCTTTATTGAAATAATGGATGCAAACTTTTTATCATGACTACTTATTACTTCAATCTTATCGTTACCAACTGCATATTGATTAGAGGCTAAAGCATTAGATAGATTTGCAATCGGTACTAGGCAATATTCTTCGTTGAGATGGATTATTCTACGATATAAAAACATCAGATCAGAGTAAGATTCTTCCCCTTCAAATCTTATTCCTAACTTTACTGCACCGAAATCTTGTAAATCCAAAAGTATTGTATCAACAGTGCTATTTAGTATTTCAAAAACACTACTTAAGTACTTATTTTGGAGACTGACAACTTTATCAAAAAACAAAGAAGTTATTAAAAGGTTGAGATTTTTAACTTTAATTTCAGCAGAATCATAAATTATTGAGATATATAAGGTGTTAACAAATTTATCATCCCAGTAATTCTTTTTTTGCCATAAATTGTGAATATTAGCTGCTAACAATTTATTATAAGAAGTTGGGTCATCTAAGTTTGTCTTACGTCGTACAGTATGTATCCAAAATGCAAAATTTTTATTACGAACATTTTTCTTGATCGCATTACGCACTACTTCTCGTAAATTGAATAACTTAGTGCTAATATTTTCTGCATTGATACCATTTATTTGGATAGTTTGGAGTAGTTCACCATTCTTAGTTAACAAAGTATTCTCATTATAATGACAAGCAATTGGAATGAAATCCTCTGCAGAATTATTATATAAATCCTTATCAACTTTTCTTGAGTTGCTAGCTATTTTGAACACCAATGATACCTATTAAATATATGTTATTTATACTCTTTAGTAGTATAAATTCGCTCCAACCCACCCATGTAACTTACCAAAACATCTGGAACTGTTATTGAACCATCCGCATTTTGGTAATTTTCTAGAATTGCGATTATTGTCCTACCAATTGGTAAACCAGAACCATTCAAAGTATGGACAAAAGTAGTTTCGTTGCTACCAAATTCTTTATATCTAGCTTTCATCCTTCTAGCCTGAAAATCTCCACAGTTAGAACAACTTGAAATCTCACGGTATAGATTTTGCCCAGGCAACCATACTTCCAAATCATAGGTTTTCTTGGCAGTAAATCCCATATCTCCAGTACAAAGCAACATAACTCTATATGGTAGATCAAGTTTTTTTAGAATAGTTTCAGCTGCATTAGTTATATATTCATGTTCACGCTGAGATTCTTCTGCAGTAGTTATTGTAACCAACTCAACTTTACCAAATTGATGCACACGGAACATACCTCTAGTATCTTTACCACTACTGCCAGATTCTGATCTGTAACAGGGTGTGTAAGCAACATAACGTATAGGCAATTCTTCCCTAGCTATTATGGTATCAGCCACCATATTAACGAGAGGTACTTCGCCTGTTGGAATTAGCCTGTAATTATTTACCGTTTCAAACGACTCTTCTGCAAATTTTGGCAATTGACCGCTATTATACATAGCAGCTGGTCGTACTAAAGCTGGAGGAGATAATTCAGTAAAATCAAATTCCTGAGTATGAGTATCAATCATAAAATTAATCAATGCACGTTCTAACTTTGCTAACTCTCCTTTTAAAGTTACAAACCTACTACCAGACATTTTAGCAGTACGGACAAAATCCATCATACCTAAACTTTCACCAAGTTCAAAATGCTGCTTAGGTAATGGAGGAGATAGTTTTGTTGTAATGTCTCCTACTGTTTTAAGCAGTTTATTCATACTTCCATCAGTACCGTATGGTACATCATCATCAGGAAGATTTGGCAGGATCTCCAACATATCATTTAACTGATGATTACTATTTAATTTTAGATTCAGTTCTTCCAGCTTTTCATTTATGTGATCCACATCACGCTTTATTTCTTCAAATTCCTTACTAGCTTTGTTAGGCATGTTGCCTAGATCCTTAGATTTTTTCCTTCTTGCATGCTGAAATTGCTGAATAAGATTAGTTAGCTGGCGTTTGCTTTCATCTAGTTTAGTAATTTTATCGGACATTGGGGTAATTCCCCTTTTGATAAGTAGATCATCAAATTCTTGCTTATTCTCCCTAATCCACTTTATATCTAACATTTAACTTCCTCGATTTTCTACAAATTTACACATAATAATTGAAGTTTCATATAATAAAAGCATTGGTATTGCAAGAGCAAATTGGCTCAGTACATCCGGTGGGGTTAAAATACCAGCAATAATAAAAATAATTACTATAGACGATCTTCTTTTGTCCACTAAGTCTTTTGCTGTTAATATTTTTAATAAATTTAATATTAACATAATAATTGGTAATTGGAAAGCCATACCAAACGCAATAATTAGATGAATTACTAAATTTAAATATTCACTAATTCTAGCTTCTAGAATTAGTGGAATAATAGCATTATTATCTTCAAAGCTTAGAAAAAATTGCCATGCACGCGGCATAACAAAGTAAAATACAAAGATGCTCCCACACCAAAACAAAACAGGTGACATAAAAAGAATAAAAGCAGCATATTTTTTCTCACCTGAATATAACCCAGGTCTTATAAATAAAAAACATTCTACAGCGATAATTGGCATAATCATGACAAAAGAAACAAAAGCTGCAAGTTTTATATAAGTAAAGAATGCTTCAGTAAGACCAGTATAGATCACTTTCTTTATATTAGCATGATCTAATTCTGCAAGTGGCTCTAATAAAATGTTATATATATCGCTACTAAAATAATAACAAATAATAAAACCAATAATGAATGCAGCAAATACTCGTAAGAACCTAGCCTTTAGCTCTAAAAAATGCTCTTTAAAAGTATATGACTTCATAAATTAACCAAATGTACAAGTTTAAGTAGGTATATAACCTTAGTTTGATGTAAGACATCGGTTTAATAGCCTGGGATGTCATATATGGACGTTCCTGCTTTTGTGAGGAGGTATTACTAACGTGGATAGTCAAAATAGGTTGTTATGAACCTAGAAATTGAATAGAATGATAAAAAACTTATCAAAAGTATACTTATATACTCTAGAATAGAAAACCAAAAATTGCGTCGTCATTATCCAAGACTCTAGCGGTATACTCAAATGATCCTACGAGCAGTATACCATCTATAAAAAAGGTTCGTAACTAGAATGATTATAACAAAGCTTTAAGAAAAATGGGAGAAATAATCCTTAGTTTTGATGAAAATTATTTGGCAAAATATGACAAGCTTCATGGATTGCCACGCTCACGTACGTTCGCTCGCAAAAACGGTTTTTTAATTTTCAACAGTTGTGGTGATGTCACCCCAGCGAAAGCTGGTATCTAAAATTATACTAGGAGTCCTAAAAGTTTTGCTATTGCTTTTCTTCAAAGCAAAATAGTATAATCCCTACAATGTGTCATAAGAGTCTACTAGGGAAAAATCTCCTAGGGAAGGAAGATATTCACCTAACAGTTCTAATTTACTCTCTGTTGGCTGATCAAAGTCAGTCTGTATTTGATTTTCTTTTTGTTCTTGTGCTGTAACTATCTTAGAAGCCTCAGTTAAATACCCGATATCCTCGGTAACATCTATCCCCTGCATACCATTTTTCCTTGCTATATCCACATTATCTGAATCATCATCTATTAAAACAACCTTCTTATTATCAGAAACACCAAAATGCTTCTTGGCTTCCTCTATATGCTCCTGTTTGCCTTCATAGTTATTTCCATGAGGATGCGACACTACATAAATTTTTTCCAATAGAGTCGATTCTAAAGCAAGTTGCTTAAGAGCGTATTTGATCCAATCAGGATATGAGCCAAAAGATACAATAGCTATATGACATCCTATAGTTAATGCTTTTTTTAACAATTCTACTAATATATCTTTATTTTTCCAATTTGTCGTTTCATCTGCTAGAAATCGATTTACACAATCCTCATGATCGAGAAAAGTACTATAAAGAGCATTGTGTAGGGAGTCCTTTACTATTGTTCCATCCCAATCAATACATAATAACGTCTTATCAGATTGAGTTTCTTTTTCCAAAGAATCTTTTTGCTGTTTAATTTCTAGTTGGTCAGCATTCAGAGTATTCATTACCCATTTATCTTTTACTATGCTAAAATCAAAAGGGGGGAGTTCTAATCTCGCCTTTTTTACTTTTGACATCTGTTGTTCTCTTATATTTATTTTTGTTATTTTTTATAATTAAGTAATTTATAGGAAAAACTGTATTACCCTTTTAAAGAGTATTATTCTTGAACCCAAAAACTCAGAACTTAATAAATTAATTTTAAAATTTTTGCAAGCAAATTATTAATATTATTTAAGTAAAATGAAATATATTAATCACTGTTATTAGCGTATTGTATTGCTTATTAAAATATGATAAACTAGTTAAATCAACTAGTTTATTAAAGAGGATTCATGAGAATAGTTGGTATGTTTAAAACAAAAACTCACTTACCGGAGCTAATTAAAGAAGTAGAAGCAGGTGAAGAATTATGCATAACAAACAGAGGAAAAGAGGTAGCTTTTGTTATACCTGTAGCTAAATATTATTCCCAAAGATTTGATGATCTATTTAAAAAACTTGCTGAACTTAAAAAACGTAGTCCTCTTGGCTCTACAGATGATGTTATTAAAATGAAAAATCTTGGTAGAAAATGAATTTAGTAGTAGATTGTTCATTCATTATGTCATCGATTTTACCGGATGAGCAGCAGCTTAAGGTCGATAACATTTACCATCAGATTTCTAACAAAGTATATAATATATTTGCCCCTGCTGTCTTTTTTTTAGAATGTAACAATGTGCTTATATCATCCTTAAAAAAACAGCGTATTACTAAAAGTAATTATGAAGAGTATTTACACCTCTTAAATACTCTTCCTATTAATATTGATAAATTTTGTTCTAGCCCTGAATCTCTACATATAATAGCAAGGATTGCAACTAAATATGGTCTAACGTCTTATGATGCTTCTTACCTTGAATTATCCCTACGCCTTGAAGCAAAAATTGCTACTCTAGATAATAATTTGGTTAATAGCTGTAAGATAGCAAATATAGAATCTATAATTTAAAATACTAATTACTTCAAATATGCACTTAATAGTGAATTCAGTTGAATTATGTCAAAGAAATCTCCACTCGAACTTTCAGGTTGTATTAAGTACTAGTATATTGTTATACCAATAGTTTAATTATTTTAGCCTACTATATCATTTTTTCTTGCTATTAATTAACCAAATCATCAATATTTATAGTACTATTAAAATTATAAGGTGAATAAATGATAGGGAACTATAAAGAACAAAAAGGTTTAACAAGGAAACAAAAAGAAGCCGTTGGATTGCTTTCAGTTGGGACATTCCTAGAATATTTTGACCTGATGTTATATGTTCATATGGCAGTATTTCTTAATGAGCTATTTTTTCCAAAATATGATCCACATACTACAGCAATTTACTCTGCTACAGCTTTCTGTTCTGGCTTTGTTTTTCGACCGGTTGGTGCATTAATTTTTGGTTGGATAGGTGATAATATAGGGCGTAAGACTACCGTTATCATCACGACTTTTATAATGGCTTTATCATGTCTTATAATAGCTAATCTACCTACCTATGCCCAAATAGGTATTACAGCTCCTTGGTTACTCACCATATGCCGTATAATACAAGGAATCTCCTCTATGGGAGAGGTAATAGGAGTACAACTTTATTTAACTGAATTTATAAATCCACCAAGCCAATACCCAGCTGTTTCATCAATTTCCGTTTTTAGTACTTTAGGAGGAGTTGCTGCTTTAGGAATAGCATCTTTAGTGACCTCCTATGGATTTAATTGGCGTATAGCATTTTGGATGGGAGCGAGTGTAGCACTGGCTGGTACAGTAGCTAGAAGGAGTCTTAGAGAAACGCCGGAATTTGCTAATACCAAACGTCAACTAAAAAAAACTCTTCAGCAGACTTCAAATGTTGCCGGCATATATCTCAAAAAACTGGAAAACAACCCGATATGGAAGGAAAAAGCTAATAAAGTAACAATAATAGCCTTGTTTTTAATAGAATGTATGTGTCCCGTATGTTTTTATTTTTCTTATATTTATTGCGGAAATATGTTAAAAAATTCTTTTGGCTACACTGCTGAACAGGTTATTCATCAAAATTTTATTATCTCAATATTTTCCTTCTTAAGCACTTTGGTATTAACATATTTAAGTTATAAAATATATCCGTTAAAAATTGTAAAAACTTTGTTATTAATATTTTGTCTATTTGCTTTAGCTTGCCCTTATTTATTAAATAATCTTAATAGCTCGTTTGATGTATTTTTAATTCAATTATTCACTATGTTATTTGTACCTAATGGTCCTAGCACAGGACAGCCAATCTATTATAAACATTTTCCTGTCTTTAAACGTTTTAGCTGTGCTAGTCTTACATTTGCCATATCTCGTGCCTTAATGTTTTTAGTTACCTCTTTTTTGATTGTTTACTTAACTGAGTATTGGCATCATTGGGGGATAATGATGATATTGTTTCCAGTTTGCATAGGTTTTGCATTCGGACTATTTCATTTTGAAAAATTGGAGAAAGAGATTGGAAATTATCCACAAAAGCCCCATGTAGAGGTATAGATAAATGTTGACAACATAATGCCATAACTCGATGAAAATCAACAATTGCGTTGTCGTTGTCCAAGACCTGCGGTGCTCACGTACTAATGTACACTGCACTCCTCGGCTTAGACACTCCTAGCACTTGTTGATTTTGATTCTATCGTCTACCAACTCTTCATTTACGAGCAGTATATTTTTAAATGCATAGCTAAAGTTAAAAAATCTATTACTGTTTCCTCTACTATCTTTTTAGCTTTTTCCGGTGATTTAGCTCCTAGAGTTTGTAAATTACCCCAATTCGGGATAAGAATTGGCAAATTCTTATCCCGAATTCACGTAAATTGTGAATCCAATCCAAGAATTCTAGCAAGCGAGAAGCAACGTTGTTGCTAATTCAACTGAATTCACTATAACACAAGAACTCTATTCCAATTTGATATATTTTGCTCTATAATGCACATCTAAAAAATATATTAAAGGTTTTTGATGTCTGCTATTCGCAATATTGCCATTATCGCCCACGTTGATCATGGTAAAACCACTCTAGTTGATAGTATGCTTAAGCAAAGTGGGACTTTCCGAGAAAACCAAGCAGTAGCAGAACGTGCTATGGATTCAAATGACCTTGAACGCGAACGTGGTATAACTATTTTAGCCAAATGTACCTCCCTTATGTGGGAAAATATCCGTATCAATATAGTTGATACTCCTGGTCACGCTGATTTTGGTGGTGAGGTAGAACGCATTCTTACTATGGTAGATGGAGTTGTATTACTAGTTGATTCTTCTGAAGGTACAATGCCTCAGACAAAATTTGTGCTGTCAAAAGCTCTAAAACTTGGTTTGAAACCAATTGTTGTTATCAATAAAATCGACCGTCCTGATAGAAGAGTAAGTGAAGTAGTTGATGAAGTATTTGAATTATTTATGGCATTAGAGGCAACTAATGAACAACTAGATTTCCCAATTATCTACGCTTCGGGACGTAGCGGTTGGGCATCGCTCCATCTAGAAGATGAGCAAAAAGACCTTTCTCCTCTTTTTAATTTGATAGTATCTCATGTACCTGCTCCTGTTGCTGATAGCAGCCTTCCCTTTTCTATGCTTGTTACTACTAGAGAATATAACTCATATTTTGGTCGTGTATTTACCGGTCTAGTGCAGAGCGGTACGGTTAAGATTAACCAAAATGTTAAAGTACTTAATCGCGATAATATGGTAATTGAAAATGCTAGAATAAGTAAAATACTGTCATTCCGAGGATTGGAACGCGTAGCTGTCGATGTAGCATATGCAGGGGATATCATTGCTATTGCTGGAATTCAGAACGCTACGGTAGCTGATACTATCTGTGACCCTGAAATAATGCTAGCACTCCCTTCCTTACCTATAGATCCACCAACATTATCTATGACATTTGGAGTAAATGACTCTCCTCTTGCTGGACGGGAAGGATCAAAGCTTACATCAAGATTTTTAGGTGATAGATTGATGCGAGAGATCGAAAGTAATGTGGCAATACATGTCAGTCAAACTGAAGAAAAAGATGCTTTTCAAGTTGCAGGTCGTGGTGAGTTACAATTAGGAATATTAATTGAAACTATGCGACGTGAAGGTTTTGAACTATCAATCAGCAGACCACGTGTATTATTCAAAGAGGATGAACAGGGAAAAAGATTAGAACCAATTGAAGAAATCCAAGTTGATGTTGATGATGATTTTGTTGGAGTTGTTGTTAAATCCTTGGCAATACGTAAAGCAGAAATGACTGATATGCGTCCATCTGGTGGCGGTAAAACTAGAGTCACATTTTTAGGACCATCACGCGGTCTTATTGGTTACCACGGTCAGTTTCTAACCGAAACTCGAGGTACAGGTGTTATGAACCGTGTTTTTCATAGTTATGGCTCATATAAAGGGATTATTGAAGGGAGACGTAATGGAGTGTTAATTTCTAATGGAGATGGTGAATCTGTTGCCTATGCTCTATGGAATCTTGAAGATCGTGGAAAAATGTTTATAAACCCTAATGAACTAGTATATCAGGGAATGATTATAGGAGAACATAATCGGGATAATGACCTAGAGGTAAATCCTCTGAAAGCCAAACAATTATCAAATGTCAGAGCTTCTGGCAAAGATGAAGCTATGCGTCTTATCCCACCAGTCATTATGACATTAGAACAATCTATCAGCTATATCCAAAATGACGAAAGAGTAGAAGTTACTCCTAAATCAATCCGGCTTCGTAAGGCAGTATTAAACCCTAATGACCGAAAGAGATCAGAACGACGTAATGAGGACTAATTGCTATAGTCAAATCTTTGCTAAAATAGCATGCTCTTTCGTCACTACTGGGAAAAATTGCTTGTTAAAAGGAAATAATTCTACTTTTTTATTGCTGATAAACTCGATTTCAATGATATCGCCTGCTTTAAAATTAAAAACATTTGTAATTTTTCCTATAGCCACCAAATTAGTATCTAGTACCAGTAAGCCTCTTAAGTCTTCAATATAAAATTCATCTTCACTTAATGAAGGGAAATCACGCCTATGACAAAAAAGCTTACATCCCTTTAACCCTGCAGCTAATGTCCTACTATTAATTTCGTTAAATCTACATATTATATCACCTTTAGAATTTTGACTAATGAGTTTAAGGATAATTTTTTTTCCTAATTCATCCACCAAATTCATTTTAATTATATTAGTATTTGGCATAGTAAAAGATTTGACGTAAACATTACCCTGCACTCCGTGTACGGATGATACTACACCAACAAAAATTAAATCTTCTTTAATAGACACCACCTAATTCATTAAGAGAAACCATTTTTTCTTTTTCGGATAGTTTCCAGTTATTTTCTCTAATTTTTCAAAATGAAATATGCCAAAGCTATATCCTATCATGACTGGAATTATAATAATCTGTAATCCATAATTACCTAAATATTTTGTTAAATAAATAAGCCCAAAAGATGTGATAATATACATAATAGTATGAGATATAGCAAATAAAGAACTAACATATGTGAAGCGTTGAAAAACAGGGAAATATGTAAATAAAATTGAACGGGCTGGAGCTAAACTAGGTATAAACAACAGAATAAATACTTGGAACAGAAAAATATCAAAAGCTGTTCTAGCATGACTCAATAAGTATGGGCAAATCAGAATAAGAACCCAAAAAATTACCATTCTAATTTTTAAAATCATTAGGGGGTACACGTAATAACATAAATATACCAATGATAAAATCCCTAACATTTCTACTATTGAAACAAAGAAATTTTGATAAATAACTTGTTCAACCGTATAACCAAAATTATTTCTAAGAATCTCTCCGCAATGAATAAATGTTAAATAAAAACATACTGGCCAAGCACAGAATATTAAAAACAAAGATAAAGCTGTTACTTTATTAACTTTCTCTGTCCAAATAGGATTCTTTTCCAATATACTAGAATTCTCATTAATATCTGCAAAAATCATTTTCATTCATCGTTTTGCGTCAGCAAATTCTGGTGTTTCTCGTAAAGTTGTTCTAGCTACTGAACCAATTAACGCAACCAATGCACCAAAACAAAAAGCATAACGCCAATTGAAGTTGTAAGAGCTAGAAATAAATGCAACGCCCAAAGCAAAGGTTCCCCCTAATACAGAAAAAAAACTTATTACTGTTACAGACATATATTGTTGTGGACGTTTTATAGTTTCAGTCAAATATAATTCTGCCCCTATTATTTCTCCCATGGAAGTCATGCCTTGTATAATACGACATATTGATACAACTACAGCAGCAGTAATACCTATTTCAGCATAAGTTGGCAAACTAGCAATAATAATACAAGAAAATGCCATCATAAAAGTGGTAATAATAACAGTTACTTTACGTCCTATAGTATCACCAATCCATCCAAAAATTAATGCCCCAATAGGTCTTAATAAATATGTGCCACAAAAAGCAAAGGCTGAAAGTAATTGTGCTGCATGGGGATCATATTTCGGGAAAAAAAGCTCATTAAGAATTCCTGCCATATGTATATAGAGCATCAGATCAAAATATTCTAGAAATGTACCAATTGAAAGTAATCCGACAGCCTCTTTTTGTTCTCTAGTTAAACGAGTTTGAGGATGCACCCCATCTGCTTGTATTAATCTATTCATATTGGCCTATATCTTCCTTATTTAATACCAATTATCTTTTATAAAATAGCTTAAATCTCAGATATTAGCACACATTTGCAGCACTTTAATTACTAAACCCTTAATACCTTTATGTATTTGTGCTAAAGGAGCATCTAACATAAAAGCAGGAGTAGTAACCAATCTATTATCTTCGTCCACGACTATATCTTGAGCATTACAAGTTTCTCCTGTTGCTCCTAGCTTATTTATCAGATCATTTGATTCTCCAAGAGTAACCTTAATTTTTGTATGATTTCTTAAGACTATAGCAAGTAAAGCAGGAGCAATACATATAGCTCCAATTGGTTTTGATAAATTATAAAAGCCTACTATTATTTCCTGTAAATCTTTTAGTACTGTAGCATTTTCATTTTTGAGTCCTATATCAGACAAATTTAGTGCAGCACCAAACCCACCCGGTAATATTAAAGCATCAAAATCTTCAGCACGTATTTGATTTAATGGTTGGATTTTACCACGAGCAATGCGTGCTGATTCAGCCAATATATTACGTTCCTCTAACATTTTTTCTTGAGTTAGATGGTTAATCACATAATGTTGATTTTTATTAGGAGCAAAAATTTTTACATTTACATTATGCTTATCAAGTTCCAATAATGTAAAAACTGTCTCAAAGATTTCAGCCCCATCTAAATATCCACAACCTGAAATAACTACAGCAACATTTTTCATAATACTTCTATAGTCTTTTTCTGTTTCTTACTTTAAGATTTGTAGCAACTTTAGTTGATTTTGTTTTCTTACCATATGTTCTTGATGGTACTGTTGTCTTGACTATCAATTTATTAACCATAGTCTTATCATTTCTAGGCTGGTCAAAATGGCTATCTAATAGTTTTACCATTTGCATATTTCTAGACTCAGCAGATTTACCACCAGTAACAATAGCAACCAAAGATTTATTTTGTCTAGTTGCTGCAGTAATCAAGTTATAGCCGGCTGGAATATTATAACCAGTTTTCAACCCTTCAACTCCTGCATAAGTTTCATTTACTTTATTATGTCCTCGTACAATATTGCCTCTAAAAACAAAGTTGTTTCTAGAGAAGAAAGCATAATATTTAGGGAAATCTCGCTTAATAGCTATAGATAGTTTAGCAAGATCTCGGGCCGTAGTTTTCTGACAAGGGTGATGCCATCCAGAAGCGTTTTTAAAATCAGTATCTTTCATACCAAGATGTCTAGCACGAATATTCATCAACTGAGCAAATTTTTCTTCAGTACCTTTAATATTTTCAGCTACTACCACAGCTGCATCGTTTGCTGATCTAATAATTAGACCTAAAATAGCTTCTCTTACAGTAATAGTTTCTTTTTCTTTAAGCCCTAATTTGCATGGTAACATTTTCTCTGCGTTTTTTGAAACATATAATCTTTGATTCATTGATAACCTGCCAGATTCTACTGCTTCAAATAACAAATACAAGGTCATTAATTTTGTCAATGAAGCCGGATATATTCTAGTAGTAGAATTTTTATCGTACAGTATCCTACCAGTATTGTAATCTACGACAAGACTTGTCTGAGGTGGCGAAGACACAAGCTTTTTTGCAGCATAAACAGGTCGTAGGTTTGTACTGAATGTTATTACGCAAGTAAAAAATAGCAATAATCGTATTAACATAATTTTACCTTTTAGAAATCTTTTTATTAAGATAGAACAATATTATAAGTCCTGGCAAGGCTAAAATTATTGTTAAGATAAAAAAATTATCCCAACCCAACATTTTTACTAGGCTACCACCAGAAACGGTGACTGTGTTATTAAACAAACTACTACTACTACTGAGTAAAGCATATTGCGATGCAGAATATTGTTTGTTGCAAAGGTTGCTAATATATCCAACAAGTGCAGTAGTACCCATAGCTCCAGCAAAGTTCTCTATAGTAATAGCAATGCAGAAAGCTTCAGAACTTACTGGTTGATGATTCAACCAAATAAATGCGAAATGCGTGATACTTTGTATAATTCCCGTTATAATCAGCCCTTTAAAATTTCCAAGTCGGTATACAACTATTCCACCAGCAAAAGACCCAGCAAGTGTAGCTAGTACCCCATAAAATTTAATAATCAGTGCTATCTGTCCCTTTGTATAACCAAGTTCCATATAAAATGGCATAGATACTACACCAAGCATAGCATCACCTAATTTAAAAAATATTACTGCTAGTAAAATAGTAACGGCATATTTCCTAACAAAAAAGTCCTTAAAAGGGTTAATTACTATTTTTGTTAGTGATAATAAAGATAAAATATCAACATTTTCTCGTAATAATGTAGGTTCATTGACAGTAATTATAAAAATTGTTGCTACAACAAAAATTATACTCATAGCCACAAATGTAGCTGACCAATCACTTGTGGCTTCAGCAAAATACAAAGCCCCAGCTCCAGTAATCAGCATGCCAAGTCTATAGCCTAATACTGCCGTAGCACTCGCTATAGCTTGGGTTTCCTGATCAAATTTATCTATCCTAAGCGCATCAACACTAATATCAAATGTTGCTGACAAGAAACCAAGGCAGATAGTAAGAAAATATAGTAAAGTTAATGATTCATTAGGTAAAACTGTACTCATACTGAATAGTACTAAAGATATTAGTATAGTACAAAGTATCAGCCAACTTTTTCTATGACCAAATTTCTTTAATAATGGTATCTTAAAATAATCTACCAAAGGAGACCAAAAAACTTTTAGCGAATAGGATAGTCTTGCAACGGCAAAAGTGGTAATAATTGCAATATCAATATTAGAATCTTTAAGCCAAGCAACTAAGCTAGTGAATAATATAGCTAGTGGCATGCCACTAATTGCCCCAAGAACCAATATTTCGAACAGTCTATAATCTTTTAAAATTCTTAATAATAACATTTATTCTCCTTTAATTGTGGATTTCCTTCTGTTCTCTAAAGCCTTTCTCAATTCAGTCTCGTCTGACGTTTTTATGGGATCTAATATAGTGCCTGAGGTTTTTATTGTAAGATTTATAGGTGTATTTTGATTACTAGAATTATTTAGATTAGGATTTAAGTCTGCTATATAGAAAGATAATATTGAAGATAATACCATATCTAAATTATATATATTTATAGCTAATGATGCAGCTCCGCTAGTATATTTTGTATTAAATACTAAGTTTTTCATTGTAACTATTCCATTTTTTAACTGAAGATTACCACGCAAACTATTCAATTCAGTTTGCCCTTGATACATAGATTTTGCTAAATCATCTTTTAAATACTTTAGATTATAGTCTTTATTATTAATTTTTTCTATCAATGAATCAACAGAGAAGTTACTAATCTTGGCATTTTTTACTACAAACTCTGATTGAGTGTTAAGCTCATACAATAATTCTTTTAAACTATTGCCATGAGTAGCAAGTGTTCCATTTATGCTCATTCCACCGTAATTGTCTAGTAATCCTCTTGGCAAAATATTAGATAATTGAGCTAAATCAATAGAATTAAGTGCATAAACAAAGTTCAGAGTATATGGATTTAATAAAATATTACCTTCTGCTTTTAATTTACCAGAAAGTAGATTTGCTTCAAGGTTATCAATCTTAAATAAAGCATTATTATTTGCTAAAGCAAGTTTAACATTTTGTAATACTAGATCATTCTGAATTATTTTTGATAATGCACAATTTAATTTTAACTCTATTTTTTCTACGTCAAATTCATTCAATAAGTTATTTCGCAGATTAAGTAAAGATTTAGGGGTTAAAAAGTTAACATTAAGAGAGCCCTCATTTATTGTAACTGTTAATTGCGGTTTAATGTTACTTGCTAACAAACTAGCACTAAGATTGATGTAATCACTACTGCTTCTTATATCAAGATTACTAATTCCAATATTACCTGGTGAGACATTTGCTAAGATATATGCTTTGCCAAATGAATTCTTTCCTATAAGCAGATCATTTATAGTAATATCAAAATTACCTAAATAATCAGCTGTCCTAATGGGAATATATTTAGCTAAGTATGATTCATCTTTCATATTCTCTGACAAACTTTTAGCAAATTTGATCATTGGTGAGATTATCGGGTAATCGTCTCTATTTAAATCAATCGAGGAAAAGTCAAGGGTCGCTATAAAATGCGGCATAGAACCAATAAATCTAGCAGTAATATTACCTGTAACTTTAGTGTTGTCAGTTTTTAGCATAAGGTTTTGTAAATAGACATCTATTAAGGTTAGTTTTAAATCTGAAGATAAAATAAAAGCTGTAGGTTTCTTACTCACTGCTTGTTTGTAACCTAAAGTATTCAACACAGAATTAAGGTCATTATGTTGCAAGTAAATTGTGCCATCAAATATACTTCGTACTGAGTTTTGGGTTACATTACCTATCAATTGAAAATTTCCTCCGGATTTTATTATACCAGAAAAATCATTGACCACTAATACCCCTTTATCTAAATTAAATGAAAGTTTAGTATTATTTAATATCTCATCGTTACCTAATATTATTTGGTCAACTAAAACATTCGTTATGATTGATTTATTATCAAAGATAAGTCTTAATCCAAAAACTGAATCACTAAATTGGTTAATATTGTTTGATGAAGTGATAAGTGATTTTACGTCTATTTTAGGAAAATATAATTTTATTATACTAGTAACATTGTCATTTCTGCTCAAATATACCCCTCCATTACCTACAAGCGAATTAGAGTCTATGGTTACATTTTCTAGCTTGAGCAGTTGCCCAGTAGGTAAGATATCAAATTTTATATTTATCTTTTCATTCTGATTAAATCTTCTAAATAAAGAATCTAAATCTGGCACTAGAATATGTAATATATCAGCTAAATTTTGTATTAAATATTCTGCTTTGCCATTTATTAGTTTAGAGTCTATATAGGTTTCTAGCAAATGAAAATTATAATCATCATTAGAGATAGTAAGATCGAGATTTATTTGGTTGACCTTTTTTTCAAAAAACCCAGATAATTTTCCTACATATCCTCCATCCCCTTTGAATGAAGTGCTATTAGCAATAGAGTTATTTTTAAATAAAGAGCAATTATTTAAAGTAAGAATAGGTTGGTTATTTTTATTTAGAATACTCAGATTTTTAACATTAAAATTTATATCCATTATATCATTTGTTATAAATGAACTAACTAGCCTATCATGGTTTATAATGTCAAAATCTTGTTCATCTGAATATATTGTGGCACTATATATAGTTACAGCACTAATTCTTGGTCTGAAAATTAATAATGACCATGGGACAAAGCGAATTTCTATATTTTCTAATTCTAATTTCCCTTCCTCTTTTATGTGATCAATAATCAAATAAGGTATGGGAAATTTAATTATTTTTATTTTTTTTAAATTCTGAGGAGAAATTTTTAATTCATTAACAAGACTATTACTGGCGGAACTATAATCAACAAAGTTCACCGCAACTAATATAGTACATACTAACAACGAAATAGCAATGACAGTAAATATAATTACTTTTCTTATCATAAAATTATTATCTTCCAAGAACCAATATTACTAGGTATATATCAAAAACGTTAAAAATAAAAACTATATAATAAATATCTAACATGACGGGGGTAACAAACAAGGGGTGAGAGGACTAGGTGTACATTTTAACACTTTTGTAATAATTCCTTCCTCAAAAAACTAGTTAAAGAGAGCGTTTTTTGGGGGTCGTATTCCGGCAACTTTAGTGAAAAAATATCATATGAGGGGAATACAGATTTTTTATTGAAGTGATAAACCCCCTGAAACCTGAGGGATATATGGTGGGCGATGACAGACTCGAACTGCCGACCGTCCCGGTGTAAACGGGATGCTCTACCAACTGAGCTAAACGCCCCTTCTTTCAATTTAACGCAGATAATGCCCTATCTTCCCAAAAAAATCAAGTTATTTCTGTAAATTATTTAGATTCTATAGCTAACCTAAAGAAGGTTCTATCTATTATAACCTCAAGTATTGATGTAATAAATTAATAGTAGGCTCAAGTAATCATCGCCATTAGGGGTGATGTCACCCCTGCCGTCATTATGTCACCCCCGCTTGCCATTATGTCATCCCAGCGAAAGCTGGTATCTAAAAAAAGTAGATCAAAGTACTGTTGAACATTTTTAGCCCCCTGCCTACGCAGGGGTGACATCCGAAGGAACAGGGATAACACCCTAGGCTATTAAACCGATGTCTTACATCAATACTTGAGGTTATTTAAGCCTCTTAACCAAAAACGATGATCAACTATGATTATGGCTAAAACCTTCTTTAGGCTAGCTATAGATGAACTACATGAGGTACAAGTTACGTATACTGCTCGTAAATGAATAGTTGGTAGACGAAGGTCAACTTCAAGAAGAGCTAGGAGTGTCAAAGTCGAGCAGCGGAGCGTACATTAGTACGTGAGCAGCGGAGATCTTTAGACACGACGACGCCAATTCTTGAAGTTCACCGAGTATACATTCTCCGCAAGTATTTGTGATAGCTCTTCTTCAAAGCAGAAGAGTATATAATTAATCTTCAAAATTACTATCTTTAATCTCTTTCCAAGCCTCGAGAATTTCTTTTAACACTTCTTTATTTGTCTCAATTTCGTGGTCATCAAAATCACTCAATGATTTTATTAAGTCCTCAAGATCTTTTAGTGTTAATTCAGATATATCCTCATCGGAATAATTTTTTTCTAAACTTATAGCAATTTCGTCAACATCATTCCAATGCATTATTTTTACCTAATTATTTCCATAGGCAATTACTATTACCACCTAACCATCCCTCTACCAATTAAATAATATATTAGTGCAGGCTTATATATAGTATATTATTAAAGGGGGTGAGATTATTATGCAACTATATCTGTAAAATTTAACTTAAAATACAATGAGGCTGCACAATTTATCAATACTGGTTTAGATATATAATTGATTTGTATAGACTTGTTTTTTCGTTTAAGATGATAGTCATTAGATATGATGACTTTGGAGTACGTATGGCAAAAACAGGTAAAAAAGAAAATAAGGTAAGGTTATTTAATATTAATGGTCATGTAGGTCAAGAGACTCAGCAGAATATTATAGTGGCTAATTTTGACTTAAACATACCAACTAGGGAACTTAAATATAACATTCAAAATGGCAAACTAAATAAGGATAATATAATAAGTGAAATATTGCATGAAGTTAAACAAGGAGAAACGCCTATACTTAATATTCAATATAATTCAAACATGGAAAAACCTATAATTGATACAAATGATTTAGCAGCATTAAAAAAATCAGGTGTTCAAACTTGTTTTACCTTTGGTAATTATAATGCATATAATCAAACTTTGCCATATTATAACTACTGGCCACCTCTTCTTGCACAGGCCAATCACGTGTTTTTTGCCAATGCTAACGACCAAATTAGGGCTGTGGCTGAAAAGCATGTAGTACAAGAAAAAACTTCGCACATCCAATCTATGCAAGTTAGCAATTTAATAGAGTCGGAAATTCTAAAAAGACCTCCTAACATATTAGTGTCAGGGAAATTGCCTAATAAAGAAAGATTGACTGAGGTTATGTTTGCTGCAAAAGAACTAGGAAAAAATACTAGAGTTATAGTAGCCAGCAATCCTTCATCTGTAGATGATATGGCTAGTATTATTGCGACCAAATTTGGTATCAACGACCAAAACCAACAATTAGGTATTAAGCTAGAAGTTGAGGAAATTTTAAAAGATAAAATTGGTGGAGCTAAAAAACTAGAAAATTATATATCACAATTATCTCAACAATTCCAAAAAGATCTTAATATAGCAGAAATAAACCCTGTTGATATATATTTTGACCTATCTGATCCATTGAGACTTCAGAATATTGCCAAACAGGCTAAATATACTATAACTCAAGGAGGCTCGGTCGAAAATTTAACTAATGGCTGTATCCCATTAGCTCAAGGTCATGGGAAAAGGGCTGATATTGTTGCTGAAGTTAAGCAAAGGGAAGCTGTTCCTGGCATTAACAGCTTAACTATTAAGGATATGCAAGAGAATTTAAATGAGTATAAACAAGAAAATGCTAAAAGAATTACCAATACCCTTCAGCAAGTGGCAGATGAAAGGGGGGTATCAACTAGACAAAATGAGGTAGAACATTCATTGCCTGAGGGTAGCAAATTAACTAAACTAGATTATTTATATGACGAAGATGATATTGGCAATGTATTAAAAGCGTCTGTAGATCAAACAAAGGTTTCTATTATTACTCATGCTTCTATAGGAGAAGAAAGTTTATTAAAGGAAACTCTTTATAAAGCTGTGTATAGTGATTTAATAGTAGATAACAAGGAAGCGGTTATTATACCCCTTAACACTGGACACGAACATTGGGTTAGTTTAGCAATCACTAAAGACAACGAGGGAGGTATAGTGTTTACCTATAATGATCCTATGGGAACAGATATAGACACAAGAGTGGATTTAGTAGATATGGTTAAAAAAGTTTGTCCTGATGCTAAAATAGTAGATTTACACACTGAGCAACAACAAAATGATAAAGATTGTGGGGCTTTCGTTGTGGATAATTTAATTAAAATGGCAAAAGGCGAGGCAATTCTTACCACTGAAGAATCTAAAAACATAGGAACAACATTACGCCAAGCTCATGCAAAAACAATGGATCTTGAAAAAGCCAAGCAAAAAGTTAATACCATTAGAAAATCGATGAATACCTATCCATCTCGTCCTACTACATCTCCTCCTGCTATTAGGAACAATAGCCGTCCTAGGGAAGTTAGTCCTATCAGATAGCTAGAGTTTTGGGGTCACGATGTTAAAAGAATTTCCATAAAATTCCATGATCTTTTCTTTAACCTGAATTGGATCAGTCATCATATTAACCCCTCCTCTAAATTCAGCTGAGTTTGCTAAACCACTACTATACCAACCTATATGTTTTCTAGCTAGCTGAACACCTGTATCATTTCCATAATACTCTAACATAGCATCATAATGACTCAGTATTATTTCTAGCTGCTCTGCTATTGAAGGTGGCGGGAGTTCTTCTCCAGTTTTAAGATAATGTGCTATTTGAGAAATAAACCATGGTCTACCATATACTCCCCGACCAACCATTATGCCATCAGCACCTGATTTTTGTAAGCATTCCTTGGCTTTAGACAAAGAAGTAATATCTCCATTAGCGATAACTGGAATCCTCACCACATCTTTAACTTGCCTTATAAACTCCCAATCTGCTTGACCTGAATAAAACTGGCATCTTGTTCTGCCATGAATAGTGATCATTTGCACTCCAACATCATAGGCTATTTTTGCTAAATTTGGAGCATTTTTAGTTTGATCATCCCAACCAGTCCGCATTTTTAAAGTTACTGGGATTTTGACAGATTTTACCGTAGTTTCTAAAATTTTTGCAGCTAATTTCTCATCTCTCATTAAAGCTGAACCAGAATATCCTCCTACTACTTTCTTAGCTGGACAACCAAAGTTTAAATCAATAATCTTTGCCCCCATATCCTCATTCATTCTAGCTGATTCTGCTATTATATCAGGTTCGCACCCAGCAATCTGTACACATGAACCAGTAGCATCGTCCCCAATAATCGCACATCTTTGCAAAGATTGTCTTGTTTCAATAATCATCGCTCTACTTGCTACCATTTCAGAAACGACAAGTCCTGCACCAAATTTTTTCACTAACTTTCTAAATGGTAGATCAGTAACACCAGACATTGGAGCTAATATCACCGGATGAGGTAGCTGAATATTGCCTATTTTTATCATAAATATATTGTAATTGCTTAACTAACCTGAGTTCGATGTAAGACATCTATATTAATAGTCTCGATGTCCTGCTAAAGTATATATCTTAAAAATGATCAACTGTCCTATTAGGCTATTTCTTTAGCCCCCTGCTTTCGTAGGGGTGACATCGTTCGCAGTTGATGCTTAACAATGTAACTTGTTACATCGATACTTGAGGTTAACTAGTTAATAGTAATTATTATAAACTATTTAACAAGATACCACAAACTAATGCTACCACTAAGAAAAATTTTTGGTATTATCTGCAAGATATTGTTATATAATATTATTGAGCATTTTCAGCCAAGAAACTATATCATGAAAATCAATGTAGAGATTATTCGAACTTGTCAAGATTGGAAAAATCAAAAATTTATCAATAAACTATTAGTGAAGAAGGTTATTGGTGCTATACTAAGTAAATATAAGAATTTTAAGGGAGTTGCAGAGTTTGAGTTAGCAATATTACTGACTAATAATAATGAAATGTTAAATTTGAATAGCCAATTTCGTGGCAAAGCAAAAGCTACAAATGTACTATCATTTCCTGATATAGAATTAGACTTTCGGCATTTACTTGAATTTACTCCTAATGTACATTATATGTATTTGGGGGACATAGCTTTTGGCTATGAAATAATTCAAAGCGAAGCTATAAGTCAAAATAAAGCCTTTGGGGATCATTTTATCCATCTTTTGGTACATAGTATTTTACATTTACTTGGCTTCGATCACCAAGATGACGAGGAAGCAGATATTATGGAAAATTTAGAAATAGAGATATTAAAGGGTTTTGCTATTGCCTCCCCATATTAGGTTCTGTCCACTTCTTCGAAAAAAGAAAACCTTACATCTATTAATTCTAAAAGGGCTATGCTGAAAAATCCTTCAAAAATTGTTGCTCTTAAATCTTTTTTCTCTCGGCTGTTTTCCAAAGAGAAGCTAGAGGATAATTTTTATGATGTAATTAAAAAGCTAAAATCTAACAGTAAAAAAATGACGTTAGAAGAAAAAAAGATTTTTATGAATCTTCTGAAATTTGGTCATAAAACTGTAGAAGATGTAATGATCCCTAGATCTGATATTAAGGCAGTAAAATTAACTGCCAGTATAGATGAGTTAAGCCAAATGCTTAATAGCAAAATACCTAATACTAGAACATTAGTTTATGATGAAACTTTGGATAATATAGTTGGCTTTATTCATATAAAAGACTTGTTCAAGATCCTTGTTACTAAGCAACTTATTACAAATCAAGAGTTGCAGCTAAAAAAAATAATTCGTAAACCTATCATCTCTGCTCCTTCAATGAAATTGATAGATTTACTAGCAAAAATGCGAAGAGATCGTGTGCAGATCTCGATAGTTGTGGATGAATATGGTGGAACTGACGGTATTGTAACCATGGAAGATATTATGGAGGAGATAGTTGGTAGAATAGATGATGAGCCTGATAAGAAATCAGATAATGATAGTTTCAGAATTATCAATAATAATACAATTTTATCAAATGCTCGAGTGAAAGTTGAGGATCTCGAATTAGCTCTTGGTGTGAAACTAAAACTCCAAGATGATGAATTCGATACAATTGGTGGCCTAGTCTTAGCAAAAGTAGGTAATGTGCCTTTGGTTGGTACTAAAATTGATATTGAGCAACAGGTTGAACTTGAAGTGATTGATGCAAGCCCAAGATCACTTAAGCAAGTTAAGCTGCGATTAAAAAATGGGACAATATTACCTGATAATACTTTATGATTATTACAACTAATTTAGCCATGAGCTATGGTGCAAAAATATTATTTACTGATGTAAGCCTGCATATTAAGAAAGGTAATAGGTATGGGCTTGTTGGAGCAAATGGTGCTGGTAAATCTACTTTTTTTAAAGTTTTAATCAAAGAAGAGGAAGCAAGTATTGGTGAAGTCAATATACTTAAGAATGCTCGTGTTGGTTGCTTGAAACAAGACCAGTTTCTTTATGAAAATACTTCAATTATTAACACTGTTATTGCTGGTAGGAATGAATTATGGCAAGCTTTGCAAGAAAAGGAAGAATTACTAGAAAAATCTCAATGTAATGATCAATGTGATGAGGAAATCGGTTATCGCTTAGGTGAGTTGGAAGAAATTATAGCTGACAATGATGGATATATATCAGAAATTTTTGCAGTTGAGTTACTGCTTGGTTTAGGAATACAAGAAAAATATCATTATCAGCCTTTATCCGTTTTATCCGGGGGTTATAAACTTAGGGTGTTATTGGCACAAAGTTTATTCAATAATCCTGATATATTGTTACTTGATGAACCAACAAACCATCTTGATATAGTCTCAATTTATTGGCTAGAAAATTATCTAAAACAGAAATTCAAAGGTGCTTTGGTATTTATTTCACACGATCTTGCTTTTCTTAATAATATTTCTACACATATTCTTGATATAGATTATGGTACTATCAAGACTTATACTGGTAATTATGATATTTTTGTTCGTGATAAACAGTTGGTTACCGAACAAAAACTTAAAGAATTCTCTCATTTAGAGAAAAAAATTGCTACTATGCAGAGTTTCGTTGACCGGTTTAGAGCGTTGGCCACTAGAGCTAGACAGGCTGCATCCCGAGAAAAACAAATAGAAAAAATGGAATTACCTGATATCCAAAAAAGTTCACGTGTTAGCCCATATTTTAATTTTAAGCAAAAAAGGCCATCTGGAAAATTAGCGTTAAAAGTTCAGGGTATTTCTAAAAGCTACGAGGATAAAAAAATATTAAATAATGTGAATTTTACTGTCTCGCGTGCGGAAAAAATTGTTATTATTGGCCCAAATGGTATTGGTAAATCCACTTTATTAAAAATTCTTCTTGATAAAACACTTGCAGATTTAGGAAGTTATGAATGGGGATATGAAACTCAAATTTCCTATTTTGCTCAGGATCATCATGAATTGCTAAATGAAAGTATGAGTGTTATTGATTGGTTATCCAACCAAATACCTACTGAAAGTGATAATGTGCTACGTAGTGTACTAGGTCAATTATTATTCAGTAAAGATGAAGTAAGCAAGAATATTCTAAATTTAAGTGGAGGGGAAGGAGCACGTTTATTACTAGCAAAAATTATATTGGAAGAAAGTAACATATTGGTACTAGATGAGCCAACTAATCACTTAGATATTGAATCTAAGGATATGTTAAAAAAAGCTCTAATTAACTACCAAGGAACTCTAATATTAGTAACTCATGATCGAGATTTTGCTAGCAACATAGCCACAAGGATTATTGCTCTATCCCACCGAACTATCACTGATTTTAAAGGTAAATATCAGGAATATTTGCATAAGTATGGTAATGATTATTTGGATAGTAGTTGGGTGTTGGCAAATAAGGGAGAAAAATACCCCAATTCGGGATAAGAATTAGTTAATTCTTATCCCGAATTGGCGTGAAATAGTATGGTATACTGCTCATAAATGAAGAGTTGGTAGACGAAGATCAAAATCAACAAGTGCTAGGAGTGTCCAAGCCGAGGAGCGCAGCGTACACTAGTACGTGAGTACCGCAGGTCTTGGACAACGACAACGCAATTGTTGATTTTCATCGAGTATAACCTCAGATTACTTTAGCAATTGGAGATAATTATGATAGAAAATACCGAACTATTGAAAGAGTTTATGGTTAAATGTTTAGAAGAAAAAAAAGCAGAAGATATACTAGTAATAGATATAAGACAAAAAACTACATTAGCTGAATATATTATTTTTGCAAGCGGGCGTTCAACTAAAAATGTTGGAGCAATTGCTGAATATTTAGCTTTAGAGTTAAAACATCAAGCTAATATCGATACTAATATTGAAGGGCTTGGAACATCTGAATGGGTATTAATAGATGCTGGAAATGTATTAATTAATATTTTCTATCCAGAAACTAGAGAGTATTTTAAGTTGGAAGAGATGTGGAGCAAAAAATAAATTAAAAATATTAGATTTTTTACTGAAAACTACTTAGTGTATTTAAAAAATAATGTATTAATACTTCTGGGGAAAAGGTGTAAATGGAAGAGCATATTCTTATCAATATTATAATTTTAATAGGAACAGCTGTATTTGTTGTAGCAATACTTAAACGCCTTAATCTAAGCCCTGTTTTGGGTTATTTAATTGCAGGAGCAGTAATTGGAGACCATGGATTTAAGATTGTAACATATGATCAAACAAAATTACTAGGAGAATTAGGAGTAGTTTTTTTACTTTTTGCTATAGGTTTAGAATTATCTTTTGAAAGATTAAAGGTAATGAGGCGGTATGTATTTGGTCTTGGCTCACTACAAGTGTTAACTACAGCTATAGTAATTGCTGCCGTTGTTGTATTAATTAGCGGTAATAGTAGTGCTGCCATTATTATTGGAGGTGGTCTTGCTTTATCCTCAACTGCCCTTGTTATGCAAGTTATTGAGGAAAGTCGTAGCCAATCAACTCAACTAGGTCGTATATCCCTAGCTATCTTGTTATTACAAGATTTAGCAGTTGTGCCATTGCTAGTTATGGTACCACTGTTTGCTAGCGATAGTAAAGATTCGTTAGCGATAGCTCTAGGAACAGCTTTGCTTAAGGCTATCATAGCGCTATTTGCAATATTTGTTGCAGGTAGAGTATTACTAAGACCTTTATTTGGGTTAATTTCATCAGACAATGGTGATATAAACGAGCTACCAATTTCCATGACTTTATTGGTAGTTCTATCTGCAGCTTGGGCCACGGAATATTTTGGTTTATCACTTGCTTTAGGAGCTTTTGTTGCAGGTGTTTTGGTTGCAGAAACAGAATTTCGGTTGCAAGCTGAAGAAAGTATATACCCTTTCAAAAGCTTATTGCTAGGACTATTTTTTATGAGCGTTGGAATGAATATTGACGCTCAAGAAATATACGCTCAAATATCAACTATACTAACTTGTTCTATTGCCTTGATTGTAGTAAAAACGCTAATTATTGCCGCCTCTTGCATTTTATTTGGTTTTAATAAAGGAGTAGCCTTGCATGCAGGTTTATTATTATCACAAGGTGGAGAATTTGCTTTTATCTTATTCGGTCTTGGTAAAGAAACTCAAGTTATTAGAGAGAGTACTGCTAATGTTCTGTTGTTAGTGGTGACATGTACTATGGCACTAACTCCATTACTGGCAATTTTAGGAAAAAAACTTGCTGAAAGACTTGATAAACAACTTGGCAAGACTCCAATACAAATTATAGAACTTGGAGCAAGAGATTTAACAAACCATATAATAATTGCCGGTTTTGGTAGTGTTGGTAGAATGGTAGCATTAGTACTGGAAGCTGAAGGAATCAATTATATAGCACTAGATGTTAATGACGAGATTGTAAAAGCAGAAACAGCTAATGGATTTCCAGTTTTTAAAGGAGATGTATCACAGATTGATACGCTAAAAGCTGTGGGAGCAGAAAGGATTTTAACTCTAGTACTTACAATGAATAATAGTGTTACTATCAAAAAATCTCTTCGAACAATTTCAAGTCATTTTCCAGATCTTGAAGTTATTGTCAGATTAAAAAATCTAGAGAAGGCTAGAGAATTTTATGATGCTGGAGCAACAACAATCATACCAGAAAATTATGAGACGGGGTTACAGCTTGGTGGAACAATTTTAAAATTTATTGGTCTTAGTGAATATGAAATAAATCGTATCAAAGGGCAATTTAGATCAGGTAATTATGTAATAGCTAAACGAGATGATGCTTTGCGTGAATTAGAAGAGAATGATTAAGAATAACCATGGCAATCAAGTTACTAAAGCAACAGTCATATATTTTGATTATAATCTTGACCATTACACCTTTACTAACAAAAGCTGATAATCAGAAATTACCGATACCTAGATTTGCCTCAATAAAGGCTAATGAGGTAAATGCTAGAGTTGGTCCTTCGATAAATACACCTATAGAATGGGTATTTGTTAAAAAAGGTGAACCAGTAGAAATTATTGCAGAATATGAACAATGGAGGCAAATTCGTGATACAAAAGGAGAAGGAGGCTGGGTACATTCAAGTGTATTGTCCGGTAAAAGATCGGTGATTGTGGTAAGTCCCGAGTTAGTAGCTCTGACTCGAGTAGCTAATGATCAACATAAAATTGTTGCAAGAGTAAGTAATTATGTCCGTTGCCTACTTAATAAATGCAAACAAGATTATTGTCAGGTGTGCTGCAAAAATTATACTGGATGGCTACCTAAAACAGTATTGTGGGGAGTATATAAGGATGAATAATATACCTCTTGCATAATTCTACTTCTGCTGGTAATTTGGACAATGATCCGCTACCCGAATCCTCATGTATACTAGAGTACGCTGCGGTTTGCAGTAAAGTATTTCTTGCAAATTCCCTAACATAAGCAAGTTTCGAAAGATATCTATTACAATTTACACTAGTGAATTATTGGATATTGTTTTTATAGATGATAAACTGTAATTTAACCTCAGTTCGATGTAAGAATAATTATTATTCTCTGCACGCTTGATGTCATCCCTGCGAAGGCAGGGATCTAAAAATGTTTAAGCACTTAATCCTTGCTACTTCTTTAGACCCCTGCCTACGCAGGGGTGACATCACCCACAATAGAGATGATACTAGGTCTAGTATTAACTTGTTACATCGAATTGAGGTTAATTTATACAACAAGATTAGAAAATATGCATCTTTTTAAAAATAAAAAGTAGTAAATGCTTTAAACTGTTAAAATTTTAGTTTAAAATAACTTTATAATTAAAATATTATGGTTTCTTATGGAAGATATTAACTATTGGGATAATTCAAGATACCAGTATTGTGCATATGCTGAGAGGTTGCTTAATGAATTAATTTTGCTAAATACAAAAGTAAAGCAACAAATAGACATTGATGAAGTCAAAAAAGGTATCTACTATGCTAAAAAATATCATGGCAATCAAATGAGACAATCCGGCGAGCCATATTACTCGCATCCGATTGAAGTGGCGTATATGGTTGCCCAATACACAGCACTAAAAATTCCAAGATATTTCAGAACTGACATGATTGTTACCGCATTACTACACGATACCATTGAAGATACAAAACTGACCGAACCCATGATTGCCTATATTTTTGGCAGTCACGTGGCTAGTCAAGTGCAAGACTTGACAAGAATTAAAATAGATAGAAAAATTAGTGAGGGAGAGACCGTAAACTTACTATTCTCTCAATATAAAAAGGATGTATTACACATCAAATTATTTGATAGATTACATAATTTAAGAACTATTAGTGCTAAGTCTCCCGAGAAAATTAAAAAGATAATAGAAGAGACTTTGGCTTACTTCATACCTCTTGCTATATACCTTGAACTCAATAAAATAATAGAAGAATTAGAGAGATCATGTTTAACGGCTTTAATCAGTAATAACTTACTTAATTTAGATCTCTTTGAGGATAATTCCCTACTTCTTTCTCTAGGTTTCCAAAATGATTTAACCCAAATGCAAAACCTAAAATTGTAGGAACTATTACAATTAATATACCATAATTTCCAAAATAATCTGTTAAATAAACGAGTCCGAATGATGTTATCACATTAAAAGCCCGAGATAAAGCATATAAGAAACTTGCATAAGTAAAACGCTTAAATACAGGGAAATGTTTATAGAAAATAGGCATAGCGGAAGAGTATGAAAGTGAAAACATAATAGTTACTAGTTGAAGTATAAGTAAATCTGATGGAGAACTTAAATTATTTAATAAATAAGGAAATATTAAGACGATAACAGAAAATATTATTAATTTAACTTTCAGAAGAATTAATGGATATATGTAACAACTTAAATAAGTCCATATTATAAAGCTCAAAACTTGTACTATAGAGATAATGAAATTATGATCTACTATTTGTTCACCACTATAACCAAAAGAACTTTTAAGAATATTGCTACAATGAAAGTAAATAAAATAAAAACATACTGGCCATGCACATTGAATTAAAAATAAAGAAATTGAAGATTTTATTTTAACCTTTTCTTGTACAATTGGATTGGACTCTATTGAGTCATTGTTAAACCCAGCTTTTTTAATAATATTTTTTAGTCTACTTTTTGCATTTGCAAAATCAGGTGTTTCTCTAAGTTTAGTTCTAGCAATAGAACCTACTAATGCAATTCCTGCTCCAGCCCAAAAAGCATAACGCCAATTAAAATTTTGTTTAATAGCAAGAGATGCGACTCCTAAGGCAGCAAACCCTCCTAAACTAGAGAATATAGTTATCATAGATACAGCAGGATATTGTACTGGTGGTTTTGTTATTTCAGTAACGTATATTTCAGCTCCTATTACTTCACCCATTGAAGACATACCTTGAACCATACGGCATATAGTAACCAGTATAGAAGCGGTAATACCAATTTCTGCATACGTTGGAAGAGTAGCCATTACAACACAAGAAATAGACATCATAGTAGTTGTTACGACTACGGTAACCTTACGACCAATATTATCCCCTATCCAACCAAATATTAAAGCTCCTAATGGTCTTAAAACGTAAGTAGAACAAAAAGCTAAGGCAGTATTCAAAGAAGCCGTCAAAGAGTTAGCAGATTGAAAAAACAACTCATTTAACAGTACAGCCATATGCACATAAAGCATCAGATCAAAATATTCCAAAAAAGTCCCAATCGATAATAACCCTACTGCTTCTTTTTGTTCTCTCGTTAGGCTTTTGTGTTCTTGCTGATATCCTATCATTTATTAACCTTATATTTATTATAGTGTTTATAGATATTGAAGATTTGGTTGAACGATAGCAAGGAAATACAGTAGCGAAAATTGAAATAATAAATCTTGGTTGTAACAATATCGCGGTTCTATAAACAAATTAGAAGGGGGGAAAGAGATATTTAGTAAAAATATAGGCTGAGATTCATACCTTGAGTTGTCCCAATAATTAATATCTTCCATAAAAAACCATAATATTTTAAATCTCTAATATATAAATTAACCTGAATTCGATGTAACTTGTTACATCGAATTCAATGTTATATATAGAAACAATCAGGTTTGAAGCGGCTGCCCACCTGATTGTTAAAATATAACACTCCATTCAATATGTGATTTTAATAATTAAAATCACATATTGAATGATGAAAAAAGTTAAAATGCACTCGCGTCAGACGCTTCAAGAGTGCATTTTTCCTTATAACAAAGCCAGTTCGATATAAGAATTAATAATTCTTATATCGAACTGAGGTTAAATTAAACTAAAAATTAAGGTACTTCCAGTGATTTATTATCTCTTTTTAAAAAAGATGAATCTTAGAGCAAGAAAACTACTATAACAGTAATATTATTGTTTATAAATATACTAATTTAACCTGTATAATAGCTTCATTTTACTTAAAAACTATGATTGATATAAACCAGCAACAAATACTAAATAAAATTTCAGATATCACTTTTAGTGACAATACAAAATTAGTCAGTATTATATCTAATATTATAATTAAGGATAAAAATATTGGGTTTGCCATTGATATTCTTGGTAAAGATTCCAAGGAAATCGATGAAATAAAAATTAAAGCTATTAATAAATTAAATGAAATACCTAATATTGGAAAAATAACTATAGTTTTAACTAGTAGCAAAGGTGTAGCTAAAAAATCAACTAATCCAAAAGTTAAGCATTTCATTGATGGAGTAAAGAAGATAATATTGGTGGCATCCGGTAAAGGGGGAGTTGGTAAATCTACTATAACAGCATTGATAGCGGAGCAACTAAATCTTGAAGGGTACAAGGTGGGAATAGTGGATGCTGATATTTATGGTCCGTCAATTCCGCAAATATTTGGTATTAGTGGTGTACCAGAAATAGTGTATAATAAAATGACCCCTTTAAAATCGCGAGGCATTGAAATTATTTCTATCGGATTTCTTATTAAGGATCACTCAGCCATTGTTTGGCGTGGTCCAATGGCCAGCAAGACCATTTATCAACTATTATCTCTCACCCATTGGCAGGAGTTAGATTATTTAATTATTGACATGCCCCCTGGTACTGGTGATATTCACTTAAGTATTTTAGAAAATTATCAACTAGATGGGGTAATAATAGTAACTACTCCACAAAAAATGGCTGCAATAGACGTCGTTAGATCGATTGATTTATACAGAAAATTTAACTTACCAATTTTAGGTATTATAGAAAATATGAGCTATCTAGTTGAACCAAGTTCGGGAAAGAAAATTCAGATATTTAACGGTAATAGTGGAGAAAATTTTGCCAAAGAATATAATATACCTTTAATCTGTAAGATTCCTATTGAACCCAAATTATCTTACAACTGTGATAACAGCACTAGCCTTACAGATATAGTTAAACTACCAATAAAACAATTTGTTTAATGATATACTCAAATGATTTGAATATAAAATTCATAAAAAAGCAGGCCATAAACAAAGCAGGATTATATGTCAAACATAATCAAGATAGAAGAAGCTCAAGCTCTTAAAAGACCTGATT